>JAILAD010000051.1 GCA_024681795.1 Lachnospiraceae bacterium | reverse complement strand
AAATTTCTCATCCGGATTTCCCGTAATATATGCAAAACCCGCGTAATGCCAAAATAAAACAGCATCTCCGTCCGAAATAACCGTTCCGTCCTGAAACCCTTCTGCCATCGACATCGGATAAACCGAATTGGCACTGCAGTTTCTCGCGTACTCCGCATTCTTCAGCATATCCGCATACATTTCAAACAACTCGTGCGAATACTCTTTTTTCCGATCCGATTCCCGGACGATTTTCCATAAAACAGCAGCTGCCTTCAGTCGCTCATGAAAAATCTTCGTAACCTCATCCGCGCAAAAATCCTTTACAAACCGGTTCCACTGAAGCGCTGATTTATCATATGTCGCATACGTCTTTCTGCCGTAGTAAATATCCAGAAGATCCCCGAGCGTAAAATTCACGTCTCCGTTTCTCTTTACCGCTTTTGCCGTGGCAACCATATCTACGTTAAATTTAAACGGTTTCACACCCGTCTGTTCGGAGAAGAAATCCCGGAACCGGTTTCCGAAGGTAAATCCGCAGGCAATCAGACCGGTATCTAACGTAAGATTAGAATCGCATATTGTTTTCAATCGTGAACCACCTTGCGCACCACCCTGCGTTCCGCCTCGCGACCTCCCTTTCGTCTTCTTTACGGGAAGGATTTTTTCTCCGGAAAAATAGGCCCGGATCACATTATTTTGTTCAATTTTACTTCCGTCTGATTTAAGCCCCAGCGCTTTGCAAATCCGGATCAGTTCCTCCCGATACCAGTAATATTTACAAAACTCCTCATAGTCTTTAATATCTTCAAATGCAGGTCTTTCTGCCACGAATCCGTCCTCTCTGTTTTCCCAAAGTCTGCTTCTGCATGGTTTCCGTGTCCCCTGATCCATTTTTTAACACTGCAATCCCTTTGATCCTTTTTTCTTCAGCACCGCAATCGCTGCATAATGCAGCACCTCAAACGAATCCGGTGCAATCCGGTCCAAAAGTTCCCGGTGCTCTTTATCCCATGCAGCCAGTTCCTCTTTATTAAGCGATGCCCCGACACCCCTGCAGGCAAACATTCTGCCGTGCCAGCTCTCCTTTGTAAAAGGCACCGAAACATCATATTCCTCGTGATATTCCGGGTCAAAATACTCATACGCAACATCCGGAATCCAAATCGGATGCCTTGTTTCTCCTGCTCCGGACCAGCGCGGATTATATTTTAAAACCAGCGCTTCGCTTGCGCCGGCGATTCGATCCTCATACGGAAGCCACGCCATATAAAGCACTACAAGTCGTCCGTTGTCCTGCAGAATACGCGCCAGCACCGGCATCACCTTCTCATGATCAAAATACCAGAAACACTGGCATGCCGTAATCACGTCAAAACTGTGATCGGGATAATCAATCTCCTCCGTTGCCACAGCCTTGTACTCAATGTTCATGTTTTTTAAAGCCGACAGCCTCTTTGCCTGTTCAATCTGCTCTGCGGAAATATCCGTCCCGGTCCATTTGGCACCGAACGCATACATATTTCTCGGCAAAACCCCGGTTCCGGTTCCCAGATCCAGAACCTTCTGTCCTTTTATGCAAAGCCCGCGGTCAGCTATTTTTTTGTAAAATTCCTCCGGGTATATATCACGGTATCTGGCATATTCCCCTGAGGTCCTTCCCCAGTCAAACGCCTTCCCGGAATCAATCCTTTTATCTTTTATCATCATATTTTTTTGTTTTTTCCCGATTATTTCACCAGGCCTTTTATCCCGTGTTCCATACATCAAATCTTTCTTAAGTAATTCCAGAAAAGCCAAAGCTGCGCATCACGGAAGGTTTCATCAACAATCCGCAAAGATAAATCCGTCCAGAGAAGTTTTTCAGCGCCAGCATAAAATCATGCGCTTCCGCATCCCACCGCTTCGGTTCGTAACTTAACGTACAGATTCTGACAGCATTACTATATTCCATTATACAATGATTGCCGGAAAAAAGAGCAGGGAAAAATGTTCTCCCAGCTCAGATTCCTCACAAATTCATTTCCGTGACTCTTTTTATACCACCGGTTTGATTCTACATCATCTTCGGACTGACACCTTTCGTAATGTTTTCCTGCTGTTTTGATTAATTCGCGTTTTTCAATGTTTTTTGCATTCCGCATACATTTAACAGTTTTCTTTGCGAAACCGGAACTGAAAATCCCGCTGTTTAAAACAAAGTGCAGTTACGAAGATGTATTCGTCAAATCCGTAACTGCACTTTTTTATTGCTGCTTTATTGTATTTTTATTGTTTTTTACCGCTATTTTATCTCTGCATCCGGTTACACCGTTTTCGCGGTAAGTTTGTTTGCTTCTTTGTACTTCTTAAAGAATAACATATATACCATTCCGGCAAGCAGTAACAGGGAAACAATCAGTCCGATTACATTCATGTTTCCGGTGAAAATACTTCCGATCTGGTTGATTAAAAGAGCGATTACATACGCAAATCCGCACTGATAACCGATTGCAAACCAGGTCCATTTTGCATTGTTCATCTCTCTCTTAATTGCACCGATTGCCGCAAAGCAGGGAGCACAGAGAAGGTTGAAAACAAGGAAGGAAAATCCGGAAACCGAATTGAATTTGCTTGCAAGTACCTGGTACTTTGTCATACCTTCCACACCGCCGTAAAGCACGCCCATCGTTCCGACGATATTCTCTTTTGCAACCAGTCCCGTAATGGATGCAACCGTTGCCTGCCAGTTTCCCCATCCGAGAGGAATAAAAATCCAGGATACCAGTCCGCCCACTTTTGCAAGAATGGAAAGATTAACTTCCTCTTCCTCAAGCATTCTGAAGGAACCGTCCGCTACACCGAAATTGGATAAAAACCAGATTACAATGGTGGAAAGTAAAATGATGGTTCCTGCTTTTTTAATAAAGGACCAGCCTCTCTCCCACATGGAACGAAGTACATTCTTCAGTGTCGGCATATGGTAAGCGGGAAGTTCCATTACGAAAGGAGCCGGATCTCCAGCAAACATTTTTGTCTTCTTCAGCATAATACCGGAAATAATAATGGCTGCCATTCCGATAAAATATGCACCGACCGAAACAAACGGAGAACCGTGGAAAAGCGCACCGGAAACCATTGCGATAAACGGCAGCTTTGCACCGCAGGGAATAAAGGTCGTCGTCATAATGGTCATACGGCGGTCTCTTTCATTTTCAATCGTACGGGATGCCATAATACCGGGAACGCCGCAACCGGTTCCGACCAGCATCGGAATAAAGGATTTACCGGAAAGACCGAATTTACGGAAGATACGATCCAGCACGAATGCGATTCTCGCCATATATCCGCATGCCTCAAGGAATGCAAGCAGGAAGAACAGTACAAGCATCTGAGGTACGAATCCGAGTACGGCACCGACAC
Source organism: Lachnospiraceae bacterium (assembly GCA_024681795.1). Taxonomy (GTDB): domain Bacteria; phylum Bacillota; class Clostridia; order Lachnospirales; family Lachnospiraceae; genus UBA3766. Next base: position 135,071 of record JAILAD010000051.1, on the reverse strand, counting down.
CGCCGATAATACCGTCAAGAATCAGGCTCTTTAACCAGTCTGCGCAATGAATGGCATCAAGTATATTTTCCGCAATCACGGGAATACCCGGAACCCATACACCGTATGCAGCGGGATCGGGCTCTTCACCTTCGTATTTTTCATATACCGTAACGGCATCCTTTAAATCATCATAGGAGTATGTCACGTCTTCCGTTGCAAGAGTTTCCTCATCTTCCAGCGTATATTCCGTAACAGTGCCAGGCACTATTTCATCGGCTGCTGCTTTTACACCTTCCACATCTGCCTCTTCCGGAAGCCCGATGAAAGCATCAATCACATTTGCGGCCTCTCCGAACTCGTCCGCCGCTTCTCCGTATGAACCGGAACCGATTCCGAACAGATGCCAGCCGTCTCCGAAAAGTCCGTCATTGGCCCAGTCCGTAAGCATTGTACCGGGAGCAAAAGGAGCCATGGATAAAATATATACCAGGGAAATGATAACCGCAAAAATCGGCAGTCCTAGCCACCTGTTGGTCACGATTTTATCGATTTTATCGGACGTCGTCAGTTCTCCTGCTTTTTTCTTTTTGTAGCAGGCCTTGATAACGGATGCGATATAAATATATCTTTCATTCGTGATAATGCTTTCCGAATCATCGTCAAGTTCATTCTCGCAAGCCTTGATATCCTGCTCGATATGATTCCTTACTTCAGCGGAAAGACTTAATTTTTCCAGCACTTTTTCATCTCTTTCAAACAGTTTGATTGCATACCATCTCTGCTGTTCTTCCGGAAGATCATGCACGGTCACTTCCTCGATATGGGCAAGTGCATGTTCCACACTTCCCTGAAAAGTATGCTGCGGAACGGTTCTGCTTCCTTTTGCAGCCCTGATTGCTTCCTCCGCGGTTTCAGACACGCCTTCGTTTTTCAGCGCTGATATTTCAACAATTTTACAACCGAGTTGTCTGGAAAGTTCTTCCGTATTGATTTCATCACCGTTTTTCCGTACCACATCCATCATGTTAATGGCAATTACCACCGGAATACCGAGTTCCGTAAGCTGTGTGGTTAAATATAAGTTTCTTTCAAGATTGGTTCCGTCAATAATATTTAAAATTGCATCCGGTCTTGTCCCGATCAGATAATCTCTTGCAACAACTTCTTCCAAAGTATAGGGAGAAAGCGAATAGATTCCCGGAAGGTCCGTAATGATGACCTCATCGTTTTTCTTTAATTTTCCTTCTTTCTTTTCCACCGTAACTCCCGGCCAGTTTCCGACAAACTGATTGGAACCGGTCAGTGCGTTAAAAAGTGTGGTTTTACCGCTGTTCGGATTTCCAGCAAGTGCAATTCTGATACTCATTTCTCTTTCGTTTCCTTTCCTTCACAGTCTCTTTTACTGAATCTCTATCATTTCGGCATCCGCCTTTCGAAGCGACAGTTCATAATTTCTCACGGTCACTTCAATCGGATCTCCAAGCGGCGCCACTTTGCGGACATAAACTTCCGTATTTCTGGTAATGCCCATGTCCATAATTCTTCTTTTCGTTGCGCCTTCGCCGTGCAGTTTTACAACCGTGGCTTTTTCGCCGACCTTCACGTCTCTTAATGTTTTCACTTTCTCACTCCTCCTTCTTTTCAGGTCGTATAAAATTCGATTCCCGGAAATTCCCTTTCACTTTCGCAATTCTTTAAACCATAATTTTTTTTGCCAGTTCTTCACTGACAGCCACCCGGCTTTCCTTGATTTTCACAATCAGATTTCCTCCGAGCGTATTTACTACGCTGACTTCTCCTCCGACATTGAAGCCCAGATCTTCCAGGTGTTTTTTTACTTCGGGGCTTCCGCCGATCTTTTTGATGATCTGCTCCTGTCCCGGCTCTGCAAAAATGAGCGGCATCATTTTCCTCCTCCTTATTTCCGGTTAGCAGTTCCTAACCATTGTGTAAAAAAAACAGGATGACTGCTTCCCATATATACCGTTTTAATTAGATGTAACTAACCTGGCAAAACAAAAAATCGGTTAGCTTTTTCTAACCGATTTTAAGTATAGTTAGTGAACTCTAACTTGTCAAGGATTAATTCTGTAATCTACGGGGTTTCTTCGCTGTCCTTCTTGTCTTTGTCGAGACGCTCTCCCTTGTTGTTTCTTCTCAGACGCAGCGCATTCTTAAACGATTCCGACATGAATCTCTTTCCTTCGTCCGTACTCAAATCCTTTACGCTCATCTCACCCTTTGCAATTGCAACCATGATTCCGATATATGCCTCACCCAAAGCCGCGGTAAGTGCTGCCGCAACGCTTCCCGAAATAAAACCTCCTGCTACGGAACCCGCACCCGGAATCAGTTTCAAAAGTCCCGAAACAGCCGTTTTTCCAGCCACCGTAGCACCTGCCGTACCGAGAGTAGCCGTAGTAATCGCAGCAATTGCCGATTTTTCCAATGACAGATCAAAAATCGCGGTAATGGACGCAAGCATTGCAATCTGTTCCGGCACCAATGCAAAAGAATCCGCAAACGGAATCGGAATTGCCCCCGTAGCTCCCGCCGCTGCAGCTGCCGCCGCAACAACCGCGTGCGCTTTCCCGGATTTTAAGCGGATGCTGGCTTTCTGTACAGAAATAAAAGTCTTTTTCATGGCATCCGGAATGATTTCATACATCAGTTCCGAAAGTTTGTCCAGTCCGAACGATTTAATAACGGTATCCTCATCGAGTTCATAATCTTCCGCAAGCACGGGAACAATCTGCGTTACGTTCAGGTTTTCCGCTTCGATGCAGTTCTTCAGTTCCTTTGCATCCCTCTTGGAAACACACTGGGTAATTACGATAATTACAGGGATATTGGTGTCCTTGTTTTCATCCAGAAACATCCTTATGAATTTCTTCTCTTCCTCTTCAAAACGATGGGAAGTTGCACTCACGCAGTAAAGAATGCAGTGAATTGCCTTATCCATTTTACCGGAATTAATTCCCTTTCGGATTTCGGCATTTACACCCTTTAAGAGATGTTCTATTGCGTTGTCTCCTCCGAGTTCCAGTCCGGGCGTATCGTAAATCGTAAGCGGATAATTCTCTTTCGAATATTGTCTGATTTCCTGGGTAACCGGTCTGCCGATTCCGGTTTCCGCCAGACGTTTGTTAAACAGGTTATTGATCAGTGTACTTTTTCCTACCCCGGTTTTTCCGAGGAGCATTACGTTCATTGTCTTCATTTCTTTTCGCTCCTTGTCCAAAGCTTCCAAAATCCGTTCCGCAATGTCAGCGGGATTAAAATAATCCATTTACGATACCCCCTTTATTTTCAGTTTTCCAAATAATCCTTCAGTTCTTCAAAACAGTCTTCCGCATCCTGAAATCCCAGCCAGTATAATTCCCCGAGTTTTTCCATATCCTTTTCAAAACGGGTTACGGTAACCGGTTTCGACGGTGCAATGACAAAGACTTTCTTTTCCTCATGCAGTTTTTTCAGTTCCTTTGTCATCCGGTTAAACTCTGCATTTGCCCGGTCCATGGCTTTGATGAATTCCGGATATTTACGGTAAAGCAGTCTGGAATTTTTTATCGGTTCTTCAGACCTTACAAAATCCCACTCTCTTGTCTTTACCACGATTATTTTTTCGTACCCCTCATCTGTTGCCCACCTGTATGGAATTTTAGTCGAGCATCCTCCGTCAAGATAAGGTACTCCGTGCATGACTACCGGTCTTGATACAAACGGAACCGTTGCGGATGCACGTATTGCTCCGGAAAGATTGCATTTTCCCTTTTCAAAATATTCCGTTTTACCGGTCAGCATATTGGTTGCTCCGACGGCAAGACGTCTTTTGGGATTCATCAGTCTCTTTTTATCAAGCGGCATTTCCTTCAGAATATCGCGGTATAAATACGTAAATCCCGTAACTCCGTGATCCTTTCTCATGGCACCCGCACCGACATAGTTCGGATCGTGACGGTAGGTAAGATCGACCCTCGCACCCCATCCGATCTGCCCGGAAACATATCCGACACCGGACAGTCCGCCCGCGGAGATTCCGACGGTCGCTCTCATGTTGATGTCATGAAGCATCATATAATCCATTACGCCGAGTGTATATAAGCCTTTCCAGCCTCCTCCCTCCAGCACCATGCATCCTTCCGTAATAATGCCGGATGCTCTTCCTGTGGGAAGTGTATCTGTTTTACTGTATGTTTTCATATTTTTCTTTTCCGTACTTTTATTTCTTCGTCAAAAGTACGGTCTGTTCTTCCTTCCTTCTTTTTTTTACCAGTCCTTTATCGGAGTCCAGTCCATTAATTCAAAGTCACAATCTTCTTCGATTTCCCAGAATTTTTCCGCATCCATTCCGGGTACCTCTTCTGCCTTGTCCGGATCCATCTCACCCGTCGTATTGTGATAATAACCGACCATGTCACCGCCGTTTTTATCATACGTAAAATAGCAGTCGTCAATAATCTGCTCCGTCCCGTCGGTGCTTAAATGCAGTTTTGCGAAAAGTGTAAACATTGCTCCGCTCGATCCGACATTAAAAAATTCACCGTCCCCGAGATAACGGTAGTTGTTTCTGGACCATCCGTCCAGCGCACAGACAACCCCGTTATCCTTACAGGTAAAAATCTGATAAATATAACTTTGTCTGTTCGGATCGGAATCAGGTGCAAACGTCTGATCCTCTCCGAGGATGAGTTCGGGAATTCCGTCTCCGCTGACGTCTTCCAATACGAAACCGAGTTCATTTAAAACCTTGTCTTTATCCCCGTAATTCACTTTTTCCATTACGGCATTGGACACATACTCATATTCCTTTTCATAATCATATCCGTTCTCGACCGTATCGAAGATTTCATCCATTACGGGAGTATAAAGTGTATAATAATCCGCATCATCGCTTCCGATTCCGATCAACATCTCGGCAATCGCCGCAATGTCAAAACCGTCCAGATCTCTTGCGGAAGTGGAAAGAGAATGTGTAACTCCCTCTTTCGTATCGAACCAGATAATATGGTCAACGGTTTCCTCTCCGTTTTCCGCACGGTAATCCGTTGCGGTATAATCTCCCACCGGGGTTTCATAGGATGCCGTCCACTCATAGTAAAGTCCCGAGATATCTTCCAAAGCATCGGTTTTCTTTAAACGATAGTCGTATCCCAGATCTTCATAAACAAAATTGATTTCATACAGTTCTTCTTCGGCCATTTTCCGGTAACCGATCTGTGATACGTTTTTCGGAATACTGACCTTAATTCCCAAATCTCCTTCGATTTCCTCAAGTGAGGAATCGGACCACGGATTCGCAATCTCAGCCGATTCTTCCGAACCTGCCGGATTTTCCGAAGACACCGAAACTTCCGAAGAAATCGGAGCATTTCCGGGTTCCGGCGGTGTCAGAACCCTGTTGCACCCCGCTAATAAAATTGCGGCAGAAACTGCCAGTGAAACCGTTAATAATCTGCTTTTTTTCATTTCTTTTCTCCTTTTCGAATTCCTCTTTTCTTTCCTGCCCGATATGTTCCGTAATAAAACTTATTCCGTATTACAATCCATTACAACCCGAGCAGAATTTTAATTCCGATCAGAATCAGGATGCACCCGCCGAATATCGTTGCAATCGTACTGATTCTTTCTCCGATTTTTTTCCCTAAAATCACTCCTGCCAAACAAAGCACAAAAGTTACGACTGCGATGATTCCCGCACAGAGTAACGCATACGCCAGACTGTACTCCGAAATGGTAAACCCGGCCGATAACGCATCCAGTGACGTTGCCATTCCCTGCATAATCAGCGTTCCGGTCAGAATCTTCCCTTCCGCGCCGCTTTTATTTTTTCGTCCGTCTTCCGCGTAGTCTTCCTTCTTCCGGCTCTCTTCGTTTTCCCGTTTTTTGTCATCCTTCCCGTAATCTCCCGTTCCGGATTTTTTCCCGGTCAGTTCCCGAACCGCTTCCAGAATCATTTTTCCGCCGATAAAAAGAAGCATTGCAAATGCGATCCACGGAATAAATCTGCTGATTTTCGAAAATAACGCCTCCAGTCTGGTAACAAATCCCCAGCCGATTACCGGCATCAGAAACTGGAAAAACGCAAAAACAAAAGCAATCCTGAATTTTTCCCCTGATTTCATTTTCGGAAAGGAAAGTCCGTTCGCAACGGAGACGCTGAATGCATCCATTGCAAGACCGATTCCGAGGAAAAAACTGTTTATCAAAAGTGAACGAAACATAAATCTTTAATCCGGCGTCTTCCCGTACGGTCAGGTACGGACAAACGTTTTTTCAAAATAAAAAAATACATTATTATTTTATTCTATTTGCCCTATATTCGCAATGAAAAAGGGGCTATAAATGGCGATTTTAACAATTTTACCTGTTATAAATTTAACAGGGCCCGAATGTATTTACTTTATTTCTTTAACATAGTATCCTATATCTTGTTCGGGTAAAATGTTTTAACTTCTATATATAGTGTTGGGGAACACTTTTCATACGAAAGGAATTAAAACAACATGGAAAACAAATGGTTAAGAGCCGCTGTTCCGGCGCTGTTAATTCACTGCTCCATCGGTACCGTTTACTGCTGGAGTACCTTCAAAGAGGCCATCGGAGCGCAAATCGGTCTGGATAGTCCTCTCGCACTCGGATGGGCATTCAGCCTTGCAATTTTCTTCCTCGGCATGTCCGCCGCTTTCGCCGGAAAAATCGTGGAACTGAATATCCACAGGTCCTCCCTCATTTCCTGTATCTGCTTTACCACCGGTATGATCGGAACGGGTCTTACAATTCAGTTTTTAAAAGGAATTCCGGCACTTATTCTGATTTATCTCTTCTACGGCTGTATCATGGGAATCGGTCTCGGAATCGGATATCTTACTCCCGTCAAAACCCTGATGCTCTGGTTTAAGGACAACAAAGGCCTTGCAACCGGTATTTCCATCATGGGCTTCGGACTTGCCAAAGCAATTGCTACCCCGATTATGGAAAAGCTTCAGAAGAATTTCGGAATCAGCATGATGTTCATTATTCTGGGTGTTCTGTATTTCGGTATGATGCTCGCCGGTCATTTTCTTTTGAAAAAACCGGAAGGCTGGGTGGAAAGCAAAGCCACCAACAACAGTTTTAAATCGGTTTCCATGTTTAAAAATAAAACCTTTATCGGCATCTGGCTGATTTTCTACATCAATATTCACTGCGGACTGATGCTGATTTCCTATGAAAAACAGCTGCTTAACAACAAATTTGCGGGACTTGCGATTCTTACCATGATTGTTTCAATCGTCCCTTCCGTTACCGCAGTCTGCAATGCACTCGGACGAATCGGCTACTCCACGATATCCGATAAATTAAAAGATCGTGCAACCATCTATGTCATCATTTTTGCATCCTGCATCGGGATCTGCCTGCTGACATTTTTCATCCCGTTCAGTCCGCTTATCATCCTGCTTTTAATGATTGTAAATCTCGGATACGGCGGCGGTTTTTCCACCCTTCCGGCTCTTCTTGATTCCAGGTTCGGAATGGAAAATATTTCCAAAATTCACGGCCTTGCACTCTCCGCGTGGGCAATTGCCGGAATTACCGGAAATAACCTGTCGGAAATCATTTTAAGTCACACCGGAAATAACTATAATCTGATTATCATTACCGCCGGTGCTCTGTATGCGGTAGCCATGATAATCTGCCTGTTCATGGTAAGGAATAAAAATACAAAATAAATTACAGACGTTTTGATAAGTTTACCCCCCTAATATGTTATAATTAAATGTTGTAACAGGGGGGTAAATTTTTTAGGGAGAAAGAAATGAAAAAGACAAAAAAAATCGCAGCACTTATACTCGCAGGAGTTCTGACCTTTTCTTTATCCGGATGTATGAAAAACCTGGTACTTGACGGTGACGGAATGGTTAATTCCGAACCCTCACCTGCCGTTTCCGAAATTGCATCCGAACCTGCATCCGAACCCGTATCCGAAACAGGATGGGAAAAGCCTTCTGATACCGAGGGAAAAGAAAAAACCGGCAAAGCTTCGGTTGAACTGCCTTATGTCCAGAACGGATATGCCGTTTATTATGACGGACAGATTCTCTACAGGGAATACTCTTCCAACTCCGTAACCGAAGATTCTCTTTTCGGAGAATTCAGTTTTAACGGTTACTGCTATCAGCCGGGTAAACTTAACGCTTTTGATCCGGAAAATCCGGAAGAAAAAACGAAGACCGTTACCGAGGACAGCGGTTTCGGAACCCTTTATTTAGTCGGAAACGACCTTTTGTATTCCCAGGAATGCGCGGATTATATGAAGGACGAAGGCGCTCCGGAGAACATCGTTTATAAAAGAAACTTAAAAAGCGGTGAATATACAAAACTTTCTGACGGTGTCATTGCCGGATTTTCACCCGACGGAAAACACTACGCGACAGACTATTATGCAACCGATCCTTATCTGCAGCATTATGTGATTTACTCCACGGACGATGATAAGGAAGCAGCTCATTATACGAGTGACTCAACCCTGTTCTTCCTCGGAATGGATGACGAAAATGCTTATCTTTTAAAAGAATGCGAAGGAAAGAACGAAGACAATACTCCGGTTTATCAGGTTATCCGGTTCGGCTTTGACGGATCCGAATACTGCCTCGCGGAATGTGATTTTCATTCCGTAAGCGAGTACTTCTATCCTTCCTATGACAATGACATTACGATTACCGATGACAGCATTTCGTTCCGTGTGGATTTCTATGAAGGAACCGGTCATTTCTATTCCGGAAGTATCAAAACGGATGTTTCCAAAACAAACGATGCCGATCCTTCCGACGAACCGATCGGAGAAGCAAAAATGGAATTCTTTACGGAAGAGGACGATCCTCAGGCAACTGTTCCTCCTTCACTTGAAGAACGTAAATCAGAATATGCCGATTACGAATCCGGAAAAGCTTTCGGTAAAACCCTGCAGTACCATACCTCTCTTGCAGGCGGAACCTTCTATACGGTTGCGGAATGTATTCGGAATCCCTTCGGGGACATCGGCTGGAGAGAATGCTACAGACTCTCCAATCTGAATTATTACTTCATTCCCGCAGATTCCGACGAACCCGTATTACTCGGAAAAATGTATCCGAAGCTCGGAGAAAGAGGCAATCTCGAGAAATATGAATATTATGAGATACAGCCGGATATAATGGTAAAATGCGGATTCTTAAAAGGCGAAAACGACGAATACGTCGGCGTATACTATGAGCCGGTTTTTGTTGACGGTCCCGAATCCCCCATTGAAGAAAGCGGATATTATTATATTGCGGAACTTGCAGATGATATCTATTATGAACACCCGCATGACGATGACATCTATGAACCGTTTGACGTGGATGGCTTGGACGCTTTAACCGAATACATCAATTCCTGGGATCCGTCCGGAAATAAACCCGTAAAAGATGCGGAATATGATTATGAAGGCAATCTGGTATCCGGTGAGCAGGACTACTCCATCAAAGAAGGCGACGGCGTATGTCTGCTTCATCTGGTATTTGACGAAAACGGAGACGTCTACTACTTAAGACCGGTAATCATGGATTAATGCTGTAACGAATCCGAAAAAACATTCAGGGAAAAACGGATTTCATATTAACAGAATTACAGACAAAAAAACGAGAGCCTTTCATGACTCTCGTTTTTATTGTTGATTTTCCTACCGGCCGCTTACTTGCCCGAATTATAATTACGGTTGGCCTCATCAATGATGGTATAAAGTGTATCATACGGAATTCTTCCGTGGCTCATCAGCGTTGTGGAATCTGCCGTTCCGTCCTTGAACATTTCCAACATCATATGTACTTCCGGATCGTCCAGTCCTCTTCCCGGGAACATCTGAATAAACATTTCCACGGTCTGGTCAAGCAGTTTCTTTGCCGTCTCGGAATATTCCGATAATTCCGCATAGGAACTGGTAATGGTAAATCTCTCTCCTGCTTCCTCCGAAACCGTAAGCTCCGGTTTCGGAATGCTTAAATCCTTTACCCCTTCCACATATACATTTTCGGAAAGCACAATCTCCTCTACACTCCGGCCGATTAATATTCCGTATTCTCCCTCCGGAATCACCCATTTCTTTTCCGAAACATCATAGATTTGGAAAGCATCGGGACCGAGTTTGAAACTGACTTCTTTGCTTTCTTCCGGATTCAGTGATATTTTGGTAAAGTCACGAAGTTCCACATCCGCCCTTTCGAAATCTCCTTTGAAATTTCTTACATAAAGCTGCGGAACAGCCTTTCCTGCGCGGTTTCCGGTATTCGTAACCGTAAAACTTACAAGGAAGCCTTCCTCAGATTTTTCAACATGAAGATTGTCATATTCGAAATCGGTATAGGATAAGCCGTATCCGAACGGGAACTGTACCGGAATCTTTCTGCTGTTGTAATGACGATATCCGATAAACAGTCCTTCGTTGTACAGGACGTGTTTTTCCCTGCTTGCGAAGTTGGAATAAGCCGGCGTATCCTTCATGTATAAAGGCCAGGTTTCCGCCAGATGACCGCTCGGATTCTCAAGTCCCGTTAAAAGTGCAACCGCCGCTTCCGCAACCGCTTCCCCTCCCAAATACATCTGAAGAACGGAATCGAACTGCTCCAGACATTCCATCTCAAAGGGCGCTCCGCCGAATGATAAGAATACGATTTTCTTTCCGAGTTCCATCAGTTTATGAATCAGATGAATCTGGTTCTCCGGCATTTTAAACGTATCACGGTCGTATCCTTCGCCTTCCGCAAGATCCGTCAGACCGCCGCAGTATACAATTATTTCCGCATCTTTGGTAACGGCTGCGGCCTCTTCCTCCATAACCTCATCAAGTTCGAGCACCATGGAATCATATCCTCTTGCAAAGGTAAGATTCGGATAATGAGTTTTCAGGCAGTCAAGCACGGTAGGATAGGCACCCGAATTAATATGGCTGCTTCCGCCGCCCTGAATTCTGGTTTTAACGGCAAGGTCTCCGATGACGGCAATTTTATCCTCCGGATGAAGCGGCAGGATTCCTTCGTTCTTTAATAAAACCCCTGCACCGACACTGGCCTGATAGGCAAGTTCATGGCGTCGTTTCGTGGATTCTTTCGCAAGGAATTCTTCCATCGTCGGCGCTTTATATGCTGCTTCTTCCTCATCGGTCAGACCGTATTTCTCAATCGCCGCAAGAATCCGGTAAACCGCTTTGTCGATTTCCTCTTCGGTTATATTCCCTTCTTCCAAATCCTTTTTCAAAGCATTTTTATGTACTTCGAAAGAATCCGGCATTTCCAGATCCATACCGGCCTTAATCGCCTTTGTCAGGTTGGTGCAGGCACCCCAGTCGGACACGACAATGCCTTCATACCCCCACTCATTGCGGAGAACATCCGTCAGCATCCATTTGTTTTCCGTAGAATAGGTTCCGTTTACAAGATTATAGGAAGCCATTACCGTAGCCGGTTTTGCAGCCTTAACGGTCATCTCAAACGCTTTTAAATAGATTTCACGAAGCGTTCTTTCATCAATGACGCTGTCGGATCTCATTCTGTGGGTTTCCTGGGAATTTGCCGCAAAGTGCTTTAAACTGGTTCCGACACCGTTTTGCTGAACTCCGTTGATAAAGGAGGTTGCCATTCTTCCGGCAAGATAAGGATCCTCGGAATAATATTCAAAATTTCGTCCGCAAAGAGGAGAACGTTTCATATTTACGCCCGGTCCCAAAAGAACGGATACACCCTTCTCTTTCGATTCTTTTCCGAGTTCGTCTCCGATCCGGCCGACGATTCCGGTATCAAACGTGCAGGCCAGTGCCGAAGCCGTCGGATAGCAGATTGCGGGTTCGCTGTCATTATTCTGGGCGCCCTCCGCCTGTTTCCGGATTCCGTGAGGTCCGTCGGACAACTCAAGATGTTTGATTTTTCCGCCAAAGGATTTCGTGTGCCAGAAACCGACACCGGTAACGAGTGATAATTTCTCATCCAGACTTAAGTTCATAAAAATACCCCCAATATGTTTATAAACTGACCTGTTCATTGTAACATAATCGGGGGTTAATATCAAATCCGCCAAATGCGTTGTCCCACGGCGGTTTACAAACCGGTTTAACGAATCCTTTTTCCGGCTTTAGATTTTACAGGGAGTGTTCCTCGCTCTTTTCTTTTATATCCGCAAAGAACTCCGGAAACTCTTTATCGACACGGATGATTTTTCCTTCCGCGCTGACAAAGCAGTGTTCGCTCTCTGCCGTGCAAACCATTACGCCGTGCTGGTTTTTCATCTGATAAAGAAAACGGATCCGGATTCCGGAACATTCTTTTACCAGCACCTTGATTCGGAGTTCGTCTTCGAACGTGGTCGGTACCTTATACTGGCACTCCACTTTTACAACGGGAGAAACCACACCCATACTTTCCAGTTTCCCGTAGTCCCAGCCAAGCTGTTTTAAGAAATCCACTCTCGCCTCTTCCATGAAACGAATATAATTGGAATGATGGGTTATTCCCATCCGGTCGGTTTCATAATACCGGACAATATGCCTGTAAGGTACTGTTTCCATTTCCGGACACTCCTCTGTTGAAATCTTTTTTACTTCCTGCCGTCAACCCGTCAGTGCTCAATAATGCTCTTTCTCTTGCACTTCTCCACACAGGTACCGCAGCCGATACATTTCTCATAATCAATATGCGCATGCATATTCTCGACCGTTACCGCTTCCGCAGGACAGTTCTTTGCACACATACCGCAGGCAATACAGCTTGCCATACATTCTTTCATTGCCTGGGGGCCCTTGGATTTGGAAGAACAAGCCACAACATAAGGCGCATCATACGGAATCAGTTCGATTAAATTACGGGGACAAACCGCAACACATTTCCCGCAGGCCTTGCATTTTTCCTTGTCAACCAGTGCCACACCTTTCACAACATGAATTGCATCAAACGGGCAGACCTGGGTACACGTACCGTATCCCTGACATCCGGAATTACAGCTCTTCGGTCCCTGATTCGGGATATACGCGATCATCTGACAATCCTTCTGACCGGTATAATCATAATCTTCATGCGTCTTTTCACAGTCACCCTGGCATTTTACAAATGCAACCATACGCTTGGATTCTTCTGCTTCCACGCCCATGATGGCACCGATTTTACCGGCAACGGGGGCGCCGCCCACGGGGCACGCATTAACCGGCGCTTCTCCTTTTACAATGGCTGCCGCACATCCGCTGCATCCGGGATATCCGCAGCCGCCGCAGTTGTTTCCGGGCAGAACACCGAGAATCGCTTCCTCTCTTTCATCCACTTCAACCTTGAATACATTGGAAGCAATTCCGAGGAAGATTCCGATAAACAAACCGATGAAAGCCACAACGGCTACTGCAATAATAATTCCTGTTACATTCATCCGTCATACCTCCTATATCAATCCTGCGAATCCGCAGAAGGCAATTGCCATCAGTCCCGCAGTAACCAGAACAATCGGCATTCCCTTAAAGGGTTTCGGGATGTCGTTATATTCCATTTTTTCACGAATACCTGCAAGGATAATAATCGAAAGCGCAAATCCCGCAGAAGTCGCAAATCCGTTTACCACTCCGGTAAAAATATCATAACCGAGGTTTACGTTGTTAATCGCAACACCGAGTACCGCACAGTTCGTGGTAATCAGCGGCAGATACACGCCGAGCGCTTCGTAAAGAGGCTTTACGAACTTCTTTAAAAACAGTTCCACGAACTGAACCAGTGCTGCAATAATCAGAATAAATACAATCGTTTTTAAGTATGTGATATGAAGAGGTGCCAGAATCAGTTTATAAATAATTCCGGCTACAAGCGAAGACAGGGTAATGACAAAAATAACAGCCGCACCCATTCCGCTTGCCGTTTTCACTTTCCTGGAAACTCCGAGGAACGGACAAAGTCCCAAAAACTGGCTTAATACAACGTTCGATACCAGGGAGGAACCAATTGCAATAATCAGTAAATTACCAAAATAAGAGGTGCTCATTTACTCTTCCTCCTTTCCCGTATTCGAAACAGCCTGCAGTGCTTCTTCCACTTCCGCTTTGCTGAATTTCAGTGTTTCCGCAACATCTTCCGTTTCTTTTGTTTCCGTTGTTTCTTTTTTTTCTTTTGTTTCTTCGGTTTTCTTTGCGGAATCCTTTGGAACTTTTTCAGGCTCTACCAGTCTCTTTGCACATCCGCTTTCCGCGCAGTGTAAACAGTCCGAAGAACATCCGGACTGGATTTTGCTCATATCCTTGCCCTTTGCCTCTCCTGCCGCTTTGATAGCATTCTGAATTGCGGTAAGAATGGCAAGTACAAAGAATGCACCGGGTGCCATAACCAGAATTCCGATCGGAGAAAAGCTTCCGAACTCTCCCGCAAAGAACTCGTTTAAGCCTCTTACAAAGCCTGACGGAGATGCAGGATTGAATACCTTATTCACAAGTTCCACAAGTAATACCGGAATGGTGGTTCCGTATACCTTCGGTCCGGTAAGACCGAAAATGGAGGCACTTCCGAAGAACTCTCTTACCATACCGATTAAGGTTAATGCCAGGGTAAATCCGAGTCCCATTCCGATACCGTCAAAGAGCGACGGCCACATTTTATTCTTGGATGCGTATGACTCCGCACGACCGAGAATAATACAGTTTACAACGATTAAGTCGATATAAATACCGAGGGATGCATACATTCCGGGAAGGTATGCTTCCATTAAAAGTCCCACAACGGTAACGAGTGATGCCACAATTACGATGTAAGAAGGAATACGCACTTTATCCGGAATGATTTTGCGAAGTGCCGAAATCAAAAGGTTGGAAAGTGCAAGCACCACCATGGTGGACAGTCCCATTCCGAGACCGTTCATTGCCGAAGTTGTTACCGCAAGCGTCGGGCACATACCGAGCATAAGAACGAAGGTGGGATTTTCTTTGATGATTCCGTTATATAATCTCTCAAATGCCGATTTCATTACTGAACCCCTCCTTCCTGCATGGCTTTAAAATATTTCATCCCGAAGTTAACTCCTCTGGTAACTGCCTTGGAAGTGATGGTTGCAGAGGTGATGGCATCGATTTCCGAATCGTTTGTCTTTCCGGATTTGGTCACCGTAAATTCGGGACCTGCCACATTTCTGAACTGCGGAGTCAGGACCTCCGATGCTCTCATACCGAGGCCGGGAGTTTCATGAATCTCGAGAATGGAAATACCTTTTAAAATCTCATCCATGGTCACACCCATGTAAAACCGGATATTTCCGCCGTACCCTTCCGAGGTCTCCACTGCAATTACATATCCGTAACGCTTTCCGTCATTTGTCGTTGCCTCATATACTTCCGTTACGGTTGCTTTCACATCCGAATTTCCGGATACCGAGGCAAGGGCCGTTTCACTTACGGGGATTTCCTCAAAACTGAGCTTCACGACATCCGTAAGATTTCCGTTTTCATCGGCCTCTTTGAAGACTTCCGAACATGCGGCTGCCTGCTTTGCCATTTTCTGTGTTTCAATCGGTTCTTTGGTAAGTTCGTATACGAATCCCAAAACCAGGCCTGCAATCAGGGTAATCGCAAAAATAATCAGAGTATCTTTGATGATTCCCGCCGCAGGACTTGAATTTTTCTTTACTGCTGCATCTTTACTCATGCTTTCTCGCCTCCTTTCCCGAAGGCCTTCGGCATCGTAAATTTCTCAATCAAAGGCACAACCAGGTTGCCGAGAATAATGGCATAGGATACGCCCTCCGCACCCGGTCCGAAAATACGGAAAAGTCCGGTCAGGATACCGAGTAATATTCCGTACAGATACTGACCTTTCTTCGTAATCGGTCTGGTCGTGTAATCGGTTGCCATAAAGAACGCACCAAGCATCAGACCGCCGCCGGAAAGCTGTGCACAAAGATAAGTCAGATTAAAGAATGAGGAACTGCTTCCCGTAAGATAGGGAACCAGCCCGTTCTGTCCGAAAATGACAACAAAAACCGCAAACGATAAAATGTACATTCCCGGAATACGAAGATCAATGACACCGAGCCAGATTAAAAAGCAGGCTCCGAGCACAATCGCAATCACGGATGTTTCACCGATGGTACCGCCTGTTTTTCCGAGTACCATATTGAACACGTTAACACACTCTCCGTCCTTTAACAAAGCCAGCGGAGTCGGACCCGTGAATGCATCACAGTCAAAATTGGTCATGTATTTTGCAAATGAAATAACCAGAAAACATCTTGCACCAAGTGCCGGGTTCATAAAGTTCTGACCGAGACCGCCGAATAAAAGCTTTACAACCACAATGGCAAAAACGGCACCGAAAATTGCAATCCATACGGGAATGTGCGGCGGCAGGTTCAATGCCAGAAGCAGACCCGTTACCATTGCACTTCCGTCCTTAACGGTGGACGGTTTCTTTGAAATCAGACAGAACAAATGCTCTGTCAGAACTGCGGTTCCGACCGTAACCGCAATAATTAACGCCGCATACCATCCGAACTGGATAATTCCGAAAACGGTTGCGGGAAGCAGCGCGATAACTACCGAATACATAATCATGGAGGTAGTAACGCGTGACCGCACGTGCGGATTTGATGATACCTGCATCATGTCCTTCATACTATCCTCCTACTTTTTCTTTCTGTCTGCGAGAATCATTCTTCGCATTGATTTAATGGACTGGGTAAGCTGACGTTTTGCGGGGCAGATATAACTGCAGCATCCGCATTCGCAGCATTCCATTCCGTTCGCTTTTTCAAATGCTTCTTTATCCTTATGCTGTGCATAATCGGCAAGCCTTGACGGAACAACTCTTCCGGGACATACTTCCACACATCTTCCGCAGTTGATGCATGCGGTTTCGTTTGCATGTGAAACATCGTCATGGCTTAAGCAAAGAAGCGCCGAACTGGTCTTTGTACAGGGTACATTCGTATCAAAGATTGCAAAGCCCATCATGGGTCCGCCGGATACGATTTTTTCGGGTTCCTTTACAAAACCGCCCGCTTCGTCAATCAGTTCCGCATAACTCGTGCCGATGCGGACCTTGAAGTTTACCGGATCCTTAATGCAGTCGCCCGTTACGGTGACGATTCTGTGCATCAGGGGTCTTCCGAGTTTTACCGCATTATAGACGGAAATAACGGTATCCACGTTATTTACCACACAGCCCGCATCGGCGGGAAGCATGGAGGAATTGATGGCACGTCCGGTCGTTGCAAAAATCAGCTGACGCTCGGCGCCCTGCGGATATTTCGTTTTCAGGGAGACAACGGAAATCCTCTCGAGATTTAAGTCCTTGACTGTTTTTTTCAGAATCTGGATACAGTCCGGTTTGTTGTCTTCCACCGCAAGAATGCCTCTTGCATTATCAAAAAGACGTAAAATAATGGACAAGCCTTCCACGAGTTTTTCGGGTTCCTCAATCATTTTACGATAATCCGAAGTAAGATACGGTTCGCATTCCGAACAGTTTGCGATGACATAATCAATCTTGTCCGGTTCCTTCGGAGAAAGCTTTACATGTGTCGGGAATCCGGCACCGCCCATGCCGACAACTCCGCCTTCCTTAATCAGATTGATGATTTCTTCCTTGAGTAAAACCTCTACCGCCTTCGGCTGACTGAACTCTACGGACTCATACTGTCCGTCGTTTTCAATAACGATACTCATCACGTTATCACCGGTGATGACACGTCTCGGTTCAATAGCCTTAACGGTGCCGGAAACGGTTGCATAAATCGGGGACGATACAAATCCCCCCGCTTCGGCGATTTTCTGACCAATCAGAACATGGTCACCTTTTTCCACAATTGCACTCGCCGGTGCGCCGATGTGCTGGGAAAGAGGATACACTAAATCCCCCTTCGGCTCTTCATAGAGCCGGATGGGCTTATCCTTGGACAATTCTTTTCCCTCATAGGGATGAATGCCCCCGCGGAAAGTAAACCTAGCCATTTTCTGTCTCCTTAGTTACGTTAAATTACAAAAAATCCTTACATATTTATATACAAAACACACCATTTTCTATTCTACTATTTTTGGGCAGATTATCTATATTCGAAATGTAAAAAGAATTGCAAAAAAACACTATTTTTTGTGCAAAATACCACCAAATATGTTAAAATAATTTTGTTTTTAAAATCATGGTCTGAATTATCACCATGAATCACAAATAATGTCGGTTTGCGGATATGCAAATTGCGGATATGCTTTGATTATTATTTGGAGGAAAATCTATGAAAACAATCACGAACGATCTGGGGGATATTGCCCCTTCTTATCCTGTGGAAAACCTTGAAAATCCCGATAAGATTCTTTTTCTTGACATTGAAACAACGGGCTTTACCGCCAAAAGTTCCAATCTTTACATGATTGGCTGTGCATATCATGAAAATGATGAATGGCACACCATCCAATGGCTTGCCGAGAATTATGACGAAGAAGTTATGGTTTTAAACGCTTTCATCGAGTTTTGTTTAAACTATAGTTTCATCATCCACTTTAACGGTAACCGCTTCGACCTTCCCTACATTACCCAGAAATGCGAAATGTACGGAATTCCCTTCCAGTTTGACGATTTTAAGGGAGTTGACTTATATAAGAGAATCAAGCCCTATAAGAATTTCCTGAAACTGGAAAACTGCAAGCAGACAACTATCGAAACCTTCCTCGGGGTAAAAAGGGACGATCAGTATACCGGCGGTGAACTGATTAATTTCTACCACGATTATGCATGCAGTCATGACGAAGAAAATGAACGCCTTTTACTTCTTCATAACAAGGAGGACTTAATCGGAATGCTGGATCTGCTCTCCGTTATGGGCATCTCCGATTTATTCAATCTTCCGATCCGCGTTATGAAAGTACAGGCAAATTATTATAATGATTACAACAACAAGAAACGTCAGGAGCTGGTTTTAAATTTACGTTTCCTCTCCGAGATTCCCGTGCCGATCAGTTATTCCGCAAACGGCTGCTATTTTACCGGAAACGGCGTAAACGGAGTCTTAAAGGTACCTCTTTATGAAGAAGAAATGAAATACTACTACTCCAATTACAGGGATTATTATTATCTTCCCGAAGAAGACATGGCGATTCACAAATCCGTTGCGGCATCCGTGGATCCCGACCACAGGCGTCAGGCAACCGCGGCAACCTGCTACACCAGAAAGGTATCGTCCTATCTTCCGCAGTGGGAACCGCTTTTTACCCCGTTCTTCAAACGCAGTTACCGTGACCGTGACTACTTCTTCGAACTCACTGACGAGTTCAAGACCAGCCGGAAATCCTTCAACGATTATGCGGAACATGTATTGCAGAATATGGTAATCGCAGAGGATGAAATCCGGTAAGATTTTGTTCCTCTTCCGCAATTCAGTATCAACAAGCAAAAGCCTGTCATTCGACAGGCTTTTTTGATGAAATGATGAACATTTTCACTGTTTTTTCTCATAGAAGAAAGATGCTTTCCGTTCAAAACCGATTTCCTTATAATTTACGATCTGCTCGGTATTTCCGAGGAACAGCGTACCGCCTCTTGCCATACTCTTATAATACTGTCTGAAAATCTCGTCCTTCTTCTCTTCCGTAAAATAAATCAACACGTTTCTGCAAACCAGGAGATTAATGTTCACCGGATAAATGTCCGAAAACAGATTATGTTTTTTGAAATGAACGCATTTCTTAATCTCCGGGCTGACAGAATAAAAATTATTCTCCGTTTTGGTAAAATACTTCCGGTATTCCGCGGGTACGTTTACTATGCTCTTTCCCGGATAAATCCCCTTCTTTGCCGCTTCAATTGCCCTTTCGTCAATATCCGTTGCAAGAATACTGAATTCGGTTTTCGGAAAATACTTTAAAAAAATCATAGCCAGAGTATAAGGCTCGTCCCCGGTAGAACACGCCGCGGACCAGATTCTGATTTTGGAATTCCGCTTCAGTTTCGGAATCACTTCTTTTTCCAGACACTCCCACTGTTCCGGATTTCGAAAAAATTCCGACACGTTAATCGTCGTATAATCGATAAACTCATCCAGCACTTCCCGGTTCGAGGAAAGAACGGCCGTAAATTTTACATAATCACTTCCGCATCTTCCGTTCATAAAGGACTCAATTCTGCGCTTCATCTGTCGTTCTTTGTAGAACTCCAGATTGATTCCGGTGAGTTTATAAAATTCTTTATTGAAATCCTCATAGGTGTTTTCCATTGCTCTCCCCGTGAAATCCCGTATTTTACCTTGTTCTTTTCTTATAACGAAAACCCCGGCAAAGCATTGCCGGGGTAATTCTTATTGTTTTTAAATGAATCTCTTATTCTTCTGCAGGAGCATCTGCGGTTTCTGCAGTTTCCTCTGCGGGAGCTTCTTCCGCATCATCTGCAGCATTATCCGGAAGAAGTGCCTTAACGGAAAGGCTGATCTTCTGGGTTTCTTCATTGAAATCAACGATCTTTGCGGTTACTTCTTCGTCTTTCTTTAATACATCCGAAGGCTTTGCAATATGATCTTTGGAAATCTGGGAAACATGAAGGAGTGCGTCAACACCCGGCTCCAGTTCTACAAATGCACCAAAATCAGTCATTCTCGCAACTCTTCCGGTTACTACATTGCCTACTGCATATTTGCTGGCTGCATCCTTCCAGGGATTTGCATCATCAAATTTAGCGGTAAGAGCAATCTTGGTTCCGTTGATTTCTTTGATTTTAACTTTGATGGACTCGCCAACCTTGAAATGTTTCTTCGGGTTGTCAATTCTTCCCCAGCTCATTTCGGAGATATGAAGAAGTCCGTCAATTCCGCCGAGATCTACAAACGCACCGAAATCGGTAACATTCTTGATTACACCGTCGATAATATCATCTACCTGAATCTTTCCGAGAAGTTCGGTCTGTGCTTCCGCTTTCTCTTTCACAAGAATCTGCTTGCGGTCTCCGATATATCTTCTCTTCTGCGGATCATAATCCTTCATGACAAAGGAAATTTCCTGATCCTGATACTTGGTTAAGTCTTTTTCAAAAACATCGGATACAAGACTTGCGGGAATGAAGATTCTTACATCATCCACTACAACACAGAGTCCGCGGTCAAGAACCTGAGCCACCTTAGCGGTAAGAACCTCACCGTTGTTGAATGCTTCTTCCAGTTTCTTGCTGCCTCTGTCTGCAACAATTCTCTTGTGGGTAAGGGCAACCTGTCCTTCTCCGTCGTTTACCTTAAGTACCTTAACTTCAATTTCATCTCCGGGCTTTACAGCTTCCAGAAGATTGATGCTTGCATCATTCGAATACTCATTCTTGGGAAGAATTCCGTCTGATTTGTAGCCGATATTAAGAATCAACTCGTCGGGCTTTACGTCAATAACCGTACCCGTTACGATATCCCCCGTATGAATAGTCTTTAATGACGCTTCAAGCATTTGTTCAAAAGTCTGTTCTGACATATTTTTGAACCTCCTCAATAATATTCTTTGGGGTCGATGCCCCTGCCGTAATACCCACCAGTTCTACTGAATCAGGCAGTTCAACCTGTTTCAGATCATCCTTGGTCTGGATGAAAAATGTCAAGTTGCACTCTTTCGAACAAATCTCAAATAGCTTTCTCGAGTTTGAACTGTGTGATCCCCCTATTACGATCATTGCGTCTACTTCCGCCGCAATTGTTTTCGCCTCAGTCTGGCGTTCCGCAGTTGCGTTACAAATAGTATTCACAACACTACTATAATACCCTTTTTTGTTCAAAATATCAACTATATCTTTAAACTTTGTTGAATTAAATGTTGTCTGGGAAACAATCGTATATTCTGCGTCTTTTGAAAGATTCAGTGCATCCGCCTCTTCCGTCGATTCCACAACATGACAACTGCCTTTTACATAGCTGCAAATCCCCTCTACTTCAGGGTGCGAAGGGTTTCCGACAATGATAATCACGTTCCCCTCATCGCTTGCCTTTTCCACGATTTTATGGATTTTTTTCACAAACGGACAGGTTGCGTCAACATACGGAATATGATTTTTTTCCAGAATGTCGTATATTTTTTTCTCGACTCCGTGGGATCTCAAAATAACGGTTCCTTCTTTAATCCGGCCGAGTTCCTCTTCGGAAGAGATGACCTCTACTCCTCTTGCCGCCAGATCGTCCACCACGCTTTCGTTATGGATAATCGGTCCGTAGGTATAAATTTTCCCGCCTTTTTCGATTTCCTCATATACGGAGTTTACCGCCCGTTCCACGCCGAAGCAGAACCCTGCGGTTTTCGCTGTTTTTACTTCCATATTTTTCTCCGTTTTCCCGGGTTTATACTTCAATCCGGGCGACCTTATTTCCGACCGTTACGAATCGTCCGAAACAAGTTATTTCCGAACCTTGTGAATGGTCTGAAGCATACACTCCAGAACTTCTTCGATTCCCATATCGGAGGAATCGACCAAAACCGCATCCTCCGCCTGTTTCAGGGGAGCAATTTCACGATTCATATCTCTTTCGTCACGCTCCCTGATATCTGCTTTGATGGTTTCCAAATCACACGCAACGCCTTTTTCGGTAAGTTCCTTAAACCTTCTGTTTGCGCGTTCTTCCACGGATGCGGTCAGATAAAACTTTGCATCCGCATTCGGAAGAATATTCGTACCGATATCCCTGCCATCCATCACGACGTCATTTTCTTTCGCAAGATTTCTCTGCAAATCCAGCAGTTTTGCGCGAACCTCACCGTCCACGCTGCTGGCGGAAGCCATGTTCCCGACCTCTTCCGTACGAATGAGACCGCTGACATTTTCTCCGTTTAAAATCACCTGCTGTACTCCGTCCTCATAACGGATGGTCACGTCCGCATCCCTGCATTCCGCCGCAAAACGGTCGCGGTCTTCGATTTTCACACCCTTTCTTAAAAGATGAAGTGCGATAGCCCGGTACATTGCTCCCGTATCCACATAAATAAAATTCAGTTCACGTGCAAGAAGCTTTGCAATTGTGCTTTTTCCTGCGCCGGCAGGTCCGTCGATTGCTACGTTAAATCCCATGATAATCTCCTGTTAATGTACTCCGTATTTTAATAAAACCCGTACCATTATAATAAAATTACTTCCGTCAGTAAATATGTTTTCCGGCAAGGTATCCCGTGCTGAATGCAATCTGGAGATTAAACCCTCCGGTAAATGCATCCACGTCCATAATTTCTCCTGCAAAATACAAGCCGGAAACAATCCTGCTCTCCATCGTTTTCGGCTGAATCTCCTTTACCGAAACTCCGCCGTGCGTTATGATGGCTTCATTAAAATCCCTGCATCCCCTGATGCTGATTCTAAGCCGTTTCGTTACATCAAGAAGTGCCTTTCGTTCTTTTGCGGAAACCTCGTTGCAGCGCCTGTACTGATCAATTCCCGCTATATCGCAAATGATTCCGGCAAGTTTCAGGGGATAGATTTCATTTAAGATATTTTTCAGTTCCTTCCGGTTCCCCTCCTGTAGTTCCCGGATCAGACGCCTGTCCGTCTCCTCTTCGGTTAATGCCGGTTTTAAGTCAATCAGAACATGCGGATCTTTATATTCCTTAATTCCCGCATATATGCTGCTTGCGGAAAGAACGAGCGGACCGCTGATTCCGAAATGCGTAAAAAGCATTTCTCCCTGTTCGCCGTATATCGTTTTTCCGCCGTTTACAAGGGACAGTTTTACATTTTTAAGGCTTAATCCCTGTAAGGATTTCACCCATTCCTCTTTCGTTTCAAAGGGAACAAGCGCAGGTCTGCATGCCGTCATTTTATGACCGGATTCTTCCGCAAATTTATGTCCGTCTCCGGTGGATCCCGTGGACGGATAGGACAATCCTCCGGTTGCCAGGATTACTTTATCGGCTTTTATCATCTCCCCGTTTTTTAAACGGACTCCCGTAATCACTTTTTTCCCCGTTTCCGCTTCCGTCTCCCCGGTCAGAATCCCGCCTGCTTCCGTATTCAGCCTGATTTCGACGTCTCCCGCCTGTAATGCTCTTTTCAGTGCATCGATAATATCATAGGAATGGTCACTTACCGGAAAAACGCGGTTTCCGCGTTCGATTTTAAGCGGCGTTTTATTCTCTTCAATAAAATCCATCAATGCTTTGGAATCCAGTGCGGAATACGCGGAATATAAGAATTTCGGATTCGAAATGACATGTTCAAAGAAAACTTCTCTCTCACAGGCATTGGTGACATTACATCTGCCTTTGCCCGTGATAAAAAGTTTCTTTCCGAGTTTTTCGTTTTTTTCCAGGAGAATTACGTTATCCCCCGAATCTGCTGCGGAGACGGCCGCCATCATTCCCGCAGGGCCGCCGCCGATTATAACTGTTTTCATTAAAATCGCCTGCTTTACAAAGTGATTGTCAAATCCTTACTATTTTATCACAAATCACTCTGTCCGCAAATATTCTTCTTTGCCTGCTCCAGATTCTCAATTACCTTGTCGCACCAGGCATCAAATTCAGGATCCGGAATCTGACATTCTTCATGTGAAAGTACATAGTCAATTGTCCTTCGGATTCCTTCTTCAAAGCGGATATTCATGGAAAGACCGGGTACCGCGCGGTGCAGTTTGGAATTGTCGAACACCACCGAATTTGCCTTGTCCCCGATTAGGGAACCGGTGAAATCAAAATCGCCGCACTCCGCCAAAAACGCGCTCGATACATAATACGGCTTCAGTTCCACATTTAATGCCTTAGCAATGGACTCATAAATCTGATTCCAGGTCAGGGTCTCTTCATTCGTAATATGAAATGCTTCGCCGATTGCATGGGGATTTCCGATTAAACCGATAAATCCTTTCGCAAAATCCTCATGAAACGTCATTCTCCAAAGGCTGGTTCCGTCACCGTGGATGATAACCGGCTTTCCCTCCAGCATTCTCTTAATCACCTGATAGGAACCCTTCTTCCCGTGAACGCCCAAAGGCACGCTTCTTTCATCATAGGTATGACTGGGGCGGATTAACGTAACCGGGAACCCCTCTTTTTTATACATTTCCATCAGATACTCTTCGCATTCGATTTTTTCCCTCGAGTACTGCCAGTAAGGATTTGCAAGCGCCGTTCCTTCGGTAATTACGTAATCCTTTACCGGCTTATGATATGCGGATGCCGAGGAAATATACATAAACTGCTTCGTTTTTCCTTCAAACAGCCTGAAATCCCGCTCCGCCTGTTCTTTATGAAAGCAGATAAAATCGCAGACCGCATCAAAATAATTCTTACCGTTGCTGCCCTTTGATTCTAAGTACGAAGCAAGTGCTTGCTGTACTTCTTTTTCGTCATTTACATCGAATACTTTGATAAACTGTGCTTTTCCGTCAAATTCGCCGTTTCGGTTTCCGCGGTTGATTAAAACCACTTCATCACCTCTTGCAAGTAAGGCTCTCGTAATTGCACTTGATATGGTTCCTGTTCCGCCGATAAATAAAATTTTCATACTCATTCCCTCGCTGCCAGTTCGTAAATTGCCGTTACATCATCCCGGTTTAACGTTTTAAATCCTGCTCTCGTACCGTCTCCGATTCCGAGTTTTTCCACCAGTACCGGAATGTCTTCCTTCCTTGCTCCGATTTCCTTAAAACTTACCGGCATGCCGATTCCGGTTAAGAAATCCTTAAAGGCATGAATCCCCGCCACAGCGGTTTTCTCGGGGTGTTCGAAATCCATCGGAATTCCCCAAACTCTGGTGGCCGCCTCACAGAAACGCATGACGTTTTCGGAATAAACATATTCCATCCATGCAGGCATGATTACCGCAAGACCGGCTCCGTGCGCGCAGTCGTAGAGACCGGAAAGTTCATGTTCCAGACCGTGGGAGTTCCAGTCCTGTTTCCGGCCGCTTCCGATAATGTCGTTGTGTGCCACGGTTCCAGCCCACATAATGTTTGCCCTGGCGCCGTAATCGGTCGGATTCTTTACCGCAACAGGGCCTTCCTTAATCATGGTAAGCAGAAGCGCCTCGCAGAGTCTGTCGGTACATTCCACGTCCGTGGAAGTTGTAAAATAACGCTCGAAAATATGAGCCATAATATCCGTAATTCCGCAGGCCGTCTGATATGCGGGAAGCGTGTAGGTAAGCTCGGGATTGAGAATCGAGAATTTCGGACGATACAGATCCGAGGTAAGGCAGCGTTTTAACAGGCCGTCTTCCTTCGTAATAACACTGCTTCCGCTGCCTTCGCTGCCGGCTGCCGCAATCGTAAGAACGGTACCGATGGGAATGGTTTTTGTCAGGGGAGATTTTTTCTCATACAAATCCCAGAAATCGCCGTCATAATAAAATCCGCCCGAAATCGCCTTGGAAGAATCGATGACGGAGCCGCCGCCGATTGCAAGAATAAAATCAACGCCCTCTGCCCGACAAAGTGCAATCCCTTCTCTGACAAGAGTGTCTCTGGGATTAGGTTTTACACCGCCTAAGGTGACGTAAGAAATACCCTTGGCTTTCAAAGATGCCGCAACGCGGTCCAAAAGGCCTGATTTCTTTGCGGATTCTCCGCCGTAATGAATGAGTACTTTGCTTCCGCCCCATTTTTTAACCAGTCTTCCCGCTTCATTTTCCTTCTCTTTTCCGAAAACGAATTCCGTCGGTGAATAAAACTGAAACTGCTCCATAATAACCCCTCCGATTAAAAAAGAATGATGAATTAATTATGAAGCAGTTTGCGTCAAATTACTATTTTATTTTCTTCAAAAAATAGAATAAATCTCTCTTATTTTTCGGCAAATTTAATGCAGCTCCTGCCGGACTGTTTCGCATTATACAAAGCCTCGTCCGCGCTCTTGAAAATACGGTCCACGCTGTGTCCGTCCTCTCCGAATGCGGCACCGACACTGACGGTAATGGCCGGGACTCCGTCTATGGCATTTTGCATTTTATCGTTCATGATTCCGACTTTTCGTTCAATCAGTTCTTTTAAGGTCGAATTGCAGTGAACCATAATAACCGCAAATTCATCTCCGCCGATCCGGCAGACATAGTCCTGTGAGCGGAAACTGTTGTAAATCACATCTGCGGTCTTAATAAGCACCTTATCGCCCATATCATGACCGTACATATCGTTAATCTGCTTGAACTTGTCAAGGTCAAGAATTAACAGCGTTGCGGATTCCATATCGACATTGCTTAACAGAAACTCATAACCGCGGCGGTTGTAAAGACCGGTCAGTTTATCGTGCGTTGCCTCATAATTTAACTTCTCTTTATTCACCACGTTGGTCTGATACATCAGATTGTACGTCTTTGCAAGGAACCGGACCTCGTAAGCTCCGGATAAGGGAATTTCTTTTTCTTCCCGAATCCTTTCCACCGCTTTCTTGATCGGAACGATGATTAACTTAGCGGTCAGCAGCACAACCATAAGCGTGATAACGATTAAAACCCAGGTAAGGAAATGTTCGAACCAAACCTGTTTGCGGACACGATTCGTCATATCCTGCTGTTTGGCATTCATCTCATCCATCAGATCGTTTAAACAGGAATCAATATGTTTGGAAATGCTGTCCTTCTTGGCCATATAGTTTTCATCGAACATTAAGTCTTCGGCCATCCTGATTTTCGCTTCTTTCGAAAGCGCCAGATTGTTTTTCTTAATCTGGGCATTCTGAACCTGAACCGGGAACGATTCAAGATTGTAACCGTATCCGATCACAGCAAGCTTTGCCGCGTAAAATTCGGTATTCATCAGTTCCATGGAATCATCCATGGCCTCCTGAAGGTTCTGATAAGCCATCGTTTTGCCGTTCTTCGAACGCAGTTCTTCCAATGCCTTGTCACGCCTTCTTTCGATGTATGCCTCGTTAAAATAGTTATCCAGATGCTGTCTGTCACCGGTAACGACGAAGACACGCATTTCCTGTGTCAGGTAATCGGAAGCTTCCATCAGTTCGTTTGCGTTGTTTTGCAATTCAATCGTATTCTGTGTAATACGGTTGGATTCATTGTACATGTTTGTTGTACGGCGCATCGCAAAGAAAAGCATGATTGACGCAATCAGTGCAAGAACAAACATCACGATATTGACCAGACGTATGGAAATTCCCTGTTCTTTATGAAACGATATCGATTTCATCCGACTCCCTCCAAACGCAGGAAACCCCTGTAAAAACAGGGGTTCCTTCCGCATCTCTTTGGAGAAATCCCTCTCCAAAATATCATACTGAAATTAATTATACAGGATATGCTCCGTTTTTGGTATCCGCAGCGGATAAATCGATTTTTTCCTGCTGTGCCATACGATACTTAAAGAACTCGGTAGCAACCTGAGGGAACAATGCATAGGACAATACGTCTTCGTCCTGCTGTTTCCACTCTTTCATCTCCGACTCGATCTTTTCAAGCTCGGGCTCGGTATGTCCTGTAGCTTCCGCACTTCTTGCGGTAGATCTGGGTTCTCCGGGGATAACCTTATCAATTACGGCCTGATCCATCGGCTTAACGGTCTGTCCGTAGTTACCGCGGAGAAGATCCTTGAACTCACCGGTAGCCATCTTGTAACGCTCTCCCATTAATACATTGAAGATTGCCTGTGTTCCGACAATCTGGGAAGAAGGAGTAACCAAAGGAGGCTCACCGCAGTCCTTACGTACTCTCGGGATTTCCTCAAGCACGTCATTGTAACGGTCTTCCGCATGCTGTTCTTTCAGCTGGCTTACCATGTTGGAAAGCATACCGCCGGGTACCTGATAAAGCAGGGTTTTGATATTTACACCCAAAACCTTGGTGTTCATAAGTCCGCTTGCAAGGCACTCTTCTCTGTAAGGACGGAAGTAATCTGCGATTTCCGCAAGAATCTTCTGGTCAAGACCGGAATCATAAGGGGTTCCCTTGAATGTCTCTACCATAACTTCGGTAGCGGGCTGGGAAGTACCGAGTGCGAAAGGAGAAATCGCACAGTCGATTACGTCTACACCTGCCTCAACCGCCTTTAGCTGTGTCATGGAAGCTACGCCCGAAGTATAGTGGGTGTGCAGTTGAATCGGAAGGTTTGTATTTTCCTTCATTGCCTTGATTAATTCGGCAGCGGTGTAAGGAAGTAAAAGACCTGCCATATCCTTGATACAGATGGAATCCGCACCCATTTCCTCAATCTGCTTTGCGGTATTTGCCCAATACTCCAGGGTATAAGCATCACCAAGCGTATAGGAAAGTGCAATCTGGGCATGTCCTCTGCCTTCCTGCTTTTTGATTTTATTGGTTGCATCAACTGCAGCCTGTAAGTTACGAAGATCGTTTAAGCAGTCAAAAATACGGATAATATCAATACCGTTTGCGATGGATTTCTCTACAAATGCATATACCACGTCATCTGCATAAGGACGATATCCGAGAATGTTCTGTCCGCGGAATAACATCTGTAATTTGGTATTCTTAAAACCATCTCTTAATTTACGAAGTCTGTCCCAGGGATCTTCTTTTAAGAAACGAAGGGAAGCATCGAAGGTCGCTCCTCCCCAGCATTCAACGGAATGATATCCGACTTTGTCCATGGTCTCGACAATGGGAAGCATGATTTCGGTCGGCATTCTGGTTGCGATTAACGACTGATGAGCGTCACGAAGGACGGTCTCTGTAATTTTAATCGGCTTTTTTACTGTATCTGCCATTTTATTATCCTCCAAATTAATATTCTAAACTTATACAATTCCGAAAATTGCCATAAAGGTTCCGGCTGCAACCGCAGTACCGATAACACCGGCAACGTTCGGGCCCATTGCATGCATCAAAAGGAAATTCGTAGGATCCGCTTCCGCTCCGACTTTCTGTGAAACTCTGGCAGCCATGGGAACCGCGGATACACCTGCGGAACCGATTAACGGATTTACCTTGCCCTTTGTCGCAATACACATAATCTTTCCGAATATGACACCCGCGGCCGTACCGAACGCGAATGCGACAAGTCCGAGTACTACAATTCCGATGGTATTCATATTTAAGAATGCTTCCGCGGAAGTCGTTGCACCAACGGAGGTACCGAGCAAAATTACAACGATGTACATAAGAGCGTTGGATGCGGTCTCGGTAAGCTGTTTTACAACACCGGACTCACGGAATAAGTTACCGAGCATCAGCATACCGATTAAGGGAGCCGTGGTCGGAAGAATCAAACATACAACAATCGTAACAACGATCGGGAAAAGAATTTTCTCTAATTTGGATACGGGACGAAGCTGCTCCATTTTGATTTTTCTTTCTTTTTCCGTTGTTAAAAGCTTCATGATAGGCGGCTGGATAATCGGAACGAGTGACATATAGGAATATGCCGCTACTGCAATCGGTCCGAGAAGCGCTGTCTGTCCGAGTTTTCCTGCAAGGAAAATGGATGTCGGACCGTCTGCACCGCCGATAATGGAAATAGCTGCCGCAGCCTTGTCGTTAAACTCAAACCAGGGAGTCTGGTTTAAAAGGATGGCTCCGAAATAAGCCATGTAAATACCGAACTGTGCGGATGCACCAAGAAGGAAACTCTTGGGATTCGCAATCAGGGGACCGAAGTCTGTCATGGCTCCGACACCCATGAAAATCAAGGACGGAAGAATTGCATATTCGTCCAGAATGTAGAAATAATAAAGTAATCCGCCTGCCGAATCCTCGCTCCAGGGAGCAATGATATCGGGATAGATGTTTACGAGCAGCATACCGAATGCAATCGGTACCAGAAGAAGCGGCTCATACTCTTTCTTAATTGCCAGATAAAGGAAAACACATGCTACGGCAATCATAACGTAGTTTCCCCAGGTCAGGTTAAAGAAAGCTGTCTGATGAAGCAAATTACTTATTGTATCAATAATATAGCTCATCGTAAACTATAACCTCCTATTTGTTGTAGTGACTAGTTCAATGTTGCGAGTAAAGCACCCGCTTCGATTGCATCGCCTGCTGCACAGTCAATGCTTGCCACGGTACCGTCCTCGGGTGCTACAACGGGGATTTCCATCTTCATGGACTCGATGATAACCACTGCATCGCCCTTCTTAACTGCAGTTCCTACATTAGCTTCGATTCTTACAACCTTTCCTGCTGCACCTGCTTCAACCTTGATGCTTCCCGCACCTGCGGATGCTGCCTTGGGTGCTGCTGCCGGAGCTGCCTTGGGTGCTGCTGCCGGAGCTGCTTTCTTCACGGGAGCTGCTGCTGCGCCGTTTCCTGCTCCCTCTTCTACTACAACGTCATATACGTTTCCGTTTACGGTAATGGTATAATTTTTCATTTTAAAATCCTCCTGATCTTATGCTCTCTGCCATTTAGTCGATTTGCGAATGCTTCTTACCACATATCCGGATGCATCTTCCGATCCTTCATATGCTGCAATTGCTGCACTGATTACTGCTACAAGTTCCAAATCATCGGTTAAATCTTCCGTAAGAACTTCTGTCTTAACATCCTCGGTAACTGCAGATGCGGAAGGTGCTGCGGCTTTCTTTTCCGCTTCCTTTGCTGCCTGTTTTGCCTTCTTGTTCGCTTCCAGTTTCGGGAAGATACCGAATGCGGAAATAATCAGAGAAATCAGAATCAGGATAACGAATACGGTACCCATTCCGAGCAGGGTATTTAAAGCTGCCTTCTGAATATTCTCTCCGATGCTGTACTTTACATTGAATGCCGCGTTGGTAATCTGCATTTCGGTATTATACGAAAGTGCCATTTCCGTATTCTTCTTATCGCAGATTAAATCCACCGTTACTTCATAACCGCCTTCTTTTCCGAAGGTGATATCCAAGGTATCAAAATTAATTTCTTTAACGTTTCCGCCGTCTTTTTTCCCGGAAAGATACGACTCGATTGCCTTGTTGTATACATTCTGGGATTTGAATTCAAGTTCGTGCTGGGTCTTTAAAATTTCCTGTTTTTCTGCCCATTGCTTGCGGTCTAAGGAAAGCTGACCGTCATAATAACTCTGGTCATAATAGGTAACTGTTCCTTCTTCACCGCCATCCGGAATATCCGCAACAATCTGGTCAACCATGACCTCAATATTGCTTCTGATCTGTTCACGGTCGATATCAGGAATGACTTTTTCCTTTTTGGAACAGCCTGTAAACAGTAAAATCGCACTTAAGACACAGCACAGAACGGTAATCTGTTTCTTCATAATGAATCCGCCTTTCTTTAAACTGTGCCGTGTTTCTTTGCCGGACGATCCTCGCGCTTGGAGTAAAGCATCTCGAATGCGCCGATTACATACTTTCTTGTATCTTCGGGAGTGATAATGTAATCCACATATCCTCTCTTTGCTGCGCTCATTGCGGAATTCTGAAGTTCGGCATACTCTTTTGCCTTACCGTTAATCACGTCGGATCCTTCTCCGTCATACATGATTTTTGCCGCAATGGAAGCATCCATGGTTCCGATTTTTGCATCTTCCCATGCAAACGTTACGTCACATCCGAGTGCTTTGGAGTTCATGGAAACATATGCGCTTCCGTAAGCTTCTTTCAGGATTACGTTTACCTTGGGAACAGATGCGTTTGCAAATGCATAAGTAAGTTTGGAAACCGCTCTTGCAATTCTCTTCTCTGCACACTTGCAGGCCACATAGCCTTTTACGTTGGTTAAGGACAATACCGGAATGGAAAATGCATCACAGAAATTAATGAATTCCGCTGCTTTTACCGAACCGTTTACGGAAAGTACCTCATCAAACTTCTCTGCTTCTTTTCCTTCGGAATCGTAAACCACGCTGCGGTTTCCGACACATCCTACGGTAAGACCGTTTAATTTGATGAATCCGATTACCATTTCTTTTCCGTAATTCTTCTTTACTTCCAGGAATGCATGATCGTCTGCAATATCGCTGAATGCCAGAGCGGCATCCCTGTATCCTGCAGCGATTAAATCACATGCACGGTTTAAGGAATCATTCGTTGCAACTTCCTCTGCTTCCTCTTCGTTATTTGCGGGAAGATAGGAAATAAGTTCACGAATGGAATCAAAAACGGAAGCCTCATCTGCCACGAAATCCGCGATACCTGCTTCTTCCGACTGGAATGCGGAGTTGGAAGTATCGCATTTTTCTTTGCTGTTACCTTCCAGTGCGTTGGGAGAATTCACAAAAAGATGCGCATTCTTCTCTTCCATGAAAGTGAAATCCGAAATAGCAGGAAGAATTGCAAGTCCGCCGCCGCAGTTTCCGAAGATTGCGCTGATCTGAGGAATAACGCCGGAAGATAAGCTCTGCTTTAAATAAATTTCACCGAATCCGTTTAAGGCATCCATAGCCTCCTGGAGTCTTAATCCCGCGGAATCGATTAACCCGATTACGGGTGCACCCATCTTCATTGCCATATCATAAAGATTGACAATTTTACGTGCGTGCATCTCTCCTACGGTTCCTCCCAAAACGGAAGCATCCTGGCTGTATACATAAACCAGGTTGTCATTGATTGTTCCGTAGCCGGTAATAACACCGTCGGACGGAGTATCAATCTGTTTCAGATTAAAATCGGTTGCTCTGGCAGATACCAGTGCGCCGATTTCAACGAAACTGTTTGGATCAAGTAATGCGTCGATTCTTGATCTCGCTGCACTAGTAGAAACAGTACTCATTTTGAAAACCTCCATGTATATTTAAAAAAATTTGTGACTTAATGATGTGTTAAATCGGGTAACAGACCCAAACACACTCAAATTAAACTATAACACAAACAAAACAAAAAAAATAGGAGAATTTTCGGAAATTCTCCTATTTTGTATAATTTCAAATATACGCCCTGTTAAATAATATTCTGCTTTGTGTATATTGTCCTGTCTTATGTCTTCCGGCTTCAGATATCCAGTTTGATCTGGATTTCTTTTTCCGCCTGTGCCTTGAAATCTTCCAGGATATCCGGATTCATTTCGGGAAGATCTTCGATGGATTTGACGCCGAAACTCCGCAAGAACTGTTCCGTCGTTCCGAAAAGAAGGGGACGTCCCGGTGCATCCAGTCTTCCGACTTCTTTAATCAGGCCGTACTCCACAAGCTTACTCATGGTGGAATCGGAATTGACGCCTCTGATTTTCTCCACATCCAGACGTGTTACCGGCTGCTTATATGCAACTATGGAAAGAGTCTCGAGTGCCGCATCGGTCAGTGTCTGCTTTTTCGGTACGGTAGTGATTTTGATAAGTTCCTCATAAAATTCTTCCTTGGTACGAAGCTGGACGGAATTCTCAAGTTCCACAATCTGAATTCCGCGGTCGGATTTTCCGTATGCGGTTTTTAAATTGTCGATTGCTTCGCGAACCTTGCTTTCTTCAATTTCAAGTGCCGTTGCAATATCCTGAATTTCCACCGACTCCCCTTTTGCAAAAAGGATTGCCTCTATTGCTGCCTGTAATTTTTTTGAATCCATTTTATTCTCCGTTTATCCTAACTTAATTCGATTCTCACAAACGGTGCTTTATAGGTAATTTCAATGTCTGCAAATGTCGAATCCTGCTTTACGTCTATACTGCCGACCTTAATCAGTTCCAAAACGATCAAAAACGTAACAATCGTGTCCATCTTACTCTTCTGCTGCGATAAAAGATCCGTAAAAGAGCATTTTTTATGGCTCTCGATATAGGCACATACTTCCAGCTGCTTCTTATCAAGATCCACTTCTTCTCTCTGTATTTTTCCGAACCCGCTTCGGATGGGGTCGATTTTGTCCTCGTTACGCTTCATGATGACCTTGAACAGCTCGTTCAGAGCCTGAAGCGTATTGTCTCCGACCAGGGTCTCGTAATCAATCGGTGCCTTGTAACTTTGCACTTTCTTCGGGATGGTCGGTTTTTTATAAATATACCGTTCCGTCCCCATCTGCATGTCCTTTAATTCCAAAGACATATACTTATACATTTTATATTCGAGGAGTTTTTGAACCAGTTCGGCTCTCGGATCGATTTCTTCCTCACCTTCCTCGGTCTCCTGCTTCGGAAGAAGCATTTTGCACTTTATGTCAAGAAGCGTTGCCGCCATAACAAGAAATTCGCTGACGACATTTAAATCTTCCTTCGGCATATTCCGGACATATTCCAGATACTGCTCCGTAATTAAACTGATCGGAATATCGTAAATATCCACTTTATTCTTTTCGATTAAATGAAGGAGAAGATCCAGGGGACCTTCAAACGCCTCCAGTTTAACGGGTATTGCCATGTATTCTCCTTAACCGGTATCTTTAACGCTGATTTTACTTTTTCCCCGACACCGTAATGCAGGTCACTTCACCGGGGTTATTCAGTCTGACCGGAACGGTATGTGTTCCGAGTCCGCAGGATACATATCCGTATTGTTCCCTGCATGCGTACAGCCCGCCGCTGAAGACCGGAAACAGATGGAATGACGGGGATGCCACTCCTCCGATATACGGCAAACGGATGATTCCTCCGTGCAGATGACCGGATAAAAACAAATCCGCTCCGTACTCAAAATATTCCTCTCCGTATTCCGGATTATGTGCCATCATAATGGTATATTCCTCCGGATTAACCTTTCCGAGCAGATTTTCAATATAGTCAGAAGGCATATGCATTTTTGCAAATCGTTTATAATACTCTCTGTCAACGGTCAGCCCCTGAATCCGAACCGGAAGGTCGTGAAGCAAAACGGATTCGTTATCAAGAAACGTGATATTCTCACACTCCACGGCATCGACAAATTCATCGAACATTTCACCGTAGGTCTCGGGATACAGCCTTGCACGGAACTCATGATTGCCGAGCGCATAATAAATCTTATACTCTTCGGCAAGTCTTTTCAGGAATGATACCGCCGTCTTATTGTTTTTTCCGGGATGCGCCGTCATCATGTCTCCGCCGCAGAGAATAAAATCAGGTTTGCATTTTCTGATTGCCTTTATCAGACTTTCGTTATTGCCCGCAAATTTCTTGGAATGCAGATCGGTCACAAAAACAAACCGGACGGACTCTCCTTTTTTCAGTTTGTCCGTACGGATTTCCTTCTTTCTTACCACAAAGCGGTTCTGATCCAAAAGGTTCCACAAAAGTAACGCTCCGCCTGCAATTAAAAGACCGTCCCTTATTCTGACTGACAGCCGGTTCTTCTTCATACACCCACTCATTTCATTCCGGAAATAACGAAAATGTCTTTCGTTTAATCTGATACGATTTTCAGTCTTTAAGTAAATAAGCCACACAATGTGCGGCTTATCGGATTTCTTAATCTTAGTTGTTATATTTGCGCTTTCTGGCAGCTTCGCTCTTTTTCTTACGCTTTACAGAAGGCTTTTCGTAATGTTCTCTTTTACGAATCTCCTGCTGGATACCAGCCTTTGCGCAACTTCTCTTAAAACGACGTAATGCGCTGTCTAAGGATTCATTCTCTTTAACTTCTACTCTAGACATCTCTCAACCCTCCTCCCGGTTTTGGAATTGTGCAGTCACCGTTCGGGTATTTCCAAAAAATGCACATTCACTATTATACTGATTTTTTGTCTTTCGTCAAGAAAAAACGTAATTTATTCCGAAATCATACTTTGTAATTTTTATCCGCTTAAACGTTAATCATTCCTTCAAGCACAACCGCGGCTTCCGCAATCGCATCCGGTATGCCTGCGGGATTCTTTCCGCCGGCCTGCGCCATATTGGGACGACCGCCGCCGCCACCGCCGACTTTTCCGGCAATCGCCTTAATCAGGTTACCGGCATGTGCACCCTTCTTCTGAGCTTCATCGGTAGCCATAACAACCATATTTACCTTACCGTCCGCATCGGAAAGAAGAACGATCACACCCTCTCCGAGTTTTGCTTTCAGCTGGTCACCAAGATCGCGAAGTCCGTTCATGTCCACACCCGGTACCGAAGTCGCAAGAAGTTTTACGCCCTTTACTTCCTTCACGGAGTCCATAACATCTCCCATTGCTTCCTTGGCCGCTTTGCTCTTTAAGGATTCAATCTCGGAGTGCATTGCCTTAATCTCCGCATTCATATGCTCCAGTTTGGATGCAAGGTCCGCAGGCTGTGATTTTACCACTGCACAGGCGGATGCAAACTGCGCTTCCATATTTGCGTAGTATGCCATAACATTGGCTCCCGTAATGGCCTCGATACGTCTTACGCCTGCTGCCACACCGCTTTCGGATAAGATCTTGAAAAATCCGATATCCCCGGTATGTTTTACATGTGTACCGCCGCAGAATTCTTTCGAATCACCCATCATAACGACGCGTACGGAATCTCCGTATTTCTCTCCGAATAAAGCCATGGCTCCCAGACTCTTTGCTTCCTCAATTCCGCAGACTTTGGTTTCCACGGGATAATCCGCTGCAATACGCTCGTTGACAAGGGCTTCTATTTTCTTTAAATCTTCTTTTGATACTGCCTGTCCGTAGGAGAAATCAAAACGGGTACGGTCCGGATCCTGATAGGAACCCTGCTGGTGAACGTCGTCTCCCAGAACAATCTGAAGTGCTTTCTGCAGAAGATGTGTTGCGGAATGATTTCTGCAGGTAAAGGCACGGTTCGTTGTATCCACATTAAGCTCCGCTTCGCTTCCCGTTGCAATAAAGCCCTCCACACAGCTTCCGACATGGCCGACTCTGTCTTTTCCGAGTTTTACGGTATCCGTTACTTTAAATACGCCGTCCGCGGTCTTAATGATACCGATATCACCTTTCTGGCCGCCCATGGTTGCATAAAACGGAGTCACTTTTACAACAATCGTTCCGTCCTCGCCCTTGTTTAAACGGTCCTTCAAAGCATCCGCGGAACCGATTGCCGCGATGGTATCTTTTCCCGTCAGACTGTCGTAACCGATAAATTCGGTCTTAATACTCTCATCAAGCTCATCAAATACGGAAGTGGAAAGGTCAAGATTATCGGTCTTCTGGCCCTTTCTCGCACGGTCCTTCTGCTCTTCCATAGAGACCTTAAATCCTTCCGCATCAACAGTTAAGCCTTCTTCCGCCGCAAGTTCCTCGGTAAGTTCAAGCGGAAAACCGAACGTATCATAAAGATAGAATGCATCTTTCCCTTCGATTTCCTTCTTTCCTTCCGCCTTCGCGGTATCCAGAATCTTCTTGTATTCCTTCATACCGTTTTCAAGAGTGCTTTCGAATCTGTCGATTTCTTTCGTCAGTTCATCAATTACAAACTTTCTGTTTTCGGTAAGAAGCGGAAAACTTTCTTTATAGATGTCATCCATATAAATGCCTGCAATCTGCAGGATATTTTCTTTCTTAAGGCCGAGCATTCTTGCGTGACGAACCGCACGGCGGATTAACCGTCTCAATACGTAACCTGCTCCTGCATTGGAAGGAACAAGTCTTGCCGCATCGCCGATTAACATCACGCTCGTTCTGGCGTGATCCGCAAGGATTCTCATGGATTTGGTAAGCTTTTCGTCTGCTTCGTACTGCATGTTCGAAGCCTTTTCAATATAGGCGATTACCGGTGCAAACACATCTGTCTTGTAAACATCCTTTGTTCCGTTTAAGAATGCAAGGTTTCTTTCCAGTCCCCAGCCGGTATCCACGTTCTTCTGCTTAAGCGGAATCAGAGAACCGTCCTTTAATTTTTCATACTGCATAAAAACGTCGTTTCCGAGTTCGGTATATTTACCGCAGCTGCATCCCGGTCCGCAATTCGGTCCGCAATCCGGGACATCCGCAATATAGAACATTTCGGAGTCGGGTCCGCAGGGGCCGTATTCCAGTCCCCACCAGTTATCTTCGGCGGGAAGATAATAAATATTCTCTTTTTTGAAACCGGAAGCGATTCTGTACTGTGCTCCCTCCTCGTCACGGGGTGCATTCTCATCTCCCGCAAAAACGGTAGCGGCAAGATGTTCTTTGTCAAATCCGAACACTTCCGTTAAAAGTTCATAACTCCACTTGCATCTTTCTTCCTTGAAATAATCGCCGAGGCTCCAGCTTCCCATCATTTCAAAAAATGTAACATGGCTCTTGTCACCGACGGAATCGATGTCATTGGTACGAACACAGCCCTGTACGTTACAGAGTCTTGTTCCGAGGGGATGCTTCTCGCCGAGTAAATAAGGCATAAGGGGCTGCATTCCCGCTACATTGAAAAGAACACCCGTGGAACCGTCGGATACGAGCGAAACCGCACCGACATCCACATGTCCTCTTTCCGTATAGAACTGTTTCCATGTTTTTCTGAGTTCGTCTGAGGTAAATTGTCTCATTTATATATCTCCCTTCGGTACCGTAACAGAATCTCCTTACGATACTTTTATTGCTTTCTTCGTCCGGATTTTTACGTTTTGTCCTTCAGCCTTTCCTAGTCCGTAAAAATCTGCACCCAGTAAGTTCCGTACTCTCCTCCGTTATAGACGGCAAGTCCCATTTTGTGAAACGCACCGTTTAAAATATTAACGCGATGTCCTTCAGAATTCAACCACGAATTTACCACGTCAGTTGCCGTCTCCTGCCCTGCCGCGATATTCTCTCCGCAAGTCCTGTAATCCACTCCGTTCTGATCCAGTATGGAAAAACAGATACTTCCGTCCGGGCGGTTATGTCCCCAGTTTGCTGCAATTTCAACGGCCCTCTGATACGCAAGGGTATTCAGGGTTGCATCATAAACAACCGGTCCCAGACCCGCCTCCGCTCTTGCGGCATTTACAACTGCCAGTCCGTCATCGGCAGGAATTACCGCAGCTGCCTGCTGTTTTGCCGCTTCTTCCGCCGCTCTCAATGCTTCCTCCGCCGCAATTGCCTTTGCCTGTTCCTCTGCAATCCTCTCCGCTTCCGCCTTCTCAAGTTCTATTCTCTGCACCTCGGCCTGAACGGAGGTTTCATCCGGCTGCCCGATATCAGCCGGCTCCGTTTCGGTTTTCTCCGCAGAGGACTGTTCCGTTTCGGTTTTCTCTGTTCCGGACTGATCCGTTTTGTCAGAATCCTTTTCGGATTGTTCCTTTACAATTTTCTCTTTTTCAGGCTGTTCCTTCCCGGACTGCCCTTCTTCAGACTGCTCTTCCGTATCATCTTTGCCGGAAGAATCCGTCTTTAGATTCTCATCTGTATTCTCTGTTTCCGGATTGCTTTCCGAATAACCCTCTTTATTATTGACCGTATTATTGTCCGTTTTTCCGGTTTCCGTTAAAAAGTCTTCGGAATCCTCAATATTCGCTGAAAGAGCAACCGGTTCCGAACCGGTTTCTTCCGAAATAATGCCTGAACTCATTTCCGGATCGGAACATGCAAAAAGACAAAACGATGATAAAGAAAGAATACATACCGTTAACAGTAATTTCTTCTTCATGCAAAACACCCCGATACAACCCACTGTAAACTTTGCATTTCCACACAATATTATAGGTTTATCCGTCCGAATAATCAAGCAATACGTAGGAGTTGTCAAAGCCGCGTTTTACGTAGTATACTATCATTCGATGTCAGTTAAAGGATTCTAATTTATGAAAACAGCAAAGAAAATTTTATCCTTCGGACCCAATATCATAATCTGCTCATTTCTGTTTACGGCTGCCCTGGCGGTTGCACTCATTCCGCTTCTGCTTCTTACAAAATATGCCGTTCCTTTTTTTGATGATTACGGATATTCCGCACCGGTATGGATTCACTGGATGCTCGGAGGTTTCCGGCTTCGCGGGGTCATTTCGGGTGCATTGGAAAATACCGTCCGTATGTGGCATACCTGGCAGGGAACCTACTCTTCGATTTTCTTAATGGGCTTAAATCCCATGATTTTCGGAGAACAATATTATGTAATCGGCCCGGTGTTTCTGATTCTGAATCTGGTCCTTTCCATGTTTGTTTTTACCTTAGTCACCTGCCGGATATTTTTAAAGAAATCCGGCGTTACGGTTCTCGGAATGTTTGCTGCCGTAACACTTTTTATCATACTCTTTCTGTACTCACCGCAGCAGGGCTTCTACTGGTTTAACGGCGGCATTCACTATATCGGGATGTTTTCGTTCGAACTGTATTTCTTATCCGTTTTGATCCTTTTGGTATTCGGGGATTCCTTTTCCGTAATACAAAATAAAAAAATCCCTGCCGTGATTTATACCGTTGCCGGAATTCTGTTATCCGTCATTTTGGGATTCTTTGTCGCGGGAGCCAATTTTGTCACCACTCTTCAGACAATGATCCTGCTGGTTTCGGGACTGATTCTTTCGATTCTTTATAAGAAAAAAAGAATCCTTTTCGCAATACCTTCCTTCATCTCCTTCGGAATCGGTTTTTATCTGAATATAAGTGCACCCGGAAATGCGGTCAGGGCAGCTTATTTTCCGGATTCCCCAGATGCACTGAATGCCATCCTCCTTTCTTTCCCGGAAAGCGTGAAATTCCTAAAGCAGTTCATGGATTTGAAAACCCTGCTGTTTTTAATCATTCTGTTCCCTTTCTGTTATGAACTGGTGAAAAATACGGACTCCGAAAAAAAGCTTTCTTTCCCGTTCTTCGGAATTCCCGTTCTTATGCTCTGGTCATACTGTCTCTATGCGGCATGCTTTACTCCGGGGCTTTACGGAACCGGCGCGGTAAATCTGGCCAGAATGATTAATGTCATCAAAATTACGTTCCAGCTTCTGCTGGTACTGAATCTCACTTATCTGGCAGGGGTATTGAGAACATTTTGGGAGAAAAAAACAGTTCCTTCTGACTTAAATCCGGACGAACCGGAAGAAAAAGCGGAAAACATTTCCGGAGCAAAAAACGAAAAGAAAGAACAGACACTTCGGATCCCCGTTATTGCTC
Organism: Lachnospiraceae bacterium; assembly: GCA_024681795.1. Taxonomy (GTDB): domain Bacteria; phylum Bacillota; class Clostridia; order Lachnospirales; family Lachnospiraceae; genus UBA3766. The sequence goes on along the minus strand of JAILAD010000051.1, from coordinate 93,412 downwards.
TTCTCCTCTGGCTGATTCTTTTTGCATTATGTTTCGTAACCTGCAAAGACCGTGTCGGAAGTTATTCCGTATACGGGGCCTATCACTATCTTGCCGACGGCGAAGCCAAACTCTTTCATGCCCAGTATGAATCGCGTCTGCAGCTTTTAAAAACGCCGGAGACGGATTTGCGTTTTGAGCCGTACAGCATTCGTCCGTGGTATTTAATCTGGCAGGATTTAAGCGAAGATCCCGGGGATGACCAGAACAAGGAACTGGCATACTACTACGGCAAGACTTCCGTCGCAATACAGTCCCGGCAGATTTACTGATACATTTACGATAACTGTCACAACTATCACAACAATCACGCAAAAAGCGGCCGGCAATCGCCGACCGCTTTCCCATTGTTAAAACAACCAAAGAGGCTGATTATTTGTTTTTACTGTGCATTCCATGCGTTAATGTCATGCACGGTTCTCTTCACATAAGAGGTGTGAAGGATGTGATGTGCTTTCTCACCGCAAGGCTCTCCCATAAATTCAGAGTAAAGCTTCTGAACGGAAGGATTCTCGTGGGATTTACGACGAGGCATGCTCTCATCATAACCGTAAAGTACGGAAGCACGTTTTGCACGATAATCTTCGAAGTTACGAACACGTGCGGGAACCTGAGGCTGTCCGCCGCCGTTGATGCAGCCGCCGGGGCAGGCCATAATTTCTACGAAGGTATAATCTGCTTCACCTGCACGAATCTTATCCATAATCGCTTTTGCATTGGTAAGTCCGGATGCAATTGCAACTTTAACCTTTACACCGCCTGCTTCATAGGTAGCTTCCTTAATTCCCTCGAAACCACGAACTTCCTTGAACTCGATCGGGCTGTCATTGGTTTCGCCGGTAAGTTTCCAAACAGCGGTACGGAGTGCTGCTTCCATAACACCGCCGGTAACACCGAAGATAACGGCTGCACCGGTACTCTCACCCATCGGATCGTCAAATCCCTCATCGGGAAGTGCATTGAAGTCGATGCCACATCTCTTAACGAGACGTCCGAGCTCTCTGGTAGTCATGGTGTAATCAAGATCGGGAATTCCCTCTCCTGCTGCAGACTGATCGTCACGGCCGATTTCGAATTTCTTTGCCGTACAGGGCATAACGGATACGGATACGATGGACTTCGGATCCCATCCCATCTTCTCTGCATAATATGTCTTTAAAATTCCGCCGAACATCTGCTGCGGGGACTTGCAGGAAGATAAATGCTCTAACTGATCGGGATAATAATGCTCACAGAATTTGATCCATCCGGGTGAGCAGGATGTAATCATGGGAAGCACGCCGCCTGTTGTTACTCTCTGAAGTAACTCGTTTGCTTCTTCCATAATGGTAACGTCTGCTCCGAAATCGGTATCGAATACTCTCTCAAATCCGATTCTTCTAAGTGCTGCAGCCATTTTTCCCTCTACGGGAGTTCCGATGGGAAGATCGAACATTTCACCGAGACCTGCACGAACAGCGGGAGCTGTCTGAACAACTACATGCTTCTCGGGATCTGCGATTGCTTCGAGAATCTTGTCTGCATCGGACTTCTCATAAATTGCACCAACCGGGCAAACCGCGATACACTGTCCGCAGCTTACGCAGGAAGTCTCACCGAGTCCCATTCCGAAAGGAGAAGAAACCTCGGTAATAAATCCACGATTGTTTGCGCCGATAACGCCGATACCCTGTGTCTTTTCGCAGGCAGCGATACAACGACGGCAGTTGATACATTTGTTGTTGTCACGTACCATATGAGCTGCGGAATCATCGATTTCGAACTCATTGGCAATACCTTTGTACTTATCTACGTCATCCACGCCCATTTCCTGGCAGAGTGCCTGTAATTCGCACTTTCCGGAACGTACGCAGGATAAGCATTTCTTGTCATGATCGGAAAGGATCAGTTCAAGGGTTTTCTTTCTGTATCCCAAAACCTTCGGGGTATTGGTATAAACCTTCATACCCTCGGAAACGGGATAAACGCAGGAAGCAACAAGTCTTGCTCCTCTTCCTTCGTCTGCTTCAACCATACAGATACGGCATGCGCCGATTTCATTGATATCTTTTAAGAAACAAAGAGTAGGGATATCGATACCTGCAAGTTTGGCAGCCGCAAGAATGGTAGAGCCTTTCGGAGCTTCACATGCAATACCATTTATTGTAATATTAACGGTTTCCATTCTTTTTCCTCCTAAAAATAATTTTCGTTACTGCTTGGAAATAGCACCAAACTTACATGTAGACATACAAGCACCGCACTTCACGCACTTCGCGGGATCGATTGCCATAGCGGGCAGTTTCTTTCCGGGAGCGGTGTAATCCGTCTTGGAAATTGCGGATGCAGGACACTGTCTTGCACACATTCCGCAACCGATACATTTTTCCTTGTCGATGGTGAAGGAAAGAAGATCCTTACATACACCGGCAGGACATTTCTTATCTACAACGTGAGCAACATACTCGTCTCTGAAGTAACGAAGGGTGGATAATACAGGGTTCGGAGCGGTCTGTCCGAGTCCGCAGAGAGAGTTTGCCTTAATGTAGTAGCAAAGCTCTTCCAGCTTGTCCAGATCTTCCAAAGTAGCCTTACCCTTTGTAATGCTGTCAAGCATTTCATACATTCTCTTGGTACCGATACGGCAGGGTGTACATTTACCGCAGGACTCATCAACCGTGAACTCTAAGAAGAATTTCGCGATATCAACCATACAGTTGTCTTCATCCATTACGATAAGTCCGCCGGATCCCATCATGGAACCGATGGCAATTAAGTTATCATAATCAATGGGAACATCAAAATGCTCTGCAGGGATACATCCGCCGGAAGGTCCGCCGGTCTGGGCAGCTTTGAATTTCTTTCCGTTCGGAATGCCGCCGCCGATATCTTCTACAACTTCACGAAGAGTGGTTCCCATGGGAACTTCAACAAGTCCGGTGTTCTTAATCTTTCCGCCGAGTGCGAATACCTTGGTTCCTTTGCTCTTCTCGGTACCCATGGCTGCAAACCATTCGGGTCCGTTTAAAATGATTCTCGGAACATTTGCATAGGTTTCAACGTTATTTAATACGGTCGGTTTTGCAAAGAGACCTTTTACTGCAGGGAAAGGAGGTCTGGGACGGGGCTCACCGCGGTTTCCTTCGATGGAAGTCATAAGCGCTGTTTCCTCACCGCAAACGAATGCACCTGCACCGAAACGAAGATCGATATCAAAATCAAATCCGGTTCCGAAGATGTCTTTTCCAAGTAAACCGTACTCTCTTGCCTGTCCGATTGCGATACGAAGTCTTTCGATTGCAATAGGATACTCGGCACGTACGTAAATGTAACCCTGGTTTGCGCCGATTGCATAACCTGCAATTGCCATTGCTTCAAGTACTACATGGGGATCACCTTCCAGAACGGAACGGTCCATGAATGCACCCGGGTCACCTTCGTCTGCGTTACAGCAGACATATTTCTGATCTGCATCGGGAACCAGGGTTCTTGCAAGTTTCCACTTCTGTCCGGTCGGGAATCCCGCACCGCCACGTCCGCGGAGACCGGAAGCAAGAATGGTATCAATAACCTGCTCCGGAGTCATCTCGGTAAGAACCTTACCAAGTGCCTGATATCCGTCTACAGCGATATACTCGTCAATATTTTCGGGATTGATAACACCGCAGTTACGAAGAGCAACACGTTTCTGTTTCTTGTAGAAACCGGTTTCCGCAAGGGGAATAACGTCTGCTTCCTGAACGGTCTCATCATAGAGAAGACGGGTAACAACCCTTCCCTTTAACAGATGCTCGGAAACGATTTCCGGAACATCTTCCGCTTTTACCATCGAATAGAACGATCCTTCCGGATAAACAAGTACGATGGGACCGAGTGCACAAAGACCGTGGCAACCGGTACGAACAACCGCTACTTCGTTCTCAAGATCGTTGGCTTTAATTTCTTTTTCGAATGCTTCGATAATCTGCTGACTTCCGGAGGAAGTACAACCGGTTCCGCCGCATACCAATACATGTGAACGATACATGATTCTTTCCTCCTTCGGTTAGTTTTTCATAATTGCACCGATGGTATATTCGGTGATAACATTGCCGCCGATTAAGTGCTTGTCAACAACTTCCAAAGCCTTCTCGGGGGTCATTTTAACATAAGTAACTTTCTCTTTGCCGGGCTGGAATACTTCCACAATCGGTTCATACTGGCATAAGCCGATGCAACCTGTCTGTGTAACGGCAACGTCTTCGATTTTCTTCTCTGCTACCGCATTGGATAATGTGGTAAGAACAGGTCTTGCACCGGAAGCGATACCGCAGGTAGCCATACCTACAACGACTCTTGTGCCTGCTTCGCTTTCGTTACGAAGTGTTACCGAACCCTGCATTTTGTCTCTCAGTGCTTTTAATTCTTCAAGAGATTTCATTTACCTTCCTCCTAGTATTTTAGTAGTTTTTTCTTTTTCCCGAACGGAACGGCTTTCCGGCTTTCAGATATTTACTCCGCCGTCACATTCTGCCTTCTGTTCGGTAAGGTAGTCCATGATATACTGAGATATTTCCGGTTCTTTGAAAGAAATACCTCCGAGAATTTCCCTGAATTCCCGCGTATCAAGGGTAAAATCGGCGCCGTTAAAAACATAATGATAAAGAAAATCAAGCTGTTCGTTATAAACAACAAGTGTATGAATCGTTCCGTTGATATCGCCGAGCGGCATCCTGTCAATATTGGACAGCTGAAACGATGCAAATGTCTCGGTACCGACACCGAGTTCGGACTTAATGTAAAATTCCCCGCCTGCAGCCAGTGCCGCCTGCTTGTAAAAAGGAACCCCGAGTCCTACTTTTCTGGTCTTTCTGGTTGTAAAGAAAGGATCCTCAACATTCTTCAGCTGCTCTTCGCTCATTCCGCATCCGTTGTCTTTAATACGGATGGAAAGCAAATCCTCGTTCTGATTTATGATTACCTCTATTTCCACCAGAGTGGCATTTGCCCTGACAGAATTCTCTGCCACATCAAGCACATTCAGTGCGATTTCCGTCATCATAACCGTTTTCTCCGACACATGCAGGGAACTTAGTTGTACTTATCAAGAATGCCCTGTACGTCCTTCGGTGTAATTCTTCCGAATACTTCACCGTTAATTGTCATAACGGGAGCAAGTCCGCAAGCACCTACACAACGACATGCATCCAGGGAGAACTTACGATCGGGAGTACACTCTCCGCCCTTAATTCCAAGAATCTCCTCCAGTTTTGCATAGATATCGCCGGATCCCTTTACGTAGCAGGCAGTACCTAAGCATACGCTGATCTGATACTCACCCTTGGGATTCAAAGCGAACTGTGCATAGAAAGTGGCTACGCCGTAAACCTTTTCAAGAGGAATGCCCATCTCGTCAGCGATTATGGTCTGCACTTCGATCGGAAGATATCCGTAGATATCCTGTGCTTTCTGCATAATCGGCATCAAGGCACCCTTCTCGTCTTTGTTCTCAGCGATGACTTTCCGAAGTTCTGCCTCTTGCTCGGGAGTTCCGGCAAAAGGTACGTTTGCTTTCTTAAAACTCATCCTAAAAACCTCCTTGATAAAATTTTAACAATGTATGCGGACAAACCGCACTTATAATCGTTATTCTAACATAGTAAATAGTAAAAATCTACAAGTTAGACATATCTAACTTGTATTTTTTGTGCAAATTTACAAAAAATTCACTTTTCGTTTCATATGTGAAACTGCCGTCACGGGAGAATCCCGTCAGAATGAAACCTCTATCCCCGAATCAACGGAATCAGTTCCTCCGGCCTGTCAATGATTACTTCCGCTCCGTATTCAAGAAGTTTTTCATATCCTCTGAAACCCCAGGAAACCGCAATGCAGTCGAGTCCGGAGTTTTTCGCAGTCTGTAAATCGACGTTTGAATCGCCCACATAAACCGCTTCGTCTTTGGAAACACCGATTCGTCTCAATACCTCTTCCACCATATCCGGTGCCGGTTTCAAGGCAAACCCTTCCGTTTCTCCCATCGATTCGTCAAAGCAGTCCGCAAAAAATTTAAGGCAGAGATTTTTTACCGCAAAATCCGCTTTGTTGGATACCACCGCCGTGTGAATCCCTGCCGCGCGGAGTGTTTTTATCACTTCCACGATTCCCGGATAGGGTGCGGTTTTGTCTTCGGAATGTTCTTTATAGTATTCCACCATCGTTTTATGGACCTCTTTCACAATCTCCGGTCCGGTTCCTTCGGGCAGTGCCCTCTCCACTGTTTTATAAAGACCGTTTCCGACAAAATAATATTCTTCTTCCACGGTATGAAGCGGATAGCCGTACCTGGAAAGAGCATAATTGGTTGCGTCGAGCAGATCCTCGATGGTGTTTAAAATCGTCCCGTCCATGTCAAAAATAACCGCTTTGTATTTTTTTACAAGTTCCATTCCGGTATCCTCTCCTACCATTCCGGCGCGCCTTCCCACAGTTTTATTACCACATCCCCGTTAATCATCCGCACGGAACCTTCCGCCGGCCAGCACGGCATATTCTTATAAGTATCGCTCCGGATTGCCGAAAGATATTCGTCATCGGAAATATAACCGGCGTTTACGCCTAAGAAATCCCAGAAGAAATAATATCTGCAGTTCGTCATTCCGTAGAGATTCGGCCAGAACACCGGACCGCCCTCCTGCTCGGCAAAGCGGAAAATCTTCGGATACTGCTGCTGCAGCGTATCATACGGGAACGAGCCGCCCATCACGATATGGGTTTCGTTCGGCACGTATTCATCCATTTCATGAATCTCTTCCATCATCAGCATTGCCTGCTGAATTGCATGGTCATAGGAAATTTTATACATCATCGCCGTACAGTTTGCGGAAATGACATAACCCCATAAAAGCACACAGAAAATAAGCAGGGATGCGTAATAACAGATGTTTGTCAGAATCTTCCCCTCAAGATAATAAAGAAGAATAAAGATTACGACAAAAACAAGCGCATACTGATATCTTAAAATATCCCTCATCCCGTTGGTCGGCATAATGACAAGAAGGAAATTCATCGCAAGCGGCATAAGAAGGACCGAAATTAAAAACGTTACCGCTCCCGCCACGGATTTTTCCTTTATTTTCAAAACGAAAGCCGTGATGCAAAGCACCGTCAGAAGAATCCCCAGTCCGAGATACAGATATTTCCTTGCAAGAATGTCCGAATTGAAATAGGAAAAGAACCATTTATAGGAATAGGTTAAGGAAAAACCGATGTTTTCAAAAATGCTGCGAACGGAAAAATCACTGACTCTTCCGTCCTGTCCCGTATGGAAAACAAGCATCATCAGTTTTGAAAAAGGCTGGTTGATCAGACATGCCGCAAGTCCGCACGACGCCGTCAGACCAAAGTCGGATAAACATTTCCCGATTTTCTTTTCGTGAAGCGAATCATAAATCAGCATCACAAGTGCCAGTGCAGATACCGCTCCGATATAGGACTGGTACGACCCGAGCATCAGAAGGAAACAGAATGTTCCCAAAATATACCCGTAAATCTTTCTTTTTCTTATAAAAAAGACTCCGAGTACAACCGTAAGAAAAGAAAACGAATATGCCATCGCCATGTAAAGAAATGCAAAATGGTGAAGGATAATCGGAAAACTTACCATTAACGCCGTTAAGAAAAATGCAGCGATTTTCTTTTCCAGATGAATCATCCGGCAGATGATAAAAGTCGAGATTCCAATCATAAAACAGTATCCCAAAACCGTCACAATCGGAATGATGACATTCTTCCCGCCGATTTCGTTAATAAAGCGGAGCATCCATCTGGCCTGCGAAGTCGAATAATCGGAATTCCGGTAAAACCGTACTCCTTCGCTTAACGTATCCGGGCATCCGAGTCCGTAAATCATTTCGTAAAAATAACAGAAGAAGGAAAAAACCGCCGTGGAAAACATCACGGTTTTAAACAGTCCCTTATCTTCTCCGAGCAATTTGTCCGCAAGTGATTTTAATACTTCTTCCGGCTTTTCCTTTAACAATTTCGAAAACATTTCCAAACCTCTTAATTATAAAATCAATAAAATCATAAAACATCCGGAATATTATATCACACTCCGCGTTTCTTTATCCATTGAATTTCAGTCCTTTGCTTGTTATAATACTTTTTGGGGGTTATATCATCAGTTATTCTTAAATGTATTCCAAAACGAAAAGAAACTTTCGTTTCTTTTTTGGTATTTTCCCCTTTATCTTTTATTTATCTTTTATATGGAACAGTTTAATTGCTGTAACACATTACGGAGGTTTTCAAATGACAGTAAATGACGTAATCAAACTTCTTGATGCCACTGCTTTAACCTGCACGGACAAGCTTGATACCGAGGTATTAAGTGCCTGCGGATCCGACATGATGAGCGACGTTCTCGCTTTTGCAAAAACCAAATGCGTTCTGCTGACCGGCCTTTGCAATCCCCAGGTAGTCCGTACAGCCGAAATGATGGACATCGTATGCATCATTTTTGTACGCGGCAAAAAACCCGACGAAGCCATGATGGAATTGTCCGAAGAAATGGAAATTCCTCTTCTTGCGACCCCTCACAGAATGTTTTCCGCATGCGGAATTCTCTACGAGCAGGGCTTAAGAGGAGGTACGGAACATGGCTGATGTTTTGACATTCACCTATGAAGTGTCGGATGAGGATTTTACCCGTGCCGGTGAGGCTTCTTCCGATGTTAAGAAAAAACTGAAAAAACTCGGGGTATCTCCGGATGTCATAAGACGTGTTTCCATCGCTTTGTATGAAGGGGAAATCAATATGGTCATTCATGCAAACGGCGGAACTATCACCATCCTGATTTCCGAAGAATCCATTACCATGATTCTGGATGATAAAGGCCCCGGAATTCCCGATATCGAGAAGGCCATGACGGCAGGCTATTCCACTGCCCCGGACAATGTAAGAAACCTCGGTTTCGGTGCCGGAATGGGGCTTCCCAATATGAAGAAAAATACAGACAGTATCGATATCGAAACGAAAATCGGAGTCGGTACCAAAGTAACTATGGTGATTAATCTGTAACCTCTGATTCAGTCCCGGAAAGGATTTTACATGGAAAACTACGGCAAATCCGTATATTTATTGGAAAATCAGTGCAAGGGCTGCACGAACTGCATCAAGCACTGCCCTACTCAGGCAATCCGCGTCCGCAGCGGAAAAGCGGTTATTACAACCGACCAGTGCATTGACTGCGGCGAATGCATCCGCATCTGCCCGCATCACGCAAAAAAAGCAAAGCGCGGTTTTATCGATGCCATCAATAATTACCAGTATTCCGTGGCTCTGCCCGCGCCCTCTTTGTATGCACAGGTAAACCATCTCGAAGACGTCAACATCCTGTTAACCGCACTGAAGGATATGGGCTTTGATGACGTATATGAAGTTTCCGCCGCAGCGGAAATCATCTCCGAGGAGTCCCGTAAATATGTGGCGGAACATAAGGAAAAGTGGCCTTTGATTTCCACTGCCTGCCCGACCATCGTAAGACTGATTCAGATGCGTTTCCCGAATCTTGTGGATAATCTCCTTCCGCTCATCACTCCCGCAGAACTCGCTGCGCGCCAGGCCAGAGCACGGGCAATGGAACGCACCGGATTTCCGGCCGACCAGATCGGAATATTCTTCTTATCGCCCTGCCCTTCGAAAGTGACTGCGGCAAATTCTCCGATCGGTCACGAAAAGAGCGAAATAGACTGCGTCCTTGCCATAAAAGATATCTATCCGGCGCTTGTGGATTCGATGAAAATTGTAGCCGGAAACCCGGAGGAGCTTGCCATTTCCGGTAAAATCGGAATCAGCTGGGGAATCACCGGAGGAGAAGCCGGCGGACTCCTCTCCGACTCCTATGTTGCTGCGGACGGAATCGAAAACGTTATTCACGTTCTGGAAGATCTGGAGGACGAGAAGTTTTCTTCGGATCTTGAATTCATCGAACTGAATGCCTGCAACGGCGGATGTGTCGGCGGTGTCATGCAGGTGGAAAATCCTTTTGCAGCAAAAGCCAAACTGCAAAAACTCCGTAAATATCTTCCCGTTTCCGCGGTTCATGCCGCAAAAACCTATCCTTACGACGCAAAATGGGATAAGGAAGTGGAATACCTTCCCGTTTTCGAACTTGCGGACAATTTAAAAGAAAGCATGGAAAAGCTCAATCAGATTCAGGAACTCTGCAAGAAATTCCCCGGTCTCGACTGCGGCTGCTGCGGCGCACCTACCTGTCGATGCCTTGCGGAGGACATCGTAAAAGGAATTGCAAAAGAAACGGACTGCATCTACATCCTGAAGGATTATCTGCATAAATTGTCCGAAAATATTGATAAAATCAGCGGAGTTTAACATAAAAAACCGAAATGAGGTAATCTGACATGACAGTTGAAGAATTGGCAAAAAACACTTCCCTGACACTTTTGACGGAAGGTCTTGATTTATCGGCTGAAATCACAAAGCCGTTCTGCTGCGATCTTTTAAGCATCGCAATGGGAAAAGCTCCGGCAGGTTCCTGCTGGGTTACCGTTACCGTAAACAACAACACGCTTGCCGTCGCGACCTTAACCGATGTTGCCTGCATTATTTTTGCGGAAGGCAGCGCCGTGGACCAGGCACTGATTGACAAAGCAAAGGAGGAGGAAATTCCTCTTTTCAAAACGGAACTGTCCGAATTTGACGCAGCGCTTCTTGCCTTTAAACAATAATATTTCAGAGGAAAATCATGCAGCAACTCTACTATGATTTACATCTGCACTCCTGTCTCTCTCCCTGCGGCGATGATGAATCAACGCCCGGAAACATTGTCGGAATGGCAGTTGTAAAAGGGCTTCAGGTAATTGCACTGACCGATCACAATACCTGCAAAAACTGCCCCGCATTTTTAAAAATCGCAAAAGACTTCGGCATCACCGCGATTCCCGGCATGGAACTTACCACCGCCGAGGAAGTTCATGTGGTATGCCTTTTTCCGACGCTTGAAGATGCGCTTGCTTTTGATGCCTATGTGGAGCCACGCATTTTGCCCATTCCGAACAAGCCCGACAAATGGGGCAACCAGATTATCATTGATGAAAACGATGAACCCTGCGGAACTTTCGATACTCTGCTTATTTCCGCAACGGATATTTCTTTTGATGCCGTTTACGACCTTCTTGAGCGGTTTCACGGTGTCATGATTCCCGCACATATCGAAAAAAGCACGTTTTCCCTGATTGCCAACCTCGGTTTCGTACCGCCCGATTCCAAATTCAAATGCTTTGAATTAAAAAATATGGGAAGGCTTCACGAAATTGTGAATGCCAATCCCATATTAAAAAAATGCAATGTCATTACCGATTCCGATGCCCATCAGATTGACTTAATCAACGAACCGGTAAATACGATTCTTGCGGAAGAAAACTCCGTACAGGCAGTCCTTGCCGCTCTCACCCGCCCCGTAACCGGAATCTGATTTAAAAAAATCTCTTTGTTTTCAGAGATCTTCCAGCTGCATCCACGGTTCTTTCCTGGTCTGTCTCTTATGGGCCCCGCCGCAGTATCTTCTGATCAGCGTATATTCCTTTTCCCCCGGTACCGCAATATATTCCCACTTTCTCCTGTTATTGATCCGCATATAATTACCGTTTTTAAATACGGCCTCGATGGGAGCAAGAACCAGTTCTAAAAGTGCCACCAGCAATTTAAATAAAGAATTCATTAAAGAAGGCAGGACCGGACTCATTTCTCCGTAACCCTTTTTTCCGAGTGACGCAAATTCCTTTTCCGTAAGATTTCTCTTTTCTTTTCCTTTTACCAGTTCATAACGGATTCTGTCCGGATACATTAAAAACACATAAATCAGTCCGAATGCTTCGGGAACGGAATCCATATAAAATGAAGCCCACCGGTCATATTTGTCCCGACGTTCGTATGAAGCAGCATACTTCAGTCTCACAAGGCAGGACTGCTGCTGCTCTTTGGAAGAGGATTTCTTCGGATAAATCAGGGTAATTCCGGACAAATGCGTATGGGTTTGTCTGTAAGGAAAAGTATATTCAAACGTATAAACTACCCTTTCCGCTTTTCCCGAAACGCGAACACCCTGTGCCCCGGCAAGCTTGTTTATATCGGCTATATTCATGTCGTTGTCCCCTGAATTCCGCAAACCATAATATATTCTTCTTCATTTTCATCCACAATTTCAAAACCGGTTTTTCTGTACATTTTTACCGCATAATTTGATTTCTGAACGGCAAGGGATGCTTTCTCGTATCCCTGTTTTTTTAAAATTTTCAGCATTTCCGTCATCAGTTTCGTACCGATTCCCCTGCCGCGGTATTCCGGATAAAGCGAAATTGCAAAAGAAGGTGTGTAATTGTCAACGTGACCGTAATCTTCCATAATCCGTGTCCAGCAGGCGCCGACGATTTTTCCGTCTTCTTCCGCAACCAGACAGTTATCCCCTTCCAGAAAACCGAAGCAGTCGATATAAAGCCTCAGTTCCGGTTTTTCAAGAATCTCTCTGGACGGAGGCGTAACTCCTTCCGGAACAAAAATCGCCTCGTATAAAAAATCTTCCAGCACTTCATATTCATCCGGTTGTAATTCTCTGATTTTCATATTGTTTCAAAATCCCGTTCCGTTCGTGTTTTGCCGTTTCCGTAATGAACTCCCGATACTGCGGCGTCCTTTTATATTATATCACATTTTTTACGGACCGTTCCTGTTCCGTTTGCCGTTTTATCAAAAGAGCGCAAAATGTAAGCGTTTTCATAAAATGTAACAAATTTACAAAATGAATTTTTTATGAACAGTCAAAAAATCCCGTAAAATCAACATTTTTTCAATTCCGTTCGCATTTACAAAAAAAATAATTTCCTATATAATGGGAATGTTAAGACGTTTCGTATTAACTAAATATATATTAAGGAGGACTTTTGACTATGTCTAGACAAAAACAGTCAATGGATGGTAATACCGCTGCGGCTCATGTAGCTTATGCGTTTACTGAAGTAGCCGGTATTTATCCCATCACCCCTTCTTCTCCTATGGCTGACTACGTTGATCAGTGGTCTGCTGAGGGAAGAAAGAACATCTTCGGCAACACCGTAAAAGTTACCGAGATGCAGTCTGAAGCAGGTGCAGCAGGAACCGTGCACGGCTCTCTGGCAGCAGGTGCTATCACAACTACTTTTACCGCTTCCCAGGGTCTTCTTCTGATGATCCCGAATATGTACAAGATTGCTGCAGAGCAGCTTCCCTGCGTATTCGACGTTTCCGCACGTTGCGTTGCTACCCAGTCCCTGAACATCTTCGGTGACCACAGTGACGTTTACGCATGCCGTCAGACCGGTTTCGCCATGATGGCTGAATCCAATCCCCAGGAAGTTATGGACTTAAGCCCGGTTGCTCATCTTTCCGCAATCGACGGCAAGGTTCCTTTCTTAAACTTCTTCGACGGTTTCCGTACCTCCCACGAAATTCAGAAAATCGAAATCTGGGATTATGAAGACTTAAAAGAAATGACCAACATGGATGCTGTTGCTGCTTTCCGTGCTCATGCACTGAATCCCGAGCATCCGACCATGAGAGGTTCTCACGAAAACGACGACGTATTCTTCCAGCATCGTGAAGCATGCAACTCCGTTTATGATGCACTTCCCGCGGTTGTTGAAAAATACATGAAAAAAGTAAACGAGAAGCTCGGCACCAATTACGACTTATTCAACTACTACGGTGCAGAGGATGCTGACCGTGTCATCATCGCTATGGGTTCCGTATGTGATGTTGCAGAGGAAGTAATCGATTACTTAACCGCTAAGGGTGAGAAAGTCGGCTTAATCAAGGTTCGTCTTTACAGACCCTGGGTTTCTTCCGCACTCCTTAAAGTGCTTCCGAAGACCGCTAAAAAGGTTGCTGTTCTTGACAGAACCAAAGAGCCCGGATCCCTCGGTGAGCCTCTTTACCTTGATGTTGCCACCACACTTCGTGAAGCAGGCCTTAACGACATCATCCTTACCGCAGGCCGTTACGGTTTAGGTTCCAAGGATACCGCTCCTTCTTCCATTTTCGCTATTTATACCGAACTTGAGAAGGACGCTCCGAAGAGCCGTTTCACCATCGGTATCGTGGATGACGTTACCAATCTTTCCTTACCTGAAGTAAAACCCGCTCCCATCACTTCCGCAGAAGGAACCGTAGAATGCAAGTTCTGGGGTCTCGGCGGTGACGGTACCGTAGGTGCTAACAAGAACTCCACCAAGATTATCGGTGACCATACCGATAAATACATCCAGGCATACTTCCAGTATGACTCCAAGAAGACCGGTGGTATCACCATCTCCCACTTACGTTTCGGTGACAAGCCGATCAGAAGCCCGTACTACATCAACCAGGCTGACTTCGTTGCATGCCACAATCCTTCTTACGTAGTAAAGGGATACAAGATGGTTCAGGACGTTAAGCCGGGCGGAATCTTTATGATCAACTGCCAGTGGTCCGATGAAGAATTAAATAATCACATGCCTGCAGAAGCAAAGAGATATATTGCAAAGAATAACATTCAGCTTTATACCATCAACGCTATTGACAAGGCTATTGAAATCGGAATGGGCAAGAGAACCAACACGATTCTGCAGTCCGCATTCTTTAAACTTGCAAACGTTATGCCGATCGATCAGGCTATCGAATTCATGAAGGCTGCTGCTAAGAAGTCCTACTCCAAGAAGGGTGATGCAGTTGTTGAAATGAACTACAAAGCAATTGACGCCGGCGTTGACGCAATCCACAAAGTAGAAGTTCCTGCTGACTGGGCTGATGCAGTTGACGAGAAGAAGGAAATCAATCGTGCAGGTCGTCCCGCAACCGTTAAGATGGTTAACGAACTCCTTGATCCGATTGGCTTAATGGATGGTTACAGCCTTCCTGTTTCCGCATTCAAGGACAACGCTGACGGACAGTTCGAAACCGGTGCTTCCGCATACGAGAAGCGCGGTACCGCAGTTATGGTTCCCGAGTGGAACGCTGAAGCATGCTTACAGTGTAACAGCTGTGCATTTGTATGCTCCCATGCTACCATTCGTCCTTTCATCTTAAATGCAGATGAAGTTGCTGCTGCTCCTTCCAACATCAAGCTTGCTGATTCCAAACACGCAGCTGATGCTTCCATGAAGTACACCATGACCGTATCTCCTCTTGACTGTATGGGATGCGGCGAGTGCGTAACCGTTTGTCCTAAGGCTAACGAAGCACTCAAGATGGTTCCTCAGGAATCCCAGGCAGCTGAGCAGCCTGTATTTGACTACTTAGTAGCAAACGTTGGCAAGAAGGAACTGAAACCTGCACTTGCTAACGGAATTACCCCGATTAACTCCCAGTACAATCAGCCGCTGCTTGAGTTCTCCGGATCCTGTGCAGGATGTGCCGAGACCTCTTATGCAAGACTGATTACCCAGCTCTTCGGTGAGCATATGTTCATCTCCAATGCAACCGGATGCTCTTCTATCTGGGGCGGTCCTGCTGCTACATCACCTTACACCGTTAACAAGGATTCCTTAAAGGGACCCGCTTGGTCCAACTCCTTATTCGAGGATAACGCTGAGCACGGTTTCGGTATGTATCTCGGACAGAAAGTAATTCGTGACCAGTTAATCGCTAAACTGGAAGAACTTAAATCTGATGCTTCCCTTGCTCCTGCAATCGATGCATATCTTGCTACCAAGGATTCCACCAACGAGAACGTTGCTCCTACCGATGCACTTATTGCAGCACTTGAAGCAAACGGCTCCGAAGCAGCTAAGGAAATCCTTGCAAAGAAGGATTACCTCTCCAAGAAATCCATCTGGATCTTCGGTGGTGACGGCTGGGCATATGATATCGGCTTCGGCGGACTTGATCATGTCCTTGCTTCCGGTGAGAACGTAAATGTAATGGTATTCGATACCGAAATGTACTCCAATACCGGTGGACAGGCTTCCAAGGCTTCCAACATCGGTGAGGTTTGCCAGTTCGCTGCAGCAGGTAAGGAAATCTCCAAGAAGAGCCTTGCTGAAATCGCAATGAGCTACGGCTATGTATATGTTGCACAGATTGCACTTGGTGCAAATCCCGCACAGGCTGTTAAGGCTATCGCCGAGGCAGAAGCATACAACGGACCTTCCTTAATCATCGGCTACGCTCCCTGCGAACTTCACGGTATCGCTAAGGGCGGTATGAATCACTGCCAGGATGAAATGAAGAAGGCTGTTAAAGCAGGTTACTGGAACCTCTTCTCCTTCAACCCTGCACTTAAGGCAGAAGGAAAGAATCCGTTCACTCTTACCTCCAAGGAAGGTGACGGAAGCTATCAGGAATTCTTAAACAACGAATCCAGATACACCAGACTTGTTAAGCCGTTCCCTGAAAGAGCTGAAAAACTCTTCGCAGAATCCGAAAAGGTTGCAAACGAGAGATATCAGCATCTGCTTAAACTGGTACAGCTCTACAGCTAATCCGGTTTCAACAGCAAAACATAACAAATAAAAAGAACCCTGCGGAGGATATTCCGCAGGGTTTTTTATTCAATATTTAGTCTGTGATAATCTCTTCAAAAAAGGAAAAATCAGCGGACACAACCGGTTCTATTCAGTTCCGAAATACTCCATATAATTCTCAAGCCCGTATACAATGTATTCGCCGTCATTATAGATAATCCTGTCCTTCAGTTCTTCCTTTCGATACGGATCCGCATCTGCAGAACTGCAGGGAATCAGCACGAATACCCTGCCTTCCGGAAGGTTTATATGGGATTTCACCTGAAGCCAGGTAGACGGTTCCAGGTGCTCATAATCTTCCACTGTCCACATCTCTATCTTACCGTCCGTAAGTTCCGTTACCACCGGAGCGGACCAGAATGCCGCAATACCCTTTGTATACTCATCCTGCTCTTCCAGCCAGTAGGATACTTTCTTAATCTGCTCCTCGCCCGGAACACCGATAATAAACGGATGCTTTCCGGTTGAAATACCAATCAGGAAAAGCGTCAGCATAAGCGCACCCGAAAACAGAATTCCCCTGATATCTTTTCCCTCAACCCGGATTAAAAGAATCAACGGCAGGAACATAAACGGAAGAATCGGAATCCAATAGGATTCATTATAAACCCATGTCTCAGCAAACAGGAAAAGCATCAAAGCCGAACCGATGGTTGTATACATAAGGAGAATCTTCTCTTCTTTTGAAAGCCTCTTAAACCGCTTCCACTGAATGATGAATGCCGCAACCATCGCAATCATCAGAACAACGCTTATAAAATTCACAACGCCTTCAAATCCGAGTACCTTCACATACGGAATCCAACCGAACTGTCTGCAAAGCTGTTCCAGAACTATTTTGACATTTTCGAAATTAAACTCCATCCAGATGGTTTCGGTATAATCTTTAAAGCTGAAAATCTGAGACAGTATCTTTTCATTTACCAGATAGCCTGCAAAACTTCCGGCTAAAATCCCGCTCGCAATAACCGGCATAAAGAATCTGCTTCCCTCAAATCCCGTTTTACCGTTTTCCCGTTTACTGTTTTCCATTTCCGCATCCGTTTTTTTCCAAAATTCCGAAAGGAAAAGAATTACAACAGCAATCCAGAGCGGAATATAGCAGACCATAAGCTGACGCACACCGCCAAGTCCCGCAACAAACGCAAGAACTACAGACAGCACTGTCAAAACGATTCTTAAAGCCTTCTTATCCGTTTTCAGCAGGTGAATAAACATTGCTACGGAAACAAACGAAATTACAATATGCGGAACATAATAGGAATTATAAATTACATTCCAGGCATACCACTGTCCGAACGGACAAATCAGAATTGCAGCTGCCAGAAAGCCCTTCTTTTTCTTTCCGATTACCCACATTAAATACCAGCCTGCCGCAATTAAAAGCAACATAAATAGCCCGACCGAAAAGGTACGGGCTAAATGCCAGTTGTGTGGGAAAAACAAAAGTCCCAGCTTATATACAATCTGTGTGTTTAAAACTCGAAGTTCCGATGAATAAAACCAGTCTTTGGAAAGAAATCCGCCGACTTTGTTTAAGTGATCGGCAAGAATCATCTCACCGGATGCATCGGAATTTAAAAGCATTCCCTGCTTGGAATAAACATAGGATACATTACGGATAAAGAAATAAAATGTTAAAAGGATGTACCAGAATTCTTCGTCACGAAGAAATTCAATTAATGAACCAGAAGTACCTTTGGAAGTACTCTTGTCAGAATTCTTACTCATTACTCGTCATCCTTTTTCTCTTCCTTTTTTTCATCCTTATCCTCTTCTTTCTTCTCATCCTTCTTTCCAAGGATAACGTCTTCCGCCTGCTTGATTTCCTCTTCTCCCCAGATTTTCTTGTTGAGTTCGTCATCCATCTTACCGACTAAATCAAGTACGGTTTTCGCCTTTAACTGCTCTTCGGAAGCACGCCTCTCATCTTTAATCAGAAGTTCCAGGGAACTGGAAATGGAATCAATATTGTTCTTGAATTCCTGAATCAGTTCAGTGGTCTTATCTCTGGCAACTTCCATAATCTCGTTGATATATGCATCAAACTGAACTTTGGTCGTATTGGCAAACATCTGCTCAACATCGGCCTTATAGTTCTTTTTATTGTTCGTCGAGAAAATGAAAATCGCTTTCTGCTTATTGATATACTCGTCCATCTTCAATGCCTTTAAGGATGAAGGCGGAATCTGGGTTTCGGAAACATTGGTAATCCGGCGGATTAAGTTCTCATCGATTCCCTTGTATCCGGTAATCTTCTGGATAATAATACCCTTTAATTCATCAATCTGCTGCTGCAGAATTCTTCCGCGGTTATTCTTGTAACTGTTATCAATCTCTTCCAGATAACGGTTCAGTTCGTTACGGATAATGTTGTTCTTCTCTTCGAAAACTTCCGGACGGATTGCAATCCATTTCATCTTGTCTGCAATCTTTCCGGCCTGGATTTTACGGTTTTCGATAACCGTATAAAGCTGGTTGATATCGTCAATCTGGAATACCAGGCTCTCGGTTGTGATATTCTGCATATAATCCGCATATGCCGCGTCAATGTCACGAACCATGCTGTTCTTCATGGTATCGATATTGCGCTCAATCTCCTCTTTGGAGAGACGGGCCTGATTCTCGATTACTTCGTAATCCTCACGGATAAAATTAACGACGCTGGAAATTCCGTCATACAGACCTTTTGCCTTAACGGCCAGTGCGTATTTCTGTGCGTAGCGGATGATTTCCTTCTCGATTGCATACATACCGGAGTTAACGTAGATACGCTGTACAATCGGGTAAAGGGAAGTATCTTCCGGATTCTGGCATTTCTTTAATTCCGCGTTGCAGTCCTTGATTAACTGCTTTGTTTCATTCTCGGAATTGGCAAGCTTGTCCAGTTTAAAATACATACCGGTTTCCACTTCCTGCTTCGGAGCATTCTCGCGAAGGAACGGATCCTGTACCGGCTCATTGTTGATTTCGCCTTTGTGGTTTGCAAGCCATCTTCTTTCTTCCTCGGTATCCACGTTATTACCGATGGCTTTTGCGATATATGCCGCTTTCGCGGATACGAAGAACAAACGCTCTTTTGCAAGATCAATCTGTTCTGCTTCTTCGTTATAAATCTTATCGGTTTCCTTTAAGGTAACTTCCACTTTCTTATTGCGAAGTTCCTTTAAATCTTCCAAGGATTTGGTATCGGACTGGTTAATGATATGCAGGGAACGTGCAAGGTCAATCGTAACCTTTGTATCGTTCTTCTTGTCATTGCTGTCGCCGATTAAGTTATACAGAATCGAGTTACCGGTTCCTTCCATCTTGGTCGGCTCGTATAAAACGATTAGAATGGAGTTTGTCTGCTGCTGCAGGGCTTTCTGAAGAACAAGAAGATGTTCGTTGGAATTCGAATCGGTACCCGGGGTATCGTAGAATGTAAAGTTGATATTTTTCCCCAGAGGAATCGGGAAATAAACATCAATGATTCCGTCCACGAATTCCTCATTATCCGCATCCGTATGGTTCGGAATATCATTTAATTTCTTCAGAATCTGATATAACTGCTCATGCTGCTGAAGACGGAACATAATCGAAGAATTGATTTCTCCGTTTACTTTCTCTTCCGTGAATTCACAGGGTTCGTCAGAATGGAATGCAAATTTCTTCTTTGCCTCATCCCACGTAATCGTCGCTAAAATTTCATGTTCCGGATTTCCGCCTTTCTTAATCTTGAACGCTACCGAAGGCTTCGGTGCATTGGAAATACGGAACATCTTCGCGGTCTCGGAATTGATGCTTTCCGGCAGAATTCTGCGGCCGATCAATGCATTGATAAATGTGGATTTACCGGATGAATAAGTTCCGACAAGACAGAGATTAACATCGGAATTGTTTAACTTCGCTTTCTTTTCCTCAAACTCCGCTTTTCTTCTTAAATAAGAATCTTTGATATCGGAATTCTGAAGCTCGTCACCAAGCATCTGCAGTGTGGTATCGCAGAATTCACTGACGCTCTGGAAAATTTCCGCAACGGAAGGAAGCTCAACAAAATCTTCAATGATGAACCGCTCTTCTCCGCTGCTTTTGTTATACTCTTTTACTTTTTTGACAAAATCGGCATAGTCGATTTTAGTTCCCTTAAAGGTAATGCTGACCTGATCTCTTAAGAACTGCTCCCAAATGTCCTCAAAGAATTTGTTTCCATGATTCTGCAATAAAAATTCACCCTTGTCAGGACCATACTGATTCAGCCACGGGCACATAGCATAAGGGATTTCCACAAATTCTCCTTTTGCTTTGGCCAGGAAGCGAACCTCTTTCTTGACCGGGTGATACATAATCATTAATTCTTTCATTGATTTCCTCCAAAAATAACCCCATTTGTGTTCCAAAAGGGCATATCTCCCCTATTCAAACACAATACGATTATAAACCCTATATATAGATTTGTCAAAAAATTATTTGCTGATTTTTAACTATATATAGTGTATTTATGTAAACCTTTTCAGAGCCTTTACTATTTGCGTTATGTAAACCAAAATATCTTCTGTTATAATATTATGTAAACCAAATTCTCTCTTTCATCATAATTTATCATAAAAAATGCAAGCTTTTTCTCTTCACATGTCAAATATTCTCGATTTGCCAGTCAATCGGAGCCAGTCCGTGATTTTCCAAAAATTCATTTGTCTTTGAAAAATGCCTGCATCCGAAAAAACCGCGGTATGCCGACAAAGGGCTCGGGTGAGGCGCTTTCAGTACAAGATGATTCGGATTATGAAGCATACTCTCTTTCCTCTGCGCGGGAGACCCCCACAAAAGAAATACAACCGGCTCCGGTTTTTGATCAACTAAAGAAATCACGTAATCGGTGAAATTTTCCCAGCCGATTCCCCTGTGCGAATTCGCCTCATGTGCACGCACCGTAAGTACCGTATTCAGAAGCAGTACCCCCTGCTTCGCCCATTTCGTCAGAGTACCGTTATTCGGAATATAGCATCCGAGATCGTCGTGCAGTTCCTGATAAATATTGACTAAAGACGGCGGGACCTCGACACCGGGCTGCACCGAAAAGCATAATCCGTGAGCCTGTTTATAATTATGATACGGATCCTGTCCCAGAATCACGACCTTTACGTTTTCATACGAGGTATACCGAAAAGCCGCAAAAACCTGATCTTTCGGAGGAAATACGGTATATCTGTCATATTCCTCCTTTACCTTTACGGTCAGGTTTCGATAATATTCTTTTTTTGATTCTTCCGCGAAAAATTTTCGCCAGTCTTCACAAACCGTACTCATTTCTCTTTTTAACACTCTTCCGGCAGATATTCTGTTTTTTCGTACTCTGTCTGCTGCATTTTCATACAGAATCCGTTCTTTCCGCCTACAGTCTGACGGATACGCCTTTTGTGCGAAGATACTCCTTTACCTCACTGATTTCCAGTTCCTTAAAATGGAACAGGCTCGCCGCCAGTGCCGCATCCGCACCACCCGCGGTCAGCGCCTCATGGAAATGCTCTTTCGTACCGGCACCGCCCGATGCAATGACCGGAACGGATACATTGTCGGAAATCATTCTTGTAAGTTCCAGATCATACCCGTTCTTCGTACCGTCACAGTCCATGGAAGTAAGAAGGATTTCTCCTGCGCCGAGACGGTCTGCCTTCATTGCCCATTCGACCGCATCGATTCCCATATCAACCCTTCCGCCGTTTTTAAAAATATTCCAGCCGGATCCGTCATCTCTTCTTTTTGCATCGATTGCAACCACAACGCACTGACTTCCGAATTTGTCCGCCGCTTCCGAAATCAGATTCGGATTCATAATTGCAGCCGAATTTACGGCAATTTTATCCGCACCTTCCCTCAGAATTTTTTTAAAATCATCGACCGTACGGATTCCGCCGCCCACGGTAAACGGAATGAATACGTTTTCGGCAACCCTTCTGACCATATCCACAACGGTTTCCCTTGCATCCGAGGATGCCGTAATATCCAGGAATACCAGCTCATCGGCTCCCATTCTGTCATATACTTTCGCAACTTCGACCGGGTCACCCGCATCAATTAAATTTACGAAATTTACACCTTTTACCACTCTTCCGCCGTTTACGTCAAGACACGGAATAATTCTCTTTGTATGCATAGTCTTATTACTGATCCTTTTACTTTTTAAAACAGATTAAATTTCCACATAATTTTTCAGAATCCGAAGCCCCACATCCGAACTCTTTTCCGGGTGAAACTGGCAGGCATAGATGTTTTCCCATTCCACCGCCGCATGAACATGATTTCCGTACTCGCAGGTCGCGGCAACGATTTTTTCATCTTCCGCTTTCAGATAATAGGAATGGACGAAATAGACATAGCTGCCTTCTTTGATTCCCTGAAACAGTTTCGACTCCTTCGGAAAATCCAGGCTATTCCATCCGATCTGCGGTATTTTCAAACCGTATTCGGAAGAAAATTTAAGTATCTTTCCGGGCAGGAGGGACAGTCCCTTCACACCGGGTGACTCTTCACTCTCATCAAAGAAAAGCTGCATCCCGAGGCAGATGCCGAGAATCGGCTTGCCGCCTTTCACAAGGCTTTTGATTTCTTCCGTAAGCCCGAATGAATCAAGCGCCGTCATCGCATCCTTAAACGCTCCGACTCCCGGAAGAATCAGTTTGTCCGCTTTTCTTAATACTTCCGCATCCTTTGTTACCACATATTCCGCGTTTAAATAATCCAGCGCTTTCTCCACGCTCTTCATATTTCCCGCATCATAATCGATTACCGCTATCATTACTTCTCCGTTCCTGCTTATGGCCTTTCAATGGCTTTTGCAAATTCCGATTACTCGTTTAAAATCGCCTTCATCTCTTCTTCCGATAAAAGATCGGGCTGAAGTTCCGCTATGATTTTATTAAAATCAAGCACGATAATTAAGGTGCCTTCATTCCGGATGATTCCCCTTGCGATATGTCTTTCGTCCACACCAAGTGTATTGTCCAGTTTCACAATGTCCTCTTCTTCCACACGGTGGATTCCGAGTGCCGCATCCACATGAAATGCAATATCGAGATTGTGATAGCCGGTAATGACAAAAAGACCGTTCGTTTTGGTCTGTCCGCGATTTAAATAAACGGAAAGATCAATCGCCGTGATAATCACGTCACGCGGCATAAAAATGCCCTCCACACACGGTTTGGAATCCGGCACCGGAGTCGGTACCTGATAAGGAATAATCTCCCTGACGATATCCACCGGGATGCCGAACGAATTGCCGGCTGTTTTAAATTCCAGAATCTCCATAAAGATTACCTCATAAAGTTATTTACTAAAACCGCAATGGTATCATAATCTGTTATTAAAAACCTTTTTTATTATAACATAGAAAATACGGATACAAAAGAAATATGAACCGTTTCTGTCGTCATTTGCTTTCTTTTTTGATCATCCGTTCCGCGCTTTCAAGCAGGAAATCCACGCCGGAAAAAAGACCGAGTATCATCACCGGCAGCTGGTTATATAACTGACGGTTATTCGATTCCCAGATCATCAGAAAAACGAAAAGCCCGAAAAATGAAACATCCGCCGCAATTTTAAAGAAAGGCAGCCCGCAGACTGTACTGATTCCCTTCCCTTCCTCCTGTCCGGTTTTGCCCGGGCTTTCTTCCGAATCGGAATCCCCTTTTACGAGCCGCATTATCGCACATACCCCGCCGACGGCAAAAAGCAGGTACATCATTACCACGTAACTGAAGGCATATCCGGAACAGCCGTAATAATATCTTCCGCCGGGATCCATCATCTCCCAGAGAATCGAATGGCCGCTCGGATTGGCCGTAAAATCACTGCAGGTAAAAGTTCCGCCTGCAAAATTGTTCTGTGCTTTGGATAAAATATGTTCCAAAGTAAAACTTTCCGAAATGTGATTCTTAATATATTCTTTGACAAAAGCACTCTTTTCTTCCTTCGTTGAAAGTGCATTTACCGCATCCGAAAACTCCACGTTTTCCGCATAACTTCCGTTCCCCCTCATTCCGAGCGCCAGCCAGGCGGAAGTCGGATTCGCATACTGTTTGGAATCCTTATATATGGTGAAAAAGGAAAAAATCAGCGAAATAAAGATCGTAAATAACACAATCGAAACCGCATACAGTATGATTCTTTTTACGATTCCCGTTCTCTCTCCGGGAATCTTATTTCTCGTTTTCTCCTCGATTTCCGGCAAAAGTTCATCTGTCCTGCCCTGTTTTGACATATCCCTCACTACGTCACTTTGCTTTCCGGTCTTTTTCAGATTGGCAAGCAGATACAGCACCCATGTCAGGAATACCGCAGTCAGAAAAATCAAAGTCGTAATCTTCCAGATGCCGCCGATTACCGTAAGAAAGCCCGCCAAAACCATGAGCCACTCCGCATTCTTTTTCGAATACGAAAGTTTGATCAGCGCTACAGCAATCATGCCGAGACCGAAACTTAAAGTATCCGTATAGAATGCTCCGGTAAACACATAAACCGGCAGACAGAATGCGGTAAAAATCAGCACCGGAATTCTGTAATTCACCTTTCGCATTTCCTTTAAAGAAGCCTTTGTTTCTTTGGAAGCATTCTTTCCGGTAACTGTTTTTTCCGAAAGAACCCCTCCCGTCAGCAGTTCCCCCACGGCCCAGATTGAGCCTGCCACCGTAGCACTTGTCAGAATCAGTGTCGGGTAGAATTCATTAATCCGGAAAGCATGACAGATTTTGAAAATACCCGCCAGAAGAATCATCGGTCCTGCGTTATTTCCATAGGTCATAAAATAATGTGCAAAGGACAGTTCTTTCCCATCCGCCAGTTCGAGCGCGCTGATATAAAGAATCTCATAGTCTCCCACCACATGATAGGCATTTCCGTGAATCGCACAGACCAGATACAGAAAAATCCAGTATACTGCGGCAAGCGGAATAAAGACCTTGGGGGAAGATAAAAACGCCGGTGCAAAACGCCTCCAAAGGTACATAACCCCCGCAAAAAGAAAAGCAAAAACCACCGTCTGAATTCCCATTCGGGCGGAGGAAAGATAGTTTTGCGGGCGGGCAATGCTTAAGATAAAAAGTCCGCCGGTCAAAAGCGTAAAAAGAATATAGAATCCTGTCAGGATTATTTTTGCTGCATTATTTTTTTTCATACTCTGCCATTATACCATTATTCCGTGCTTTTTGTTTCATTCTGTTTCATTTATTTTCACACATTTCTGATGCATTTTCATTCATTTTTGCGGCAATATGAGTTATAATAGACAGGTAAAATTTTCAACTTCGAGGTTTCCGATGCGAAAGAGAATCTGCGTGATCGGCGCACAAATGGATGAAAGCCCTCAAAAACGGTTTCTGACGCCGTTTTTGGAAGAATGCTATGCACACGATTATGACGTGTGTATTTTTTCCATGTATCAGAAATATCAGGAAACCGAACTTCGGGATATCGGCGATTCCAATATTTTTTCCCTGATTCAGTTTGACCGTTTTGACGGAATACTCCTGATGCTTGATACTCTTCAGTCTCCCGGTCTTGATGACATGATTGTCCAGAAAATAAAAAATGAATTCGACGGTCCCGTCATTGTTGCTGACAAGGAATGCGAAGAATTCCGTTATATTCTGATGGATCACTACACTCCGTTCCGCGAACTGATGAATCACTTAATCGAAGTTCACGGAATCAGTGAGATTGCATTCCTGGGCGGAAAAGAAGGGCATCCGCATTCCGTACAGCGTTTCAATGCTTATCTCGATGCAATGAAAGCCCATCATCTTCCGATTCACGAAGAATGGATCCGTCACGGAAACTACTGGTATGATACCGGTCATACCTTTGCGGAATACCTGATGAAGAATCCGGACCATATGCCGAAAGCGGTTGCCTGTGCAAATGATTACATGGCAATCGGTGTCGCTGCCAGACTGACCGAACACGGCTACCGTGTTCCGGAAGATATTGCCGTAATCGGATATGATTCCTGTCCGGAGGGTCTCTCCTCTCCCGTTCCCCTGACTTCGGCCAACGTACCGTGTCACGAACTCGGAAAGAAATGTTTTTATGAACTTCATGCGGATATTACGGGAGAAAAAGCCGAGGATCATCCCCTGACTCCGAGAATTTTAATCGGAGGAAGCTGCGGATGTCACAATTTCTCTTCTTCGTTTAAGAAAACCAGTCGCGACGAGTGGAAAACAGACAATTCGGAAGTAAGCTATTACTCCGATTTTAACCATATCACGGAGGATATGCTCTGCCAGACGAATTTAAAGAAGTTCCTGGAAACACTCGCGATTTATTCCCATCAGATTCGTCCCTTCAGAAATTTCTGGATGTGCTTTAACGACGGATATTTAAAACCGAACCGTTTTATCGGAGACAACGCCAGAAGAATCGGATATGCTCCGAAAATGTATAATGTCATTAAAATGGGAGAAGCACTTCCTGACAAAGATCCGGATTATCTGAATCTTTACCGTTCTTTTGACACGGATTTAATGTTGCCGGAATTGTACGAAGAGCGCAACTATCCTACCGCTTTCTTTTTTACACCGATGTTTTTTGAAGACCGGTGTTTCGGTTATGTAGTCTACAATAACGGTCCGGAAATTAATTATTACAACGAAACCTACCGAATCTGGATGCGTAACGTCAATCAGGGAATCGAAGCATTCTATCGTCAGCGTGCGCTCTACGACCTGATTGAACAGATTAAGAACAATCAGGTCCGTGACCAGCAGACCGGTTTATATAATTACCGCGGATTCCATGACAAATTAACAGAGCTTGCCGAAAAAAATCTCGGCACAAACTTCTCTCTTGCTATCGTTGCCATGGATCTGGAAAATACAAAGGGAATTAACGAAGCCTACTCCATCAATGCGGGGAATGCCGCCATCGGCGAACTGGCTACATTTATTTCCAGAATACTTAAAAATAACGCGAAAAACAAAGAAATCTGCGGCCGTCTTTCCAACGACGAGTTCCTGCTCGGAATTATCAGTGAAAACTGTGACGAGCGTTATGACGAGATTCTTTCCGCGCTTCCGGAAAAAGGAATTTCCTTTGTTGATTCCAAGGGCGAAACACATTTTGCAAAAGTACATTATGACATGATTGAAACGTCGCTCGGAGAACTTCCGGACCTGGACTTTTTAATCAACCAGACCGTAAACGCAAAGAATCACAAAAAGAAGGTTGCCAGATTAAAGCAGACCCAGTTTGCGGAATTCTCGGAAGAGGAAATTGCCAAATGCGACGAAGTCAGCATGATTCTGGATTCGCATTCCCTCTCCTACTATTTCCAGCCCATCATTCATGTGGATACCTGCGAAATCTGCGGATATGAGGCATTAATGCGCTACGAACCCGACAGAAGTCTGACTCCTCTTGAGATTTTGAAATATGCCGGATCTCTGGGTCGTCTGTATGATGTGGAAATAAATACTTTCCACTGTGTTTTAAATCAGGTGGAAGAAAAAGAATATCTCTTCTCCGGAAAGAAAATCTTCATCAATTCCCTCCCGGCTTACCAGTTACAGGGTGCGGATGCGGATGAAATTATCAAGCGGCTCGGAAAGCATATCGGCCAGATTGTGATTGAATACACGGAAGGTTCTGAGCTGGATGACTCCGCTCTTTTAAGAAGACGGGAAACATTTGAAAAAATGAATATCGACATTGCCCTTGATGATTACGGAAGCGGTTATTCGAATGTCAACAATCTTCTTCGTTATAACCCCCGCTATGTAAAGATAGACCATGGTCTCATCTCCGGCATTCACAAAAACGAACAGAAACGCCACTTTGTAAAAAGCATTGTTTCCTATGCCGCGCAAAACAATATTACCGTTCTTGCGGAAGGCGTGGAGACCATGGAAGAACTGCGTACCGTAATCGGTCTCGGAGTTGACCTGATTCAGGGCTTCTATACCGGTCGTCCGACCAAGGAACCGATTACGAAGGTTAACGAGGAAATCAAATCACAGATTATGCGCTTCAGTTCCTTAAAAGAAAATATCCGGATTTTGAGAAGCTGATCAAACCCGGTTTATAACCGGTCTTCGTTGCAGGTAAAATACAGAATCTGATACTCTTCGGCTGCCTTTTCAAGAAATTCCTTTGCACCGTCCAAATGATTCCGGTCAAGGGTACCAAAGGGATCGTCCATGATAATTAAAGGCTTCTCATTCTGATACATAACATCCAGAAGTGCCAGGCGGATACAGATTCCGACCATATCGGAATATCCTTCGCTTAAATATGCGATGTCGCGGTAACTTCCGAGTTCCTTCTTTTTGAGATGCAGTCCCGCATCAATCTGATAATCGTCCTCCCGTACAAATCCGGTATGTGCCATGATTTTCATATACCTGTCAAAGCGTTCCTTAATCGGTGACATATACCTTGCAACAAAGCGGTCTTTTGCTTTGTTTAAATATTCCCTGGTCAGCCTGTTATAATAACAGCTCTGCTTTAATTCCTCCGCCTCTTCCTTCCTTTCCGTAAGTTTCTCCGAAAGTATATGAAGCCTGTCCGTCTCGGCGGCAAGCTGATCAAGTTTCCCGTTAATCCGGTTTAATTCAGCGACAAGGGAATCCTTTTCCCGGTCGGCATCCGCAATCAGATCTTCCGTCTGATGATACTCCTGCTCCGTTTCTTCCTCGGACATTACGGTAAAATGACTGCCATCACTGCTTTTTGCATTTTCGTTCTTTTCAAAGGCAGCAAATTCCCGGTGTTCCTCTAAAAATGCCTGCAGATTCCCTTTTGAAATATCAAGTTCCTTTTCCGCACTCTTCAGTTCCTTTAAAGCACCGGTCCGGCTTTGCACAAAGGCACGGATTTCTCCGTAATCGGGTGCAGAATCAGCATCTCCTCCGAGAGAACCATAAAACGAATTCAGTTTCTCATCGGCTTCTTTGCTTTGTTCCGTCAGTTTCCTGTATTCTTCCTCTTTTTGTTCCTTACTCTTGCGAAGCGAACGGTATTCCGGAATTCTGCTCTTCATTTCAAAAAGAGTATCTTCGACATCCGCTTTGGAAAACGGGATTTCATACCGGTTTAAAAATTCCTTCAGGTCACTTTCACAATTACCGGACTTTTCCAGGTTTTCTTTTACTGCATTGTTTTTTTCCCTCACGGAATTGTTCTTTTCCGTTAGGGAAACCTCCGACTTTTTTATCTTCTCTTCCAGATCGGCGTTTTTTGACTCAAGAAGCTTGATTTCATATTCCGCTTCCATACGCTTCTTTTGCCGTTCCAGCATTTCCCGTTTCTGACGGTCCTGAATTTCCTGTTTCCTCTTTTCTTCCGCAGCCTTTTTTTCTTCCATGAGTTTTTCCCTGTAAAGGCGCTGTTTTCTTTCTTTTTTCCGTCTCATGCTTCCGGCAAGAAATACTGCGAAACCAATCATCAGAAAAAGAATTCCGGCACCCAGGATACCAAGCATACGGTTCATTAAAAAATACAGAAGAATCAGAACAATTCCGATTCCGAATAAAATTGCCGCAGAAACAAAAAGCCATGCGGACATTTTCGTTCCCTCTGGCTCCGCCGGGTGTATTACGGTTTCTTCGTTTCCTTCCGGAATCTCCGTTTCAAAATCAACCTCTTCTTTCCGGCAGTCTTCTCTGAGTTTCTGCAACTCCCTTTCTTTTTCGGAAAGCAGTCTTTTTTCATCTCCCGCCTGAATTTCAAGGTTGTTTATTTCCGTCTTTAAGGATACGATTTCCTTTTCAAGACGGTCGTTTTCTTCCGACAGTTTCTGCATTCTGTTACAGATTTCAAGTTTGGAAATCACCGTTTCTTCCGAAGGCGGATTATCCTTAAAATATCTTTTCAGATGTTCGTATCTGTCCTCATTTTCCGAAGCATTTCCGCGTTTTAAAAGAAGTTTTTTCTGCTCCGCGTCCCGGTTTAATTCTTCCAGTTCATCGAGTTTTTCCGAAGAAGGAATGCCTCCTGCAAATACGGTTTTCTTTCGGTTCAGTTCACTCTCGCGGAATCCGCATTTTTCTTTCAGTTCCAGATAATGCGCATAATTTGCCGCAATTCCCCTGTTTTCGGAAAGTTTTTTTATTTTTTCCGAAAGCTCTTTTCTTTTTGCTTTTAAGGTTTCTTCCTTTCGGATAATTTCGCTTTTTTCTTCTTTTTCCCTCTCCGTTTCTTCTTTTATCAGGGTTTCCTTTTTTATCTCGTTTTCCAGAGAAAGAATTTCCTCATTCAAAAGATACAGGTTTCCCGTTTTTCTTCCGTCGGAATTCTGTACTTCGAATACGGAAAGCTGTTTATCCACTTCATCAAAACGGTCAAGATCGTCGGTCTGCGAAAGAACGGATACTTTGGATGCAATCTTACTGTTTGCTCCCAGGTATCGGATATTGTCACGGTCGATAAATGCCGTCTTCTTATAGGACTCGCTGTCTATTCCGAACAATTCTTCCCCGATTTTATCCGAATAATCGTTGCTTTCAAGCAGGGTATCCGCATCCTGAAGGACCGGTTTCCCCTTTGTTTTATCCGCAAAATTCCGGCTTAAGATATAGCGTTTCCCGCCTGCCTCAAAAGTAACGGAACCTCCGAAAGCACCGCCCTCCCAGGGGGTGTATCTGGCCTTGTCGTTTTCCGTAAGATCTTTTCTTAAGCCCTTTCCCTCCAGGCCGTAAAACATTACGCGAATAAAAGCCGCGAGCGTACTTTTGCCCCAGCCGTTATCTTTTAAAACCCGGTTTAATCCATCCGTAAAATCCATGGAATAATCCGTCAGGTTTCCGAATTTTTCAACATGAAGAGAAATCAGCTTCAATTTATTCTTCCTTTTTTTCTGTTATTTCCGCCGTCTTGTCGGAACGCTTTTCACGATTGCTGTTTTGTCGGAACATCAATTCCCATTAACAGTCCGATTCCGTTCCGGATCAGCTTCGATGCGGTTTCCTCATCCAGTTTTCCCGCGTCGATATCTTCTTTAATCATTCTGACAAACTCGCCCTTCAAAGACGCATCTGCGGAAAAATCATTGTAATCAATATGCGGGCGTGTTTCATCAACCACCCTGACAACATAAAAATACGGTTCCAGTTCCTTTTTTATCTGATCCTTATAAATTACCGTCGGTAAATCCACTTCCCCGGAAAGTCTGGCTTTTAACAGATCCTTTTCGCAAACACCCGCATTCAGTGCACTTTCCTTCACTCTCCCGACTATTTCCTCCGTATGGGAAAGGCCCGTGATATCCACGTTTATGTCATATACTACACGTTTGGCATACGGAACGAATTCCGCATCGATTCCGTAAGGATTTACGGTAATGACCTGAAAGCCCCTCTCTCCGCATTCATCAAAACCGCGTCCTTCCGGACAGCCGCAATAGACGTATTTCCCCCTTGAATCAAGCACATTCACTGACGGAGTGTGAATATGTCCGAGTGCCAGATAATCGATTCCCTTATTCCGGTAATCACGTATGGGAATCGTTTCTCCTTCCGCATTCCCGCTGATATCCGCCACCTGGCCGTGAAGCATGACTATATTCCGATTCTTCTCATCCAGTCTTAAGGAAGATGCCAGAAGGGCATTGTTCCGACCGTTCATTTCCGCACCCGTTATGGTAACTTTCACGCCGTCCCTTCCTGTCAGTTCATAAGAAGTCCACTCTTCCGAAAAAGTTTTGAAATTATCCGGAAGGCTTCCCGTTCTTGCTTTGAATTCCTCCACAAATGCGCCTTCGTCATGATTCCCGCGAAGATAATAAAAAATCAGATTCGGATTTCCGACTACCGTGCTGATCACGGCATCCAGTGCCGTTCTGCTGATTTTACACAAATCAAATAAATCCCCTGCAATCAGAATTGCCTCCGCATCAATCGATACGGAATAACCGACAATGCTGCGGAACACGGCAAGCAGTTCATTCCTGCGTTCCTCTGCACGGGATTTGCTTAAATGACGTTCCAGAGCGGAATCCAGATGTAAATCGGCAGTATGAATCAGTTTCATGAATTTAAATTCTCATCAATGGACTTTGCAAGCTGGTCTGCACAGGATGTTCCTCTTCCGCCGCAATCGTTACCGCGTAAAATATCGGCCGCCTCTTTTGCGTCCCGTCCTTCCAGAAGTTTTCCGATTGCCTTCAGGTTTCCGTTGCAGCCGCCGCGGTATTTCAGATTATAAATTTTACCCGCCTCGTCAAGATCATAATCAATCTGCATGGAGCAGACTCCCTTGGGATAATAAGTCACATGTTTCATGTCGGTGCCCTCTTTTGTATATTAATCATTTTAAAAATAACCGTATTTATATTTTATCCGCATTCTTCGAATTTGTTTAATGCACACGGTTCATAATATATCTATTTTATCATATCCCTGTATTTTTGAAAACAAAAAAGAGAACAAATATTCGATATATTTGTCCTCTTTTTCCTCACACACTATTTCCCACGGGAATATACTTTATTATTTTTTTACTTTCCGTTGCTTACCGCTTTTGTTACTTCGGTTCATCCGCCTGTTCCGGTAGAATCAGTTTCAGCGAATTTGCATATTTCTCTGCCGGCTTTGCATCGGTCACTATAATCGCATCGCCGATGTCCGCAAATTTAACGGTACTGATCAGTCCGAATTTCTCGTGATCCGACAGAATAAAACGCCTTTGGGGAGCCGTACACTGAATTGCAACCTTCTTCATGGTCGCTTCCCTGATATCCGGTGTCGTAAATCCTCTCTTTAAGCTGATTCCGTTCGTTCCGAAAAAACCGACGGAAAAATGATATTTCTGCAATGAAAGGATCGCCGTTTCACCGATGATTGCTTCCGTTGTTTCTTTTAATTCCCCACCGATTAAGAATACCTTAAATCCGCGAAGTACGAGATTTTTTGCATGAGCCACCGCATTGGTAACATAGACTGCTTCTTTTTCGGAAACGGCATCCACCAGAAATCCGGTCGAAGTTCCCGAGTCGATGTAAACACAGTCGCCCGGTTTAATCTGCGCCGCCGCAAGTTCTCCGATTATTTTTTTCTCATCCAGATTAATTACGGATTTCTGCTGCATGGAAAGTTCTTCAAACGACTCCGTTTCGTTGACCGAAATGGCACCGCCGAAAACCTTGATTAATTTTCCTTCCCGGTCTAGTTCCGTAATATCCCTGCGTATAGTAGACTCCGACGCATCCAGAAGTTCCTTTAATTCGCTGTTTGTAATACTGCCTTTTTCCTTTACTGCGTTAAGAATCTGAAATTTACGTTGTTCCGACAACATATGACCAGCTCCTTTTAGCCATAAATCAATACTTTCAAACCCTTGCTTAACCGAATCACGGATGATTCCCTAGGCTTTCGCACAACTCCCCGAACGGTTTGATTCATCAGGGATTTGCTTCATTCAGGCTCTTCTTATACTCCGAAACATCGGTTTCCAGAACAATCTTCCGAAGAGGAAGAATACGTCCGGGCGATACGGATAATTCATCGAAGCCCATTGCCAGAAAATCTTTGGTAAGAGTCAGATCCGCTCCGAGTTCTCCGCAGATTCCGGCCCATGCGCCGTGTCTGTGCGCCGCATCCACAATCATCTTAAGCATTTTTAAAATTGCAGGATGATGTGAATTGTAGAATTTTTCAAGTGAATCATTCTGCCGGTCGATTGCAAGTGTATACTGCGTCAGATCGTTCGTTCCGACGGAGAAGAAATCAACCTCCTCTGCCAGTTCGTCCGCAACCATAACGGCTGCCGGTGTTTCTATCATAATGCCGAGTTCGATATTTTTATCGTAAGAAATTCCGGCATCATCCAGTTCCGCTTTTACTTCGTTTACGATTCCCTTAATCTCTTTCACTTCTTCCAGCGAAATAATCATCGGGAACATGATTGCGATTTTTCCGAATGCACTCGCACGAAGAATTGCACGAAGCTGTGTCTTAAAGACTTCCGGTCTGGTTAAACAGATGCGGATTGCACGAAGTCCCATTGCCGGATTTTCTTCTTTCGGAAGTGCAAAATAGTCGGCCTGTTTATCCGCACCGATGTCCAGGGTACGGATGATAACCTTCTTTCCGGCCATCGTCTGTGCAACCGTTTTATAAATCTCAAACTGCTCTTCTTCCGTCGGATAATCCTGAGAACCGAGGTAAATAAATTCCGAACGGAACAGTCCGATTCCGCCGGCGTCATTTTTCAGAACAAGTCCCAGATCCTTGGTATTTCCGATATTGGCATAAAGGTTGATATGCTGTCCGTCAAGCGTCACATTGTCCTTGCCCTTTAACTGTTCCAGAAGAGCTTTCTTTTCCTGCTCTTCCTCATAGAGTTTCTTCTTTGCGGCCATGGTTTCTTCATCGGGTTCGATATAAACCTTTCCCTCAAAACCGTCCACAACCGCCATCTTTCCGTTTACGGTATCATCAAGAGGAATGTCACATCCGATCATGGCCGGAATGTTCATGGTTTTCGCAAGAATCGAAGTATGGGAATTTGCCGAGCCGTGTACGGTTACGAAGGATAAAATTTTATCCTTGTCCATTTGCACGGTTTCGGAAGGTGCCAGATCGTCCGCTACGATAATTACCTGCTCATCCGTCTGAATTCCGCCGCTTCCCTTTCCGCACAACACGCTGATCAACCGTTCCGAAATGTCATGTACATCTGCCGCACGGCCCCGGAAATATTCGTCCTCCATGTCGAGGAACATCTGTGCCATCTGGTCTCCGGTCTGAGCAACCGCATATTCCGCATTCACGGACTGTGTACGGATAATATTTTCCACGCTGTCGATATAATCGCCGTCATCCAGCATCATCTGGTGTGCTTCAAAAACACCTGCACCGTCTTCTCCGACTTCCTTCAGGGCTTTTTCATAAAGAACACCGAGCTGCTCAATTGCAACGTCTTTCGCCTCATGATATCTTTTGATTTCCGCTTCGGGGGCTTCGATTCTCTCACGTTTTACCTGGGAATCTTCTTTGGCATACACGCAGATTTTTCCGATTGCAATCCCGCCGAATACGGATTTTCCGCTATAAACTACCATATGCTTCTCCTTCATCATTCAAATCATACGGGTTACCTGTATCTCTCTGAAACAAATCTTGCCTGCAGATCCGTTTACAGATTGGCTTCCATAAATGCTTTTACTTCTGCCATCAGCGCATCAGCCTCTGCACCCTCA
The DNA here is from genome assembly GCA_024681795.1 of Lachnospiraceae bacterium. Classification (GTDB taxonomy): domain Bacteria; phylum Bacillota; class Clostridia; order Lachnospirales; family Lachnospiraceae; genus UBA3766. The sequence continues at coordinate 57,690 of JAILAD010000051.1, read as the reverse complement.
AAGGAAAATTTGACTGAGTCGCCCTGCTTTGCACCTAAAGACATAATTCCCATAACGCCCTTAAACGGAACTTCCTTATCGCCCTTTGCTACTTTAACAACACAGTCTCTTCCTTTGATCAGTTTGAACAGCTCCGTTGCGGGACGAGCATGAATTCCGTGTACATCCTTAATTACATAATCAAAACTTGCCATAATAAAAACCCTCCTTAAATTTTTTGTTTACCTTTATATTTTATTTTATATTGTGTTTTTACTTTCCGTTTTTCCCGGTTTTGATGTCTTAATTTTCAGCCGGTTTCTTCAAAATTCCAAGTAAGAAGCAGGTTACGGCACTTCCGATTAACCATGCTACTACATAAAGAAGCGGGTGACCTACGGTTGCAAAAACGAATACACCGCCGTGAGGAGCCATCAAAGTACACTTAAAGAGTGCTGCAAGAAGTCCTGCCACACCTGCGCCTACCATAGTGCAGGGAATTACATGAAGCGGATCTGCCGCTGCAAAGGGAATCGCACCTTCCGTAATGAAGGATGCACCCATAACCAGGTTGGATACCGCGGAACCTCTTTCTGCCTTCGTAAACTTCTTCGGGAAAATGAAGCATGCAAGTGCAATTCCGATAGGAGGAACCATACCGCCGACCATAACTGCTGCCATTGCAATGTATGCCATCTGCTGGAATGCCGGATCGGTGGAAAGTGCTGCCTGCGCCAGCATACCGGTACCGAATACATAAGCGGCTTTGTTGATCGGACCGCCCATATCAATTGCCATCATGGCACCCAGAATCAGTCCCATCAGCCAAACCATGTTTGCGCTTCCGATAGCGGTAAGTGCATTTGCAAGACCGGTATTAATCAGTCCGATTACGGGATTTAAAACGAAGCACATAATCACGCCTTCACAGAAAATACCGACAAGCGGGTAAATCAGGGTAGGCTTTAAACCGTCAAGTGCAGCCGGTAATTTTTCCCCGATCTTCTGAAGACCGAGTACCAGAAATCCTGCAAGGAAACCTGCTGCAATACCGCCTAAGAAACCGGATACGGTATTACCGCCGTCAGGCTGCTGGAATGCAAATTTCATCAAAAACTGTCCGAAACCGCCGACTGCCTTTCCGTCCATTAACGTTCCGGATGCAAAACCGAAGTTGGAAAGAATTGCATTTCCGTTTGCGGCAAGAATACCTCCTACAAAACCAACCGCAAGACCGGGACGGTCTGCAATTGCATATGCGATATAACCTGCGAGAACCGGAACCATCAGACCCATTGCCAGTCCGCCGACATATTTCAGGAATGCCGCAAGCGGTGTGATGCTGCCGAAATCTCCGCCGCCGGTTGCACCGTATCCGGCAATCGTATCAACAAGGAATGCAAGTGCCACTAAAATACCGCCGCCGATAACGAACGGAAGCATATGGGATACACCGCTCATCAGCCAGGTATAAACTTTATGTCCTACGCCGCTCTTTTCGGAAGACTTGCTCTCGCCTGCTTCCTCGGCTCCGCCGCCGTTAAATACGGGCGCATTTCCCGACAATGCAAGGGAAATGAGTTCGTCGGCCTTATTGATTCCGTCTGCAACCTTTCGCTGAATGACTTTCTTTCCCGCAAAACGTTCCATCGGAACTTTCGCATCAGCGGTTACGATTACGCAAAGTGCATCTTTAATATCATCCGCGGTCAGTGTATTCTTTGCACCCGAAGATCCTCTGGTTTCGATTTTAATCGGGATTCCCGCTTTGGATGCTGCCTTCTCCAGTCCTTCTGCTGCCATATAGGTGTGTGCAATACCGGTCGGACAGCTTGTTACCGCTACCAGATACCTGCTTCCTGCATCAATTACCACATCTGCAAGACCTTCATCCACGCTCTTCTTTTCTTCGTCCGCCTTGTCAATGACTGCGAGGAATTCATCCACGTCTTTTGCATTGATCAGGTTGTTTCGAAAATCCTCATCCATCAGCATCATGGATAATTTACTCATCACATCCAGATGAACATTGTCCTTGGTATCGGGTGCCGCAATTAAGAAAAGGATATTGACAGGTTCGTCATCGAGTGCTTCGTAATCCACACCGTCCTTAATAATCATTGCCGCAAGTCCGGGCTTATCGATGCAGTCACCTTTTCCGTGAGGAATTGCAATTCCTTCTCCGACACCTGTCGTGCTTTCTTCTTCTCTTGCGTAAACAAGTGCCCGGTAAGCTTCCTTATCCTGAACTTTTCCGCTTGCCGCCATGAGTTCTACCGCCATGTCCATGGCTTCCTTTTTGGATTTCGGCGCCGCATTCAGATCAACGCTCCGCTTATCCAGAAGTTCCGTAATTCTCATACTCTCTCCTCCTTTTCTTTTTTGCTTTTTGTTCTGTTTCGCTTTTTTTCTGTTTCCTTTTGTTTCTTTTTTGTCACAATGTCTGCCGCCCGATCAGTGGCCTAAACTCCGATAAACCGCTTCCACTTCTTCCTTTGTTGCCAGATATTCCGAAAACGCACTTGCAGAACCTGTCGAAAGTCCCATCTTAAAAGCGTATTCATACTCTCCTTTTTCCAGGAATCCGTATAAAAATCCGGCCACCATGGAGTCTCCCGCGCCGACGCCGTTTACAAGTTTTCCTTTCGGTGCCTCGGACATATAGATACCTCCGTCCGCCGCTGCCAGTACTCCGCCTTCGCCTGCCATGGAGATTAATACGTTCTGTGCTCCCATCTCCTGCAGTTTCTTTGCATACGGTACAACGCTTTCTCTTGTTTTTAATTCCGCACCGAAAATCTCGCCGAGTTCATGGTTATTCGGTTTAATCAAAAACGGATGATACTCAAGAACATTTACCAGAAGATCCCTTGTTGCATCCACCACAATCCGGATTCCTCTTCCGTCAAGCTTTTTGCAGATATCCGAATAAATCGTGCCCGGCATACTGGACGGAATGCTTCCTGCAAGGCAGAGCGTATCTCCTTCTTTCAATGCATCCAGTTTTGTCATGAGAACTTCCAGTTTTTCCGGACTGATTTCCGGTCCCATACCGTTGATTTCGGTTCCGTCGATGCTCTTTAATTTCAGATTGATTCTCGAGCACCCTTCCCCGATTTCTATTGCATCCGCCAGAATCCCGCTTTCCTTAACCTTTGCGGTAATCTCTCTTCCGACAAAACCTGCCGCAAAATAAAGCGCCGTATTCTCGATTCCCAGATTGGATAATACAATGGAAACATTAATGCCCTTCCCGCCGGGAAGCATTAACTCGGACGTAGTCCGATTTGTAAGACCGAGTTTGAAATCATCAACAGTTACGATATAGTCTAAAGACGGGTTGAAGGTTACAGTATAAATCATATTGCCCCTCCTTTGCATGTTCATGACCGATTCAATAAAAAAGACCGAATTCAATCGTATTACTCCCTACAAGAATTATAATACGGTCAAACTCAGTCAAAATCAACCAAAATTCTCCACAAATAAAATTAATTTTTTTAGTAAAATCTGCCAAAGTCAGTCATTTCGTATGTAAAATCGTGCAAAATCGTTCAGGTTTCCATGCATTAATTCAGACCGTACTTCTCCAAAAACTTTACATCCGGAGTGTATCCGGCCAGTTCCTCGTCCGCCCTTTTTATTACGTCTTCATAACTTAGCGGGGTAATCATATAATCCTGATAATCAGAAAGAGCGATTACGGGATCGTCCGTTCCTGCTACGGTACCCGAGATATAGGACTGCGGAATATATGCATTATAATGAAATTCATTGTCAAAAATACCGACACCGTAATTCGTTATTCCGCCGAACTCAATCAGGTAGCAGTCTGCCTTCTGGCAGTAAAAGAAATTGAGAACAGCTCCCTCTTCCGCATACAGTTTCCGGACCTGTTGTTTTGTTTCAACGTCATAAATCCATAATTGATAATCCTTTGACTGGACAACCGCATATTTTTTGTCACTGGAAACGGCACTGGATGCAATCTCAAAATTCTCCGTCCGTGCAATTTCATCCGCGAATTCATCAAGCCACGGATTATCATAATACTTAAGGTCAAACTCGGCTTCCTGAGCGGGTGTCAGGCATTCCGTACGGGACGGTTTATATTCCGTGACATAATCTTTTCCTTCACGGAAAACAAAGAATTCATCGTTCCTGAATTCCACTGAATCCAGATAATTCGGAAAGGTTACATTCTGAGGAAAAACGTTTTTTGACCAGAATGACTGATATTCCTTATCCCAGAAATACATTTTTCCGTCCGGTAATATATATGCAAGCGTACCCTCATACTCAAGAACTCCGACCGGAAAACCTGTATTTCCGCGCTGCGCAAGTAAATTCAGGTTCGAATCAAATAATGCAATCTGTTCCGAAGAATAGACACCGATTACGTCGCCAATCCAGGACATATTGCAATAATATTCGCCCGTAAGTTTATACTCCCCGGTTATTTTATTTTTTTTATAATCAAAAAACCGGATAATCGATAAATTATCATCCGTTGTTATCAGATAAAAGAATCCTTTCTCACCGGGAACAACGTCCGATAAAATCTCTTCATTTTCACAGTCATCGTCAAACCTTGCCAGAATCTTTCCGCTTACGGTTTCAAACGCAATCATTCTTACGTGGGTATAAACATCTTTTTCCAAAATACCGATGACACCGTATAATCCGTCTTCCGAAAAAGAGAGATTGCTGATATATTCATCTTTTCCTATCTTCAGTAATTCTTTATTCAGTTTATAAAGTATTTCCCCGTCTGAAACCGCATATACGGCATCATTTAATACAACCTCGGAGATACTGCCGTCCGGAACGGAACAAATCTGATACGAAGCTTTTTCGGGATCGAGTTTCAGAACCACAATTTCTTTTTCCTCCCCCGTATACGGATTCAAATAAATCAATTCGTTACCGTCATACTTCAGAATTCCATTTTTCCCGCTGAACTCAACTACCGTCGTTTCATCCGCTTCAAAATTGCAGATTTCATCTCCCGTCTTCACTTCTGTCACACTGTAAAAACAGGAATTGTCGTGACAAAGTAAAAGACTTGCATCCGCATTCAGTTTTCCCGTATCCGGATAAATCGGAATTGTTTTTTCCGGAGCATAAATACTCGGGGACATATACAGATTCATTGCATCCTGAAGAACCCTGTAAGCATCCTCGTTATATCCTTCTTTGTCCGTATCCGGAAGTACGCTTCTTGCGGCATACATGGCATCCATTCTCCGTCCGTCGTTCAAAAGTTCCTGAGAAGAACTGGCCGTAATCGTTGCAAGTTTATCCATGATTATTATATTCTGGTTATGGGTTTGAATTAAGAAATAAGTATTCTGTGCCGCAGTACAGAATACAACAAGAAAAATCAGACCGGAAACAACAGCATTTGTCCGCATTTTCCGCTCTTTCTGACGCTGTTTTAAATCATCGAAGCGAACACCGAACATGGTTGCACAAAGACGCAGTACGGTATTCTTAAACGCCTCTTTCCGTTTCTTTTTTGTCTCTCCCCTGCAGTCTCCCGCAAGAGGTTCCCTCTTTTCGCGAACGGTAAAAATCTGCCCGTCCCCGGTTATTTTCTCCACATCCTCGTAAGTTAATATTTCAGGAAATGATTCTTCCGGTTCTCCTTCTCCCAGGACTAACAGGATGTGATTCCGGTCGGAAATTTTTAAAAAGGTATCGATTTCCTTCATGCACCACTCGGATTCCTGAAGCCTCGGAGTACAGACTACGATTAAGTACTCGGAGGAAAGAAGTGCTTTTTCGATTTCTTCGGAAAGCTCGGCACTTACCGCGAGTTCCGCTTCATCACGAAAAACCCGTTCCAGTTTTCTCTTTCCGACTTTCTTCGAAAGAGCATGGGGCAGGCGGAAATTCTCCAGGGCCTTATGCAAATTTTCGGCGATTTCTTTATCGGGGCTACAGTGTCTGTAACTGATAAAGGCATCATATCTGACCTGATCGGACACGCTATTCTCTCCTCATGTTTCTTTTACTGAATATAAACAATCGCAGTCTTACGGAATGCTTTGATAATTCTGACAAATCCGGAATAAAAAAGAACGGTACAGAAAAGAAAGTTCAGTCCTTCCGATGATTTTAATACAAAGCAGCTGACTACCGAAAGGATTCCGAGCATCACCGCAAACAGTCCGAAAAGCAGACGCCAGAACCAGAACCGTGCTTTGTTCTTCTTTTCTTCAAATGCTTTCATAATGTCCAAAGCACCGGTAAATATAAATAAAACAAACAGGTAAATGAAAACCGGCAGTTTTCCGACACTGGCTGCGGTTAATGTAAGAATTCCGAGATTAAAAATCACCATGCCGATGTACAAAATAACCTTGCCGCCGACCATATGCCTGGAAAGTGTGGAATAATGTGTCAAAAGTCTGGTTCCGTATCCCAAAAGGGTAAAGGAAATAATGAACACGATAATCATCATTCCGAGTTTTGGAAAATAGAACATCAAAAAGCTTAAAAGAATTGTGATAATACCGCTCAGAAACGAAGCGACACGTTTTCCCTTACTCATCGTCTTTTCCTCCGTTCGCATATTCTATCAGCTTCATATAATCCTTAATTCCGGCAAATCCGTTTTTCTTATAATCAACGGAAACACCCGCAATCGGATTACCGGATTTGTAGATTTTACCCGTAACCATGCTTTTTTGCGCAAGCGCGCCCAGAATAAATTTTCCGAGAAAGGTATTGTTCTTTTCTTCTTTTGACGCTGTTTTATACTCCTCTTTATACCGGTCAATGTCAAAATCGGGTATGGTTTTGCCCGATATTTTCTCCCCGAGCGCCTTCCAGTCGGCAGCATCGTCCGTCTGCCGTTTTTCCAGTATTGTTTCGATTTCCCCGCGGTAAGGTTCGATGATATCCCATGCATAGGTATTTAATTCAAAATTTTCAACCTCTCCCCGGATATAACGCATTGCGTAAACCAGCTGGGCGAAGGCATGCAGATAATCCGACGGATTATCCTTTAAAACCTCCTCATAATCAGCCCATGCCGGCAGATATTTATAGCGGATAAAACTGTAATCCGGAAGATGTCCCGCTCTTCCGTGTCCTAAATTCATAACCGTGTTTTCACTGGTCTGGTAAAGGGAATTGACATAGACTCCGTTTTCCGGATCATCCTTTGCACCGGGGTTATGGGAAAATTTCAGCTGTCTGACGGAATAGGAATCTCCTTCCGGAAGGACCTCATAGAAAAACCGGTCCGTATTGTTGATTACCATCGAAGGGGTTCCCGCAAAATACTTATGCGCCCAGGTATCTGCTGTCACATGCATCGCAATTCCGACTGCCTGGAGCGTTTTGTTTTTTGCCAGATTCACGGTATCTGCAACCAGCTTTCCGTTTGAATTGCAGATTAACCGGTATTTGTTCAGATAAATTCTCGAACAGTGTTTTTTCTTCGCATGTAAATCATACGGCAGGAAATGGAAGGACGACCAGATTCTGGTAATATCCTGAAGCCCCAGGATGTCCGTCTTCTGCTCCACCAGTTCCACCGCAAGCTGAGATGTAGCCGCCGATAACGGGCCCTTAATGCTGGATAAAAAAGTCTTTGAGCAAAAATCCACAAACTGGGCACTGTAGCATATTTCGCAGGCTTCTTCGTGGGAATAGCCGGCCAGAACGGCAGTGCAGTAAGTCGCATAATAATGAAAATCAGTGTTCACTGATACCACCTCCTGCCATTTTTTTCCGAAGTGCCTTTACTTTGAATGCATTTACAATTAATTCGATTCCGATCACTGCATTGGTTAAGGAAAGTAACAGGGATGCGAAATCCTTCAAAGAAATGTTAAACAATCTGGTTAAAAATTCAAAGATTCCGTCCGTATCAAAATATTTGTCGATATAAAAATCGTTGCCCCTTATCATGCTGCTGATAGCATAAGCATTGCTGACGGCGGCAAACAGATTAATGAGGACCAGAAAAAATGCCAGAATGATATATACAACACCACGCTTTTTCCCTAGGCATTCCCTGCAGGCCGTATAACCGATATATACCTCCAGCATCGTCACACCGAGAATAAGAGACAGAATAAAAAGTACAATTAAAATTACCACAATGGCAAACACTACTTTGGTTGCGGTACCGTCTATCATTTTAATATTCGATATGAACGATTTTACGGATGCCTTTAAAGCATCCAGCATATTGTTCGAATCAAAATAATATTGCAGTAATACACTCAGCACACCCCAGACAGCGTACCCCATAATTCCGATGCCTGCCGAATACAGGTCCCGGGCACTTTTTCTGAATTTCAGGCTCACTTTGTCATTTCGTAAGCTGCTCTCATAATTTTTCATCGTTTTCGCTCCTTATTTTTGCCATTTGCAAAAATATACCCATATATTATACTACATCTTTCCTTGCAATGTTATAATGAATCTATGAAAAAAGTACTTACCTTCCTGAAAAAAGAACCGATGCTGACCGTTTCCGTGCTTGCAGCGATTATCTCGTTATTCATTACCCCTCCGAAGGCTGATTTCTTTACCAAAATCGACTGGCATACACTCGGAACGCTTTTTATGATGCTGACTGTTTTAGAAGGGTTCAAGCAGGAAAATATCTTCCGTCCGGTCATCCGGTTCGGAACAAAATTTAAGACCATGGCAATTTTGTCCATGTTCCTCGTTTTCGGTGTGTTCTTCTCCTCCATGTTCGTTACCAACGATGTTTCCCTGATTATATTCGTTCCGTTAACGATACTGTTATTCCGTGCCGGCGGAAAAGAACATTATATCCTTCCGGTCATCACGTTTGAAAACATTGCCGCCATTCGCGGATCATTACTGATGCCCTTCGGAAGTCCGCAGAATCTTTTTCTGTTTGAGCAGTCCGGAAAAAGTGCGGGCAACTTCATTTTCATGATGTCCCCGCTCTGTGTGAGTTCCGGCATTCTGCTGATTCTCTTTATTCTGTTTTTATACCGGAAAGACATAAAAGAAGAAATTCTTTATACGGACGAAAACGTCACGAAAGACTGGGCTCCGAAGCTCCGCCACAGGAGAATCGGATATCTGGTTTTATTTGTAATGATTATCTGGACCATTGTCTCAAGAACAAAACAGTGGCCGTTTGCCATTCTGGCTGTGATAATTGCCGTTGCGATTCTGAATATCAGACTCTTTTTAAAGGTTGACTACGTGCTTCTGGTAACCTTCCTCTGCTTCTTTATCTTCTCTTCCGCCATTACCGGAAACCCGAAGATATCGGAGTTTTTGCAGAAAGTGGTAACGGGGCGGGAATATTTTTCCGTAATAGTTCTCTCGCAGTTTATCTCTAACGTGCCTGCGACTATCGTGTTATATCCTTTCACGGAAAATTTCAAGGCTCTTATTTACGGTGCCGATACCGCAGGCTTATGCTCGTTAATCGGCTCTTTGGCAAGTGTCATTAACTATCGGATTTATGTCAGGGAATACCCGGAAAACGGTATGAAATTCATAAAGGTGTTTACGTTAATCAGCTGGATTTTCTTCTTAATTGTCGTTATTCCCGGATTTCTTCTTGCGCAGTACCTTTCCGGTTAAGCCGGCAAAGCTTCCGAAATCGCTTTTGCAATATTTCCTGTATGTATATTCTTACGGCTCTTCCCTGTAATTTCCGTAAAATGTCTGTCCGAGCAGTTCATCCTTCTTTTTCTTTACCCGGTATGCCAGAATCAGATCGTAAAGATTACCGGCAAATCCCAGAACACCGCCGAAAATCAGGTTAACAAACAAAAATACCCAGCAAATCGGAATGGAATTTTCGAAATACCGGACAACCCAGGCAGCCTCGTCCTTAGTACTGCAGTTTCGGATAACGGAAATCTGCTTTGCATAGCGGATGCATCCGATCAGATTATAAACCATCAGCAAAAGCGTTCCGATACCGTATCCCCAGAACATGGTAAAAATACCCGCAATCAGCTGATAGCAGACAATGATAATCCATAATATAAAACTTCCGACCATAAATCCGGAAACTTTTTTCATATAACTGCTGATTTCGCCGTCCGTCATGACATTCCTCCGTCTCTTCCCTGCTGGTTACCTTCAAACAGCCTTCTTTTGTCAGGATTTTTTGATTGATTTTCTCTTTTCGACAGCTTCCTGATACATTGCAAAATCGATATTTCCGGATGCGATTTTTTTCTCCACCCATAATTGCATGGTTTCCACGGAAAGAGAGATTTTTTCAAGTTCTTCCTGAATATTTACGAAATCATCCATTTCCTCGTTCTCGATGTTTCCGTCCGCCGTAATTTCAATTAAACGGTCCTGGCTTTTTTGAATGGAATGAAGGGATGCGAGCATCTCGAGAACAATCTGGGACAAGTCCTTCATCTGAATCTCCGGAACGTAATGTTTTCCGATGGCGCACTCGTTTGCACAGTAATAATTGCAAAGTTGCGGCATCTGATACTTTTCCGCCATTGTCATGATTTCATCCGGCTTTGCGTCAAACTTGCTGTTCTCGATTCTCTCAAGGCGCTCCGGCGTAATATATTCCAAAAGTTCGCTGGCCTTCTCACGGCTTAGCCCCTTTTCCTCACGCACTCTCTGATAAATGGATTTGTTTTCTTTTGTTGATACTCTTGCCATTCTAAACCTCCGTTCACACAACACTGATAAAAATCAAATTAACCAAAAGCCCCGACAGAAGCGAAAACACGATTACATAAACCCAGTACAGAATAAAATTCCGGATTCCGAGAACCGCCTTTAATGCGCCCAAATTCGTAATTTTCGTTGCAGGTCCCGTAATCATGAATGCAGTCGCACTTCCCATGCTCATCCCGGAAGCAAGCCAGCCCTTCAGAATCGGAATGGTTCCTCCCCCGCAGACATATAACGGTACTCCGATTGTAGCCGCCATCAGGACTCCCCAGGCCTCGTTACCGCCGAATAAAAACGTCATGGCCTCCTTTGGAATATACCTTTGAAACAGGGCCGATAACAAAACACCGATGAAAAAGTAAAGCCCGGTCGCTTTCAGGTTCCGCCATAGATTTTTTAAAAAGCGCAGAAACAGATTCGGATCGGTATCTTTATTCTTCGGTTCCTCAAAACCTTTAAAATCAAAAAACGATTTCTTTTTGAAAAAAATCCGGATCAGTACTCCTGCCGTGATTCCGCAGAGAAAACAGCTGACAATCCGGACGATAAGCGCCGGTGTTCCGAGTGCCGCACTGTATATAATCAGCTGCGGATTCAAAAGAATCGAACTCATCATAAATGCCGCAAGCCACTCATCTTTCACCCCGCTTTTGGAAAACGACGCAGCAATCGGAATGGTTCCGTACATACAAAGCGGAGATGCTATTCCGAGAACGGATGCCAGAATAATTCCCGGCAGTCCCGCTCCGCCGTCTTTCATGTTTCGCATCAGGCCGTGTATTTTATCTTTGAAAAATACGGACACTACCGACCCGATTACCATTCCGGCAACCCAGTATCCGAAAATCTGAGACAGCTGTCTTACAAAATAGTAACCGACATATATGAATTCCCGTTTCAGAATTTCCAAAACCATTTCCGTCTCTTTTATTCCCCATCAAGATTAACCAGACGGTAAGCCCGGTTTCCGAAACCGATTTCCTCTGCATGGCTTAAAATATGAAGTCCGTTTAAGGAAAGGATTCTGTTCTGCAGGCTTTCACCGTCCTCCGCTTCAAAAACCTGATCGATGCAGGCCTGGTCCAAAGCCACGGGATCGAGGGATGCCAAAATGCCGATATCATGCATATCCACATCAGCGGGATCCGATACACAGTCACAGTCCACGGACATCCGGTTCATAACGCTGATAAAAACAATGTTTTGCCCGTGATTTTCATAATCATAAACGGATTTGGCCGCCTCTGCCATGGCACCCGTAAAAACATCCTGATTGGTAACTATCGCCGATAATGTAATCGTCGGTTTTTTGAGTTTACCGCCGGAATGAATGCGGACTTTCCCTTCGGAGGATGCGATTCCGATGGAAATATTCTTTAAGGCGCCTCCGAAACCGCCCATCGGATGACCTTTAAAATGTGTTAAAACCAGAACCGAATCATACTCTGCTAGATTCTTTCCGACCCAGTTTTCTTTTAAAATCGTACCGCCTTCCACAGGTATCACCATATACCCGTCACGGTCCATGATATCCACATCGGCAATTTCCGTAAATCCGTGGTCACGGGCTACCTGCATATGCATTTCGGTTTCCATTCTTTTCGAGCCGCCGTATGCGGTATTGCATTCCACAATGGTACCGTCCACTCTCTGTACAAGATCCCTGATTAACTGCGGGTCAAGATGATTGGGATTTCCCGCTTCCCCAGTTGAAAGTTTTACCGCTACTTTCCCGGGGAGTTCCACCCCCAGCGCATCATATGCTTTTTGCAGTCCTTCCGGCGAGATATCCTTTGTCATATAAACAACGGAGGAATCCGGAAATACACCGTCTCTTCCCGTAATGTTATAGGATTCATGCGGCTCGATTTCATAATGCATATGTTTTGTATAAACAACATACCCCGTTACCGCCACAACAATCACAATGCCTGCAATAATCAATATGTTCCGAAGAATTTTCTTTCCGTTCTTTTTATTTATTTCGTTCATATAAAGTTTTTCCTTTGTTTTCGATTTAAACTACATACAGATTTATTATATCAAAAAAAAATCAGGTATTACAGTACCTGCTCTTTAAAAAAGCTTCATAACGATCCGTCCGCTTTCCTGATAATATTGAGCGGACACAGTAGTATTATATCTCATTTATCACTTTACTCTGTTCTCAAACTATACTCTTTCATTTGACCGTGAGCTCCGAATATTCTCCATTCTCCAACTCCGAGTCGTTGAATAATGGCATTTCTTTCCTCCGAACACAATTTACTGTCGGTATCAACCGAAGTCATTAAAACGGGTGCATATCTGTTATACTCGGCCTGCTCGGGCGTCATGCCGTGAACATTAACATAGATATCTCCCGTGAAAGCTATTTTATGATCATAGTCCAAAAGAACGCTTTCTCCCAAAAGATGTCCGCCTTTGCCCTGATAAACCTCAAAATGCAGTTCTCCGAAATCAAAAAATCCTGTCTGCTCTATCGGTTTTTCCTGTGACTTATCTTTAGTGCCCACTGTTTTAATCACATCGGATTTCGGAGGGTTATAGAAAGTCAGTGTCTTACATATATTTACATAGGGTTTATGCAACGGATTCTGTTCGCGGAAACCATCATCCCCCTTATATTCAAGTTCCAGACATTCTTTGGTAAGTATCGACGCATATACCTCATCAAATAAAGGCAGTAATCCGCAATGATCAACATCCGCGTGAGTAACAAAAATGCGTTTGGTTATGGTATCAAAGTCAGGCAATAATTCTTTGAATATCTTTATCATCTCTTCTTTGTAAAGAGCATATCCCGAATCAACAAATAATACTTCGTCGTTACTATGAATAATAACCGTATTACTACCGCAAGGAGGTTCAATTACCGTAATTTGGGTCTTATCGGTTATTTGATATTTGTTTATTCCGGGAGAGAAATTGTCACCTCTGCACTTGAAAAGCAGCTCTGCAAACTTACTTATGCTTTCGAATGTTTTATACGAGGAAACGCCTTGTTCATCCAGCATTTGCATAATCAGATTGGAGTTAACCAGCAATTCGTTTCTTTTATTCTCCGGAAGATTTGACAACTTCATTAATCCCGAAACAAATGACTGATAAAAGATACTGTTGTCAAATATCTTTTCCGAATGATTATAATCAATTACCCTCACGGGGCAGACTTCCCGGGCTTTCGCTAAAAACTCTTCTATCGTCTTTTCATCTTCAACAAAAAGACCCATTTTAAAAGCCTGATAACCGGAGCCGTTTTCCTGGGAACTGATAAATGAAATATTAAGCTGATAATTGTCAATCAGACGAAGCACTTCCGTTACACTCCCCGGAGTATCGTTTAGCATAAATTCGATCAAAACTATGCTCTTATGGTTCCTATCTGTCTGAAGATAGCCAATTTTTTAAGTTCATCGTCAGCCTTTTTAAGCTGCTCTTCCCCGCCCTCTGCATCAATAAAAAGCATATGTGAATCTATCGCCTTATTATAACTGACTCTGGTTATTTAATTTCCCCCTAGTTATTCAGACCTTATTTTAACTGCACATGCCTTTTCTCTTCCAATAATGATTCAAACTGTATTTCTTTCAGTGTTCCCAGCAGAGAAAGATCCTCTACCAGTTTATTTTTCCAAAAGGAGATGGCTTCAAATTGTTGGCCGTATTTCTTAACAAAATAATCGAAAGTGTCCTGCTTTAAACCGGAAATAACAATCGATTTTGCATTTGGTTTATTTCCTGCAGCTTCGTCAATCTGATCAACAGAAACCGAACCGCCATCTACTTCTTTTTGAACCAGATTGATATCGAATATGTCAAAAGATGAAGATGCAAAATTTCCTATATCTACCACCTGAGACTCCCTTACATATTTTTTATAAAAATCAGCCGTAAGTATGTAAAATAATCGTTCTATTAATTACCAAACGGAACATACCGGATCCGAACGCTCTTAGCACGGACACATAATAATTATAGCAAAACCCGAAATTCAAAACAATTTCCTTTATGCATTCTTAACCAAATGAAAAGGGAAAGCAATTTGCTTTCCCTTTAGGTTCAGATATAAATTTTGTAAACAAAAGTGTATAAAACTATTGCCGGTATCTATCAATTCTTCTTATTGGCAATTGCTGCTTGTGCTGCTGCAAGTCTTGCAATCGGAACACGGAACGGTGAGCAGGATACATAATTCAAACCGATCTTATGGCAGAATTCAACGGACTGGGGATCGCCGCCGTGCTCGCCGCAAATACCGAAATGGAGATTCGGATTTACGGGCTTTCCTAATTCGATTGCCATCTTCATCAGTTTTCCGACACCGTTCTGGTCCAGTTTTGCAAACGGATCGCTCTCAAAGATCTTGGTGTCATAATATGCGCTCAAAAACTTTCCTGCATCGTCTCTGGAGAAACCGAAGGTCATCTGGGTCAGATCGTTGGTACCGAAGCAGAAGAAATCGGCTTCTTTTGCGATCTCATCGGCTGTAAGTGCAGCTCTGGGAATCTCGATCATGGTTCCGACTTCATATTTCAGATCTGCTCCCGCTGCCTTGATCTCGGCATCGGCAGTATCCGTTACAATCTTCTTTACAACCTTTAATTCCTTCACTTCGCAGATCAGCGGGATCATGATCTCGGGAACCAGATTCCAGTCGGGATGAGCCGCATTTACTTTCAATGCCGCACGAATGACCGCCTTGGTCTGCATCTTGGCGATCTCGGGATAGGTAACCGCAAGACGGCATCCACGATGTCCCATCATAGGATTGAATTCATGCAGGGAATTGATATACTCTTTGATCTGCTCTACGCTCTTTCCCTTCGAAGCAGCCAGTTTCTGAATGTCGGCTTCCTCAGTGGGAACGAATTCATGAAGAGGAGGATCCAGGAAACGAATGGTAACAGGGCATCCTTCCAAAGCTTCATACAGTTTTTCAAAGTCATCCTGCTGATAAGGCAAAATCTTGTCAAGAGCCGCTTCTCTTTCCTCAATGGTATCGGAACAGATCATTTCACGGAATGCAGCGATCCTGCTCTCTTCGAAGAACATATGCTCCGTACGGCAAAGGCCGATGCCTTCCGCTCCCAGTTCCCTTGCTTTCTTTGCATCTGCGGGAGTATCCGCATTGGTACGAACCTTCAGGGTTCTGTACTTGTCTGCCCATTCCATTACTCTTCCGAACTCGCCGGCGATCTTCGCATCTACCGTGGCAATCTTGCCGTCATAGATATTTCCGGTGGTTCCGTCGATGGAAAGCCAGTCTCCTTCATGATATTCTTTTCCGGCAAGAGTAAATCTCTTATTCTCTTCATCCATCGTGATGTCGCCGCATCCGGATACACAGCAGGTACCCATACCACGTGCAACTACTGCCGCATGGGAAGTCATTCCGCCGCGGACGGTCAGGATACCCTGGGAAACTTTCATACCCGTAATGTCCTCGGGAGAAGTCTCAAGACGGACCAGTACAACCTTTTCTCCTCTTGCTGCCCAGGCTTCTGCATCTTCTGCGGAAAATACGATCTTACCGCATGCGGCACCGGGAGAAGCTCCCAGTCCTCTTCCCGCAGGAGTGGCAGCTTTCAGTGCAGCCGCATCAAACTGGGGATGAAGCAGGGTATCCAGGTTTCTGGGATCGATCATCGCAACCGCTTCTTCTTCGGTACGCATTCCTTCGTCCACAAGATCACAGGCGATCTTCAATGCCGCCTGAGCGGTTCTCTTTCCGTTTCTTGTCTGTAACATATAAAGTTTTCCGTGCTCTACGGTAAACTCCATATCCTGCATATCTCTGTAATGGCTCTCCAATGTCTGGCAGACATTTTTAAACTGTTCAAATGCCTCGGGGAACTTCTGCTCCATCTCGCCGATCTTCATCGGGGTACGAACACCCGCAACCACGTCTTCGCCCTGTGCATTCGTTAAGAATTCACCGAACAGACCCTTCTCTCCGGTCGCGGGATCACGGGTAAATGCAACACCGGTTCCGCAATCGTCGCCCATGTTTCCGAAAGCCATGGACTGAACATTTACTGCGGTTCCCCAGGAATAAGGGATATCGTTGTCACGACGGTAAACATTGGCACGGGGATTATCCCAGGAACGGAATACCGCTTTGATCGCTCCGTAAAGCTGTTCCTTGGGATCAATGGGGAAGTCTGCACCGATCTTGGCTTTGTATTCCGCTTTGAACTGGTTTGCAAGTTCTTTCAGATCGTCAGCCGTAAGCTCCACATCCAGCTTAACACCCTTTTCGGATTTCATTTTATCGATCAGTTCTTCAAAATATTTCTTTCCGACTTCCATAACAACGTCGGAATACATTTGAATAAACCTTCTGTAGCAGTCCCAAGCCCAACGGGGATTGTTTGATTTCTCGGCAATCACGTTAACAACGTCTTCATTCAGACCAAGGTTTAAGATCGTGTCCATCATGCCGGGCATGGAAGCTCTCGCACCGGAACGTACCGACACCAGCAACGGATTCTCCAGATCACCGAATTTCTTTCCCGTGATCTCTTCCATCTTGATGATATACTCATCAATCTGTGCTTTGATCTCATCATTGATCTCTCTTCCATCCTCGTAATACTGTGTGCAGGCATCCGTGGTAATGGTGAATCCCTGAGGCACGGGAAGACCGATGTTGGTCATCTCCGCCAGGTTCGCACCCTTTCCACCCAAGGTGTTGCGCATATCAGCGCTTCCTTCCGTAAATAAATAAACCCATTTCTTTGCCATACCGCCTTTATCCTCCTTATAATTTGTTTTTCACTGAGGTCGGTTTGCTGCTGTTACAGAATCAATAACAGCAAAATAAGCAAGCAGCCCCTTCCCCGTCTTTTACAGGGGATTTCTTCCGCTTCCTTACTGTATCGTGATTGTTTCACGTCTTAAAAATTATAACATATCCACTGCTCTTTCGCTACTTTTTTTTTCCGTATCCCCCCTGTTAGTTCTAAACTTTTAATGAACAGAATTTTAATAATTGTTTACATAATTCTATTTAAGTTCACATAATTCTATTTTGGTTAACATAATTTTTTACATAGTTAACATAATTTCTATAGGTTTACATAAGTTATATCTTTCCGAAATTTCAAACATGTCGAAAAAAACACTTTCCGGCACTTAAAAAGGCCGACATACGCCGGCCTTTCTCTGATCCGTTCCGATATTTTTGGTTTTGCTCTTTTTTATCTCACTCTTCCTCTTTTTTTCTCCCGATCCGGGCATATTCCCTCATCAGACTTCTTCTCCTGAGTATGGTCCATAGTATTCCTGCCGCAGCCGCTGCTCCCACGAAAAGCAGCATGGTGGTATTTAAGACAACTCCCGTGGGGATCGCCCCCTGCCGGTGATTGATCACATCCACCGTCGTATCGGAATTCAGAACCATTTCCAGACTCTTTGTTCCGTCCGTTCCGGTGGAAAGTCCGGAAACGTTTAAATTCGTCACTCCGTCCTTAATATACTCCGTGGTCTTGGAATCATCGACGGCACTCAGACCGTACAAAACATACCCGTCGGAAGAATAATCCGCTTCCGTTACCGTAGCTTTGCACCCCTTCGGCAGTCCTTCGATCACAAAAGTCTCGTCATGACTTAATTCGACAATGGTCTGCCCCTGTGCATCCAAAGTAACGGTCTGTTCACTGTCATTGATCTTATAGGTTCCGCTTAAGGGCTCGTATCCTCCGGCTCCGTCGCTTTTTTCGAATTTCAGGGTGAATGAAAAAACCCTGATCCTGCTTCCCATATTTCCGCTGACGGTTTTGCCGAGGGTAAGTTTTACTTTGGAATCCTCCGAAACATTGGTGATCTTGATCAGATACTGACATTTCTTTCCGGAATCGGACAAAACTTCCTCAAGTTCCGCTTTCCCGGAGGGATAACTGTCCAAGGTCACAACTCCGAGATCGGATATGGTAAACACGAGATCCTGCGTCAGTAACGCATATCCGGAGGGTGCATTTTTTTCACTCAGATAATAGGTTCCGGCAGGCAGATCCTTTGTAACTTTGGGGATCACACCGTCTGCCCCGGAGATCAAAGAAGTATATCCGCTTATGGGATAGTAATCCCTGGCTTTTTCCCCGCTTGTTTTCGTAACCTGACGATACAGGGCAAATTCGGCATCTTTCAATACCACCGAAGGAGTCACATCCCCGTCGTATTTGATCGCCGCCAGATCAAGGATCCTGTTATATACATTGATGTCCGCGATGAGTTTTTCCGCGGTATCTCTTTCAATATGGTTCACCCACCCGTCATTTTCCGCATTCAGTAAATGAACGGTATCTCTCTGACCATCCGTATGTTCGATCCAGAACCGGACCTCCTGTGCATATCCGATATATCCTTCCGGTGCCTTATTCTGCTTTAAGACATAAACATTGTCTTCACCGATTTCATATTCATACAGGATTGAGATCATTCCGTTAAAGTCCGTCGTATAACTGCCGATGGTTTCGGTATCGGTCTGTCCGGCTGTCGTCTTTTCAAGCTGTAAAAGGAATTCTCCGTCTGATAAAGGCGTTTGTATGGTTCTGGTCGCATCGGTACCGTTCCATTCTCCCAAACGCAACTGGATCCCTCCGCCCCTGGTATTGGAAACGGTATCCGTACGGGCATTTTTAAGATCCGACGTACCGGTGGCGGTTCCCTGCTCATATTCCACGGTATAGCCATAGGATACCGACTGGCTCGCTCCCGCGGGAGTCGCGTTGATATCCACGGATGCACCGTTGGAGATCAGACTGATGGAATCATAGGATGTTACCTTTTCCTCGCTGTCCACCACGGCATTGGTCAGTTCCACTTCCCGTACCACATACCGGCTGAAATCATAACCGCTCTCCAGATGATCGAAGAACCAGTAACAGCTTTTTGCAGGAGATACTAAACGGCGGATGCTTCCGTCAAGCAACGTCTCCGTCTGATCGTCTTTTAAGTAGACCGCAAGAAAGATCGGATCATGGGAATCCACATATGCGGAATCACTCCAGATCTTCTCCCCCGTCAATCCCCAGCCTCTTTGGTTTACCACCGTCATTTCCGGAGACTCGTTTGCCCTGACGGTCCCTTCATTTTTTTCGCCGTCTTCCGTATGATAGGTACCCTCTTCACGACGATACTCTTTCAGGGTATAACCGCTCGGCAGTTCACTGTCTTTTTCTTCCAGTTTAAATTTGCTGCCCACAAAAAGTCCGTCCACTTCCACCGTATAATTTGCCGGGATCTTGGAAATGGAACCGTTGGGAGAAGTATAGAAGGTAACCGCTTCCTTCTCTTCCTCCGTCAGTGCGCTTTTTACCTTCTTTCCTACGGAAACAAACCCGCCGGTGGTCGCATCCCATTTACAGTAATTGCCCTGCGGGTCTTTTACACAGTAGGGATACATATTGGCATAATCCAGACTGCCGGTGGCATTCTCATTTTCCAGATACAGACGGAAGGAAAAGGTTGTCGCGTCCTCATCTATGGTCAGTTCGTCTCCGCTTTCATTAAGAAGTTTCTTGGTGATGCTTAAGGTTCTTAAGGCTCCTTCTTTTACGTGGTTATCATAGCGTACGACCGGTCTGTCCGATACCGTGGATACACTGCAGCCGTAATCCACCCTGTGCACACCCTCTACCGGAGTCGTTCCGGATAGTACATCATCATTGCAGGAAACCGTATCATATACTTCCGAATTAAGACCGCACTCCACGATATAATACTCAATGGTATCGTCCGGAAAATCAATGTATACCGTATCGTCCGCATTCAGGAAAAATACATGCTCGTAACTTTGTGCATTTGTCCCCGGAGGTGTGTAGGAAGACATGTATTTTACGGTTTTGTTCGGGTTTGTATACGTTACGGGTGTATTTGACGTACTCTCCGTCAAAAGTCGGAACATACCGCTTCCGTCATCCACTTTGTAATAGATCTGGAAGGGATATTCCACCAGACTGAAATCCACATTATCCGTTCCGGACACTTCTTTGGAGAGCATCACCTGCCCCGGTTTTACCGCACTTAAGTTAAAACGAAGGTGGAGATTGGAAGCCCCTGCTCCTCTTTCCATATAGAACACCTTCATATTGTGGGTACTGTAATCCTTAAAAACGGTTTCGCTGCCGTCAAAGAAATTTGCCAGATATGCGTCGATCAGATCCTGGGAAGGCTCCGCATCGGCGTTTTCGCTCTTATATTTTGCCACATAGGATTCCGTAAACAGTGTTCTTAAATCCGTAACACTTCCGTTTACGTTTACTTCCCCCGTTTTGAAATTAACCCTTCCGGGCAATCCGCCGTGAATTCCCCCGAGATCGATCACAAGTACGTCATCCACGTAAAGCCAGAAATCATCGTCTCCGGTAAACTCGAAAATGATATCATGGCCCCATGCGTCTTCCCCGTTTATCGTCTGGGTGAAATTTGCTTCCAGTTCCATTCCGAAATAGAAATTCGCGTCATTTTCATCGATCCGGTAAAGAGCTTTGTCCCTTCTCGGGTCATCCCTCGAAAGGATCTGGTCTGTTTCATCCGTGGTATTATGGTGAAGCTTGGATTTTTTCCCCGCCTCTATGTCGTTATAGGGCATGAACTGACCGTGATCCAGTGATTTATTACCGCTTTCTATGGTTCCCACCTGATCATATACGGTGAAGTTCCCGTTGTCCTCCAATGTGGCAAAATTCTGGGTACAGTTATATTCAAAATATCCGCTTTCCCGATGGGTATTTTCCAAAAACAGGTGATTCACCGTCTCCATTCCCGTCTCCGGAAAGATCTCCGAAAGAGAACGATCCGTATGCGTAGCAGTCGGATATCCGTTTTCCATCCACTTCGTAACAAGATCGGCAGATGCCGTTTTGGCACTTTTGACCGTGTCGGTCCCCATCACTTCCGTCTGTGCTCTGTCTCTTCGATCCCCGTTATAATTCCGAATATCATTGTAATCGATCATCTTCATGGTGATACCGTAATCGTTATTATCCAGCGTCTCCACCGTGGTCAGTACATCTTCTTCCGGCTCTAAAACGGCAAAATAGAAGCTGTCCGCTTTCGACATGGCCGTCGATACGATCGTTTTATTCGAATCATCATCTTTTAATCCCGCATACTGATAGTAATCATCATCCCATGCAAGGATGGTAGAGCTGTAATCTCCCTCTTTTCTGCCGTTTAGATTGATCCCTATGGGGGAATCGGAAAGGATCTGGCCGTTTTCGATCTGGGGTGCAAGATACTTCCCGGAATAACTGTTTCGTAACTCATAATAATAATTCGGAGTCGTGGTCCCTTCGTAGTAATACTCCGTAAAATCCCATAAAAGGTTATTGATCTTAAGGCCGTACCAGTTTAATGTATCTCCGCTTTCATAAGCCTCAACGAGTTTTCCGTTACTGTCAACAATATAAAATTCATACTTTTTGTCGGTATCGTTCCAAATACGGGTGTATATCACAACCTGCTTTCCGTTCGCCACGTTCACGGTATCGGAAACGCTTACTTTGTATGCAGAGAATGCCTGATAATCATCCTCGCTGATGGATGACTTGGTCAATGCATAAAACCATTCGTTGGCACCGGAATCATTATACCCTCCGAATCCGTTGGAGATCGATCCGCTGTACAGGTTCGGAGAATAGTTACTGCTGTTGGAGATCCTGATCTTGCCTTCATAGTCTCCGCTTCCCGCAGTTACGTTAAGTCTGCAGTTTTCGGTGAGTTCCTCGGACAAAGAGACATTGCTTCCGTCAATACACAGGTATTTTACAACTCCGTCAACTTCCGTCGTGACCGAATATTTCCCACCGGAAAGGAAGTGAAACGTCCACTCGGTCAGGTCTTTATCCGTGGCGATCAGCTTCGAAGAATCCAAAGGATTCGTCTTGATCCCCGCTTCGATCGCCTCAAGTCTTTTGCTCGTTCCTACGGTTTTTTCCTTTCCCTGCATTCCGGCTCCGGTGGTCTTACCGCTTTGGTAGACACAAAGTCCGTAGGTTTTTCCGTCCAGTCCCAGGGTGTCTCTACCGTTGTCAATGGCATTCACTACCGTGATGGATGATCCGGGATCGTTTGTATTGTTCCACAATCCGTATCCTTTCCCGTTCTCTCCGCCGAACTGGTTCAACCCCCATTTTCCGTTTTCGTCTTTATAAATATAAAATGTATTTGATGTGGAGTTAAATTTTTGAACCTTAAATAACGTTTTCTGAGTATCGGAAATGCTCATATTCCTGTTACTGTCGGCATACATATACATCTTAGCGCCGTTCACCTCGGTATAAAGATAATACTCCGTGTTGGAATCGTTCACGGATTCAAAATGCCATGCTGCCGCCGACGCAACATCATTCACCGACGTTTTGGTGATCAGATTATTGGCTGCCGTATTGGAAAAATAGAAGGCTTTTCCGGTGGATTTTGAATTGAAAAGGAAAAATCCGACCCCGTCATTATCACCTTTCAGTCCGTCAAGAGTGGTGACCTGCTTCAGTTCGTCCGATCCCTGTATTTCTACGATCTCATACAGGGAAAAACCGGTGGCATCAAATGAGATCCTTCCGTTTTCCAGCAAAAAGTCCGTAATCCTTTCCCCTGTCCCGTCATCGCGGATATGCCATACTTCCAGATTCTGTGTGCCAAGCAGGGAAGGATCTTCGATCCGAACGCGAACGGGTCTGTCGTCCCCCGGCTGATATTCGGCTCCGTCCTTCAGAATGGAAATATCATATGCGATCAAAACCGCATCCTCGTTTTGTTCATCAGAATTTGCCAAAGATGCCACGGCCACCGCGCCCTTCGGCATCATTCCGTCTAAGGTTACAGACCGGTCCTTCAGACCTTCTTCGGGATATACCGTCAGATTCAGATGACGGTAACCGCTGTCCTTCACCAGCGCGATCTCCGTAACGTCCCCTGCGATCTCACAGGGTTCGCTCGACAGAGAGATATCTTCGATGATAACATCTTTAGCTTTATTGTCTTCAACGGTATAAAGAGCCAGTGTCTCGTCTGTGGATAAGGATACATCCTTTGAAGGTTCCGCCTGCACATACAGCGTTTCCTTTTCTCCTTCCCCACCGTTTTCGGTCTGTGTATCACCGGCACTGCCGGTTTCTTCGGCCTCATCCTCCGACTCTGCATTTCCGTCTTTTGCGAAAGTGCCGTCAGGATCCGACGCATGCTCTTTCTCCGTATTGTTTTCCGTTTCATGGATCGATCCGGAAGTCTGTCCTTTGGTCCCGCTGCCGGATATCTTTGACGGGATCTCCTCATCCTTCCCGGTGATCTCATAGGCCTTTAAAACATCCAGGCCTTCCTCTTCCGACACGGCATCGGAAGGCAAAACCTCCACGGTGGAATCATCCGAAGAACTGTAGATCAGCAGTTCTGCCGAATCCGACTTTTCGGATACAACCGTATGCAATTCGTTTTCTTTTGCCGGTTCCAAAACGATCTCATCCGTCGTATCGTTCCCGGAAGGGACCTTGTCTGAAACGTCCCGATCCGCCGTCTCCTGATCGGAGATCTCTTCCCCGGAAATAACGGCATCGGGGATTTTTTCCCCGGGATCCTTTGCTGCGGACGACTCCTCTTTCACGGGTTCTTCTTCGGGAAATTCCTCTTTCACGGGTTCCTCTTCAGAGAATTCCTCATTCGAACACTCTTCCTGTGAAAGGGTCTCATTCAAAAGATCTTCTTTCGAAAGATCTTCTTTTGAAAGATCCCTTTGTAAAAGATCCTCTTCGGAACACACTTCCACGGACCCTGAATCTGTCTGTGTGCCGGCTTGCGGGATTGAATCCGCAAAAACCGTCAGGGGTGTGGTCAGCGTCGTCATGATCAGCACGGTTGCCGTAAGAAAACTCAATATTCGCTTTTTTAATCTGCGATATCTCACCGGTTTTTCTTCCTTCTAACCTGTCTTTTCGATAAATGTCTGCTCTTTTCTGCGGATACCTCCACCGTCGTTTGGCAGGACTATTCGTAAATATAACAAAAAACGATCAACCTGTTATTGGAAACAGGTTCCGTACATGTGGAAAGTGCCAGTATATGATCACTTTTTTTTATGGAGGTATTTATGTACTGCGCTTCCCCGTCAATGATCTTCGTAATGTTTTCCAATACGTCCGGATCCAGCGCCTGATTGTCATATACGTTCACTTTCGCACATGCAAAAATACCTATCGGATACTCCTTCCCGGCGGTTTTTCCCACCGTCAGAGTTCCGCTTTTATGACTTTCCAGATAATCCTGATCAAAAAAGTCATCCAATGCACCGAACATTTTTCCGTACTCCATGTGGTGTCCGTAAAGTATGGAATAATCGTCCGTAAAATCCCCGCTGTTTCTGCAGTCGAGAAAAATGCTGCCCGACAGGGAATATTCCCCGTAAGGATTTGTGTTTAGATAATCGGAATTGGTCTGCCCCTGCATTACCGGATAATCCACATTGGTCCCGTCCACCGTGATCCATGCGACCATATCATCCGTTATGGGGCTTTCTTCGGGGATCGCCTCCCCGACTGCGGGTTTGTAATTCAGATAACTGTCATCGGAAGCCTTCCGGTACACATACCAGGCATCAT
Source organism: Lachnospiraceae bacterium (assembly GCA_024681795.1). Classification (GTDB taxonomy): domain Bacteria; phylum Bacillota; class Clostridia; order Lachnospirales; family Lachnospiraceae; genus UBA3766. The sequence continues at coordinate 32,453 of JAILAD010000051.1, read as the reverse complement.
ACAATCCGTATGCCACCACCAGAAGGGCCACCGCAAATACCAGGAACATGGCTCTTTCATATATGATATTCATCCAAACCCAAAACTTTTTCATATATCCGTTCCTTTTATACTACGGGACTTAAAAATCCCGGATTACTCTTCTTCATATTTTTTGCGGGAACGGATCGCAAAGAATACAACACCTGCGATCACAACGATCCCGGCAATGATCCAGGGTGCTACGGATAAGATGACGCCTGTAGGGATCACTCCCTGTTTCACGTTTTTGTATCCTGTATAAACATCCTCTCCGTCTGCGACCGTTCCGGTGGTCGCATCATCAAAGGTCAGAGTATTCGGATCCGTTCCGATGGTAAATGAAGCGGTTGAAGAAGCAGCCGTGCTGACATAGCCGTCTGAAGAATAATCATCTTCCGTTACTATATAGACAGCCCCTGTAGGGATCCCCATCAGATTCACATACTGATCTCCCTGCAGATAAAAGACCGCCGTAGCCTCTTCGTTTGCATCTGCCGTAATCGTACCCGGGTTGGTATAGGTGTCTGCGCCTGCCAGATCGGCATCCGTAATGGTCGTTGCACCGTTAACGTCCTTTGCGATGGCAGCAGTCGTATAGTCTCCGCCCACATTGATCACCGTACCGCTTCCTGCGCCGGTGATCTTCACGGTAAATCTGAAATACTTATCTTTGGATGCCTGGTTGCCGTCGATCTTCTTTCCGACGTAGAGATTCTGGGAAGGATAAGAATTCACATAACTGTTACACTTATCTCCGACTTTGATACCACTCGCTTTTGCTTTTTTGGTATCCGTATCGGCCTTTACGTCGGTTTTACTCTGCGCAGACGTCACTTCACCGTAATACATCACATAGGAATCGATCTTAAGCGTTCCGCCGTCATCGATCACGTTCACATCCAGAGTTCTATTTACCTGCGTGTCAAAATTAACACCGGTTGGTGCCGTGGTATCTTCCGTTACAACATAGCGATACACACCCGGTTCCTTGTAGGAAACGGAAGAAAAATCGATCGTCACCGTTTTGGACGCATACTTTTTCCCGATATCATTGGCGATCCCGTCATTCGCAGCCCCTGCCGTGGTGGTATCCGTGGAAACAAATGCCGCCTGATCGGCAGCGATGGTCGGGGTTCCCGTAACTCTTGCGGCATCATCCCCGGCATAGATCGGCATGCTGTCCGTGCTTCCGACCACTGCAGTTCCCGCAGCGATGGAAAAATTAAATGTTTTGTTCGGAATATTTGCATCCGAGGGAACAACAAGATATTTGGTGAATGTCGTTGATGTACCCGTAACAGCGGTATAGTTGGCGGTCGCACCTGCAACCGATGCCATCATCAGCACCGCAAGGACTGATGTGACCAGGAACGTTAAAACTTTTTTTGTCTTTCCTTTCATTAGACTTTCCTCCATAAAATTTTTTATATTGTCAAATGCCTCTGATCCGAAGCACCATAACAACCTTACCCTTGATCCGATCCTTTTTGATCCCTCCGCAGATCCTGCTGTCCCCGGGATCCGAACGGTAATCGTTTAACACAAAAAAAGTATCCTGCGGGACCGTATACGGGAAAACTATCTTCGCTCCCTCCGCAGGGGTGGGATACACGGCATTTTCAAAAACGCCGTATCCGTTTACCGTCAGATTATCGTCGCGAATCTCAACCACATCTCCGGCCCGTGCCACGATCCTTCCGAAGACAACGTTTCCGTCCCGAAGATATGCGATCTCGTCTCCGACGGCCAGATCCGCGAGTTTATATGTAATGCACAGATCTCCGTCTTTTATCATGGGATAATTACTGTTGCTGTGATTGACGTAGATCCCCACCACGAAGATCGTCAATATCGCAATCACCGCTGCCGTTGCTGCGATCTTTACAAAAAATTCAACGGCATAGGAAAGTGCGGTTTTCCTCTTCCCCCGGTTTTTGCTCTTGTTTTCTTCCGGTCGCATTTTATTTTCTTTCTTTTCCGTATCCGTCATACTCTTTCTTCATCGTGATCCGTTAAACCTGTTTGCAGCCGTCTTTTTTTTCCGGATACATAGATCCCCGCGCCGATGGCAAGCAGGATCATCCCGGCAAAAAACGCCGATACGTAAAAAGCATTGTTCTCCCCCGTTTTGGACGAAAACATACTGTTCAAAATCCGGCTGCGCGCATCCACAGCCGTATTTTGATCTTCATTCTCCGAAGTCCGCTCATCGGAAGGCGGCGGAGTGCTGTTTTCACAATAATTCGCGAATAAAAGCGTATCCGGTTTGATATCACTGTCCGCCTTTGTCACGGAAAGAGTATGGTGTAGCTTTCCTTCGCCGTTATCTACCACGCAAACATAGACATCAAAAGAACTTTCATCGTAAACAACGTCTTTTGCGGTTCCTTTGTATTGTGTAATTCGGTAGCGGTATGTTCCCGGTTCCGTTACAAAGATCAGAAAATTCCCCTGCCCCCATTGAATGATCTCTTTCTCTTCTTCCGGCCGGGGTGCATTTTCGGAGATCCCACGGATCCGGATCTCATAAAAGGCTTCTTCTTTTTGGGCTATCTGTTCGCAGTAAAACGGGATCCGGATTGAAATCGGAACATAATTATCCGAGGCATATACCGGTTTTGCAAAACACAAAAAAAAGACAGCAAAAAAAAGAAAGAATGACATTTTTCCTTTCTTTTTGCATGTCCTGTTGATCTTTTTCTTTTCCCCGTATGCAGAATACTTCATTGTTTTTTTAAAAAAAAACGCTAAACTATCCTCCCGTTTTTTCTAACACATGGACATTTTATTACATTTCTCTGTTCCTGTCAATTTTGCATGCCTCTCCATCCGGTCTGTTCTCCCGGATCTTTTCGGAACAAAAAACCCCTTCCCGAAGGAAGGGGCTTTCGATATTCCGTTAAGTTTTGATCTAAGATCAGAATGTAAATTTATCCGCAAAGAACGCATCCAGTTCATCCACGGAAACTCTTACCTGTTCCATGGTATCACGGAATCTTACGGTAACGCAGTGATCCGTTTCGGAGTCGAAATCATAGGTAACGCAGAACGGTGTTCCGATTTCGTCCTGACGGCGGTATCTCTTTCCGATGTTTCCACGATCATCGAATTCGCAAACATATTTTTTGGAAAGAGTTGCGTAAATCTTCTCCGCACCCTCATTGAGTTTCTTCGAAAGCGGCAAAATGCCGATTTTTACCGGTGCAATTGCGGGATGGAAATGCATTACGGTACGAATGTCCGGTGCTTCCTCGGTTCCCAGATTTTCCTCATCGTAGGCAGCACAAAGAAAAGCCAGAACCATACGGTCTGCGCCGAGCGACGGCTCGATAACGTAAGGAATATATCTCTCGTTTTTGGTCTCGTCAAAATAAGTCATGTCCTGTTTGGACACATTTTGATGCTGGGTTAAATCGTAATCGGTTCTGTCTGCAATTCCCCAAAGCTCGCCCCAGCCGATGGTCGGGAAAAGATACTCAATATCCTGAGTTCCCTTGGAATAAAATGCAAGCTCTTCCGGATCATGCTCGCGGAAGCGCAGCTCCTCTTCCTTCATACCGAGGGAAAGTAACCAGTCCTTGCAGAACTTCTTCCAATACTCATACCATTCAAGATCCGTACCGGGTTCACAGAAAAATTCCAGTTCCATCTGCTCGAATTCACGGGTACGGAATGTAAAGTTACCGGGTGTGATTTCGTTACGGAAGGATTTGCCGACCTGACCGATACCGAACGGAATTTTCTTTCTTGAAGTACGCTGTACGTTCTTGAAGTTTACGAAAATACCCTGTGCGGTTTCCGGTCTTAAATATACGGTTGCGGATGCATCCTCGGTAACACCCTGGAAAGTCTTGAACATTAAGTTAAACTGTCTGATATCCGTAAAATTGTGCTTACCGCATGAAGGACAGGGAATGCTGTTTTCCTTGATGAAGTTCATCATCTTCTCTCCGTTCCAACCGTCCACACTGCTCTCTAACGTCACGTTGTTCTCGTGAGCCCAGTCCTCGATTACCTTATCCGCGCGGAAACGCTCGTGGCATTCCTTGCAGTCCATCAAAGGATCGGAGAAACTTCCCAGATGTCCGGAAGCAACCCAGGTCTGCGGATTCATTAAAATTGCACAGTCCACACCTACATTGTAAGGATTTTCCTGAATGAATTTCTGCCACCATGCACGTTTTACGTTATTTTTCAGTTCCACACCGAGATTGCCGTAATCCCATGTGTTTGCAAGTCCTCCGTATATTTCGGAACCCGGATAAATAAATCCGCGTCCTTTACAGAGATTCTTAATCTTGTCCAATGTCTTTTCCATAACAACTACTCCGTTTCTGAAAATTAATTAAATATGTTACCGTCGTGCCCTGATTACACGACGCTTTCCGTTCCGGTTTCGTCCGAATCACAGACTTTTCTCATTATACTAGTCACGAACGGACTTTGCAAGGAAATCTCAACCGCCCTGTGCCTGTTCATTTGTTTTTTGCCGCTGTTTTATTCCGACTTTTTCTCCGGTACATTTCCGACAGGAGAAAGGAACCGGCTGCAAGTACGAATCCGGCAACACTTAACAGTAATCCCTGCTGAAACCCGGGCGGAACATATTTTATTTCCACCCTGTGTTCTCCCGCCGTTAACGGCACGGACAAAAATGCGTCCGCAAACGCCTCCGGTTCTGCTTCAATGCCGTCTACAAACATCGTAAATCCGGCATCGTACGGAATGGAGAAAAGCAGTGTTTCATCCCGGCTGCAGTTTATTTTTCCCTTGAGGGCGGAAGACGAATACTCTTCCACTTCCAACTGATCTGCGGAGAGTTTATTCATTAAAGCAATATAGGTATCCTCCTGGAAGCAGTAAGACTGGAACGACAATTCCTCGTCCGGGTCATCCTCGCAGACAAATACCAGAAAACGGTCTTCGTCATAAACACCGGCATCAATGATATGACGGAATTTTAAATCCGTTTCTTTTTCGGAATCAATGGTTTTACGGTTTTCATCCTGTACAATCACGCGAATCGAATCCACATAATTTAACACATAGAAAAATGCATGCTTTCCGGCCGGAACCTGATAAACGGTGCCCGTTCCCTTTACGGATTTTTTGTTGCCGAAGGAATACTCTCCTTCCTCCGTTCCGTAGGGCGGAAGTTTTTTAAACATAAGCGCATGCGGATCCTCCAAAAGAAGAGATGCAAATTCATTCTCATTCCGGAACGGTCTTTTTTCCCCCGACTCCATCCGTCCGTCCACTCCGTTCGGAATTGCAAATCCGACGCTTAACGGATAAAGATTTTCATACACATACAATGTCTCTTCCCCGTCATTCATCTCAAATCCCCGGAAAGTTTCTCCGGGTGATTCCTCCTTTCCGGACAGAATATATTTCACACCGAAGAAAGAAGTCAGAAAAGGAGATGAACCCTGGAAGGAATATGCCACATCGGAATGTCTTAAGCCCATATTTTCGTAAAAATCCTTCACTCCTCCCGAAATGGTGGAAGAAAAATAGGAGGCGCCTTTGTATCCGCTCCATGCTGCCTCATTCATAAATTTTCTGTTGTATTCTTCAACCCGGTAAAATCCGGCATTCTCCCCTGCATTTTGCTCATCCAGATATGCGATTGTTTTTTCTTTGATTTTCCCGTCTTTCATATAATCATCCCTGTTTACCGTGGAATTGATTCCGACCGCAAGGGTATTGGAAAGACATTCGATTAACGCAACCGCAAGAATCAGCACCTTCAGAATTCTCTTCCCGGTAAAATGCGAAAGATACAGCATTGCTCCGTAAAGAAGAATCAAAAGCGCCGAACAAAGATAGGTCGTAACACCGTTTACCAAATCGTCTTTTGATAAGAAAAACCAGAGCGCCCCGCACCCGGCAATCATGACAGAGCCGATTACAACGATATCGATTTTACCGATTTCCTCCCTGTATTCATAGCACTCCGCCCCCATTGAAATGAGCAGAAAGATAAAAAAGAAAGACTCGCGTGCCGGAAATGAATTCGGAAAATGAAAACCGTGCCATACATAATCCAGTACGTTTACCTGAAAACTGAATAACAAAAACAAAAGCAGAATTCCTTTGGTGATTTTTGAAACCAGAGGTATTTTTTTGTTGGCAAAATATAAGAACAATAAAAGAAGTGCCAGTACGGAACCGTACAGATTCGGCAAATCGGAATTGTTCTGAATCGTATTTACGTTTACAAGCATCCTTCCGAACAGTTCATGAAAATCAAAATAGAACTCTGCCTTTTTCGGAAACTCAAAGGCACCTGCCGGAGTGGCTTTTAAACACAGATACACAGGAAGAAGTATTACTCCCGCACACAATACAACTACAAATGTAGTCCAAATAAATTTTCCGATTTTAAGAAACGTATTTCCCTCTTTCAGATGAATTATCAGGTTTACGATAAAATACAGAACAATTGCAATTCCCGCAATAATCGTTATATAGAAATTCGCAACCGTGGAAAGAAACAGCATTACACCATACAGTTTACTGCCCTCTCCTTTTGCAATCCGTTCCACTCCCAGCATAATCAGCGGAAACAGAATATACGTCTCCGGCCACATAATATTGCAGGAATATGCAAGCATGTAGGCTGACAAGCCGTAAAATACCGCAAATGCGAGGCGGACTACGTTTCTTTCTTTCCGTTTGGCATTCAGGTAATAAAGGAACGAAACCGATGCAAGCGCACTTTTCAAAATGATACCGGCCGCAATTCCTTCCAGTAAAAATCTCCCGGGAAGCAAAAGAACAATCAGATTCAGGGGAGACGAAAGATAATATGCATAGTGTGCCCAGTAATTCACTCCGAGTCCGTTTTCCCATGCAAAGAAAAGACCGCTTCCCTTATGCATGCGCAGATAAAATTCCTTCAAAAAAGGTGCATACTGATGATAACAGTCCATCCGAAGATAAGCCTGGTCGCCGAACGGGAAAACCTCGTATATGGAAAACAAAAGGATCTGAATCGTAACCGGAATTAAAAACGCATACAGGTAAAGATCGTAACGGATGAGAAATTTTTCTGCCCCGGTCGGCTTTAATTCCTTATTGAAAACAAACATTTCCTCATCAAAGAAATGAATGATGCAGGTAAAGAAAAGGATCAGGGAAAGAGAAAGGATTCCCGATTTTTCTCCCAATACGGTATGGGAGAACAATCCCAGAAGACAATATAACAAAAACAGAAAAATCTGGCATATCGCATGTCTTAAAACGGACAGTCTTAGTTCATTCGCACCGGTGAACGGAATGACTTCTTTTTCGGAGCTGATGCTTTTGTGAAAAATGGCAAAATACGGAAGAAGAAAAGATAAAAATGCCTGAAAAAGATAGATTAATACCCAGGATAATCCTTTCATGGGATTTACGAAATACAAAAGAATACTTGCGGCAGTAAATGCCACAAGTCCCAAAACCTTAAACGGCAGATTTTCTTTTTTCGGAAATGCTTTTGTCATTTGCTTTTGTTATGTGCTTTCCTCTGTATATTCGTTCAGTTCTGCTTCGCAAACCGGATCATGGAAAGGGAATTAAATTCGCGGTCAAATGTGTTTCTGCAGATTACATCAACCTGCCCTTCCAGTTTTTTAAAGGTTTCATCGGATAATTTAAACGTAAAGGAATTTTCCGGTTTTGCCTGATAAACATATGCAACCGCTTTTCTTCCGGATTCCGGCAAATCGCTTTCCTCCGGAATTCCGGGAAATTCTCCTTCCAGCATAATTGCCTTCATTTCAAAAACGGTCTTTACAAAATCAGGAGAAACATCCGTCTCCGCCAGTTGTTTCAGTGCCATGTATAACAATCTCATCAAACCGATGTTGTCGGTATTTTCCCTGCCGTAATAATCAGCAATTTCAAGAAAATATGTTCCGTAAAAAGTCAGATCCAGATTGGTCCGGAAGGTTTCAAAATAATCTTTTACTTCCACCTTGGAAAGGGAGTAGGAATTACTTCCGGCATAAAGTTCGAAATTACCGAAAACAAAAGGATTCGTGCAGGCAACGAATCGGTTATTCGGTCTTAACGCCCCTCTTGCAAAGACGCTGATTTTTCCTTTTTCCTTTGTAAGCAAAACCACTCTTCTGTCGTATTCCCCGATTGGTTCGGCCTTTAATACTATTCCGGTAACGGTTAAATCATTCACTTATATTTCCTCTCCGTTTTTCCCGAATCCCATATCTTTTAAAAGAAAATCATCGTCGCGCCAGTTACTCCTTACCTTTACCCAGAGTTTTAAATTTACCTTGATATCAATCATTTTCTCGATATCTTCGCGGGCCGCGGTTCCGATTTTTTTAAGCATCCCGCCGCCTTTTCCGATTATCATTCCTTTATGGGAATCTTTTTCACAGATAATGGTTGCGGAAATGTTGCAAAGCCCTTTCTGAAACTCCATTTTATCGATGGTAACGGCAATTCCGTGCGGAATCTCATCCCGCATAAAACGAAGCGCCTTTTCCCTGATAATTTCCGCTGCGATTTCCCTCTCGGTCTGGTCGGTAACCGTATCGCGGTCAAAGAAGAAAGGTCCCTCCGGCAGATTCGCAATTAAGGTATCCATCAGAAGATCCACGTTATTTCCCTTCAGAGCGGAAACCGGGATAATATCCGCGAAGTTCATCTCCTTCCGGTAGGTGTCCATGAAATGCAGAATCTCATCCTTTTTAATGGTATCCACTTTATTGATTACCAGAATCACCGGAATGTGCAGGGTTTTCAAAATCTCAACAATCGCCTTTTCTCCCGCGCCGATATAATCGGTGGGTTCCACAATCCAGAGTATCACATCCGCATCGTTTACCACGCTTTTTGCGTTCCGCACCATATAATCGCCGAGCTTGTTCTGGGATTTGTGAATTCCCGGAGTGTCCAGAAATACAATCTGTGCATTCTCTTTTGTCACAACCGTCTGAATGATATTTCTCGTCGTCTGCGGTTTCGAGGAAGTGATTGCTATTTTCTGTCCGATAATCCGGTTCATCAGGGTAGATTTGCCTACATTCGGACGTCCGATGATTCCGACGTAACCCGATTTCGTTTTCCCGTTTTTACCGTTTTCATTCTTTTCGTCGTTCATAAGTCTTTATTTTCCTGATATCCTTTTATACAAAACATCAACTTACATATTTTACCATTTTCACATGTAAAACACCAGTATAAACGATAAAACAGGCCGGACCGTTTAAGGTCCTGCCTGCTTTAAAAAGAAGGACGTATATTGGGTTATGCCTCGGTTTCTGCTTTTGTTTCTGCTTTTGTTTCTGCTTTTGTTTCTTCTTTTGTTTCCTCTTTGGTTTCTGCCTTGGTTTTTTCTTTGGCATTTTCCAAAGCGGCTTTCTTTGCGGCTTTCTTTTTTATGTTTTTCTTAACAACCGCTATGATGATGCGGACGATTGCATAGTTTACACCGACAATAATCGCCAGGATTACAAGTGTCCGGATGATATAAGGGATATTAATGACAAAATTCATACCGGTTCTTCGAAGGGATGTAAGAACATCTTCCACGGAAGCCTTAAAACCTTCGCTCATCTCTTCCGCAGGAGTCTTCTGCTCCACTACCTGCGGAGTCAGTACTTCCACTTCCGTTACACGTAAGTTCACGGTTGCGTAATCCACCTGATTGTCATATAAGCGTAACTGCCGTTCCATGCTCTCGATGTTGTATCGTACATCCGTCAGTCTGGAGGTAAGATAAGTAATGTCTTCAATGGTTTCCGCTTTTTCAAGAAGCATCATTAAGCTTTCCTGCTCTGCACGGTACATATCTCTTTTACTTTCAAGATCGGTATACTGCAGGGATACATCCGTTGCGGTGGAAGTTTTGGAAACCACATTTGACATTCCGCTCATTACCGTTACAAAATCATCCAGATTTGCGTCGGGAATACGAACCGTCATAGTGGTATATCTGCGTTCCGCCCTGCCGTACTCCGTATAGTAATAATCATCCTGAATGGTACTTCCGTTGTAGGAATATTCGTTTTCAATATATCCGCCGAGCGCCTTAATCTGTTCATCGATTCCGGTTCTCAACTGATCGTATTCTTTCGTTTCAACCTGCAAATCCACGGTGCGGATTAATTTTCTCTTCTCGTTATTTCCGACACTGGAGGATGCCGAACCGCTGTCAACGATATTGCCCTGTTCGAGTCCTTCGTTCATTCCGTCTGCATTATCCATCGGTTCTGCCGCAGCCATATAGCTTTCTTCAGCTTCATAACCGTAATCATAATCATCTGCGTAAGCGACGTCACCGGCTGCATAATCCATCGTGTTATATGCCGGAGCAGTTCCTTTTTTTGCGAGTGACAATTCCTGCCTTGCCCCGCTTTTATTACTGCAACCGCCCATCAGTAAAGCCACTGATAATATAACTCCGGCAACAACTGCACTTTTCTTTAACTTTTTCTTATACATAACAGAATCCTCCCTTTGGATAATCTTACCTGTTTCATTTTACGCTTATTTCTGCGCTTCTGAAAAAGATACGATTCCACGGGAGGATTTTTATGGACTATTTTATAAAATATTTTTCCGGTTTCCGTTTCGTGCTTTTTATATCAGGTTTTCAATCTCTCCGAAAATTTCCTTATTGGCCTCTACTTTACTCTGTGTACCGATAACACAGATGTTTTCGTCCTTCAGGGCATCCCTGATATATGCAGAGAGAGAATGAATGGCTTCGGGAGAACATCCGAGCAGCTCATCTCTTTCTTTTTGCAGCCTTTCTTCCGTAAGACCGTTCCGGAAACATTTGAAACTTCTGTTTCCGAGTGCGGAAGGCGAAAGCGGAGTATCAAGTTCGGACAGGGTTCCGATGATATATTTGGTCATCGTTTCCTCGTCTCCCTCAAATTTTTCAACGTAATCCGGAATATTCTTAAAAATCTCAATGGTTTCCGTTAAATTCGGATCACGATAAGAAACAAAATTGCAGTTTCCCATTCTGCTGAGCAACGGAATACATCCGTATGCACCGCCCTTTACACGGACGTTATTCCAAAGATAGTCATATGAAAGAATGGTCTTTAATACATAAACGGCACCGCTGAACGGGAAACGTTCTGTATCCGCATGACCGCCCATTGCCACGTACTGCACGTCTCCGGAAGTCTTAAAGCCTTCGTTTCTTTGAACCGGTTTAATACCTTCTTTCGGCTCTTCCGGAAGAGGCGACGTATATGCCCTCTCTTTGATTTTACGGAATTCCTCATACATTCCGAAGTCGGTATCTGCGGGGGAAATCACGTCAAGAAGCACATTTTCCGGACGGAAAATATATTCCCTTACTTCTTTCATTCCGGCAATCAGCTTATCCTTTCTTTCCTCAAAATGCTCATCCGCATCCTGTAAGAATCGAAGAAAAGAGATTCCCGACAACAGTTCCGCTGCCGCTCCTCCTTCCGAATAATAGGAAGTCATTCTTCCGACCGCTATCGCATGACCGGATGACATAAATCCCGATTCGAATTTGGAACGGAATTCCGAAATGAGTTCACGAAGACGTTTTTCATCTTCTGTCTTTGTGGTATAAAGAATTTCTCCCGCAAGTTCAAATGCCTTTCCGATATTTTCGTACAGCACCTTCATTCTTGTTTCCATGTATATTTCCGCACGTTTCCCGATCGGGTTATAAATCGAGGTGTCCGTCACAAGCATTCCGGTATACAAATCCATCTCATGAACAAGGTCGCCGTATTTATAATGTTCGGTATCCATAAGTCCCATGCAGAGTTTTAACAGGGACAGATACGGATACAGCCGGACGGGAAGATTGTTTGCATCAAACGAAATCGTCAGGTACGCGATTCCGTTCGTAAAGATATCGTGGCGGAGAATATGCAGTCCGTCCTTTTCTTCTTCCCTGTTGCTCAGAGGAATAATCTCTTTTCTCAGGTCGCTTCTTGATAGCAGCGGAATGGTTGCAAGCGCTTCCTTCGTATCGGGAGTCTCCTGATAGATTTCGAGATTCTTTGTATCCTCTGTCAGTTTCAGAATTTCCTCTTTCGACAAAGAAGCCTTGTAATCCGCAAGTTTCTTTGCAAGTTCTTCCTCTTTCTTTATGCTGAGTCCCGCTTTCGGAACACCCGTAACAATCGCGCAGTGCGGATTATCAAGAAGATATGTCCGGATCAGATTTTCAAAATATCCGGCCGATACATTCTCTTTTAACTTCTTAAACGTTTCATCCCCTTCGATATGCCAGAATGCTTTCGTATCGTCATATAACCAGGAATCAAGCATTTTAAGGCCGTATACGAGTCCCTTCGGGTAAGAGCCGTAATCTGCCTCTCTGTAAGAAAATTCCATTCTGCTGATTGCCGCACGCAGAGATTTTTCCTCGAATCCGTCTTTCACGATTTTGGAAAGAACCTCACGAATGGTAGTTAAGAATTCGTCTTTTTTCGAAAGATCCGCATCTCTCGCAATTACATTGAAGTACTGCTGTCTGATACCGTTTTCATAACCTGAATAAACGTCTTTTCCGATGCCCTTTTCGATTAATGCGGTCTTAAGCGGAGCACCCGGCGCGGAACAGATTGCATAATCAAGTATCCGGAGTGCCGCATAAAGTTCCTTGTCCGAATTTTCACCCATTACAACATTGTAGGTTAAGAATGCACCGCCGTCTTCCTCATCGGTAACGGGAAGGGGAATTTCAACCTCGACCGGTTTTTCAAACGGTTTCTGAAGACGGATTTCGGAATCCACCGGCTGGTAATCATAACCGGACAGATACTCTTTATCCATATATTCCAGATATTCTCCCATGTCCATATTTCCGTACAGGTAAATATAACTGTTTGTGGGATGATAATATCTTCTGTGAAAATCAAGAAATTCTTCGTAACTTAATGTCGGAATAACATCCGGATCACCGCCCGATTCCACGCCGTATGTGATATCCGGGAAGAGAGAATTCATAATCTGTCTTTCCATGACATCTTCCGGTGAAGAAAACGCCCCCTTCATTTCCGAGTAAACCACACCGTTAATCGTAAGGTCATCCTCCTCGTTTTTTAAGTCGTAATGCCACCCTTCCTGTTTGAAAATCTCGGGATGGTGATAGATATTCGGATGAAAAACCGCATCCAGATAGACATGCATAAGATTTTTGAAATCCTTGTCATTGCAGCTTGCAACCGGATAAACGGTCTTATCCGGAAACGTCATTGCATTTAAGAACGTATTTAAAGAACCTTTTGCAAGTTCCACAAACGGGTCTTTAATCGGGAAATTCTCCGAACCGCAAAGAACGGAATGTTCGAGAATGTGCGGTACTCCTGTGCTGTTATCAACAGGAGTACGGAATCCGATATAAAACACCTTGTTGTCGTCGTCATTGGAAATCAGTGCAACTCTTGCGCCGGTCTTTTTGTGTTTCAGCCGCATGAATGCGGAATTTAAATCCATGCTGAAGCGGTCTTCTTCGATTTCGTATGTTTCGGGAATTGTTCCTTTTATGTGTTTCATATATATCCTTTCTGTTTGAGCCATGGGGACGGGGTTAGTGGTTCATTTTTGAACCGCTAACCCCGTCCCCCATGCTCATTTATATTATAATTTAATATCCATTTCCTTACATTTCTCCGGCAGGTAAATATGCAGGTTTTCAAATCTGTCGGATGTATTGGCTACATACTGATACGTGCCCTCCCCGGTTTCAATCTTCTTACAGTAAAGATCCGTATCCGTAACAAGCTTATGATAAACCGGCGTATCGTAGGAGTTAACAGGCTGTGGACATCCTTCCATATCCGCCAGAATATTTCCTCCGGTTATCTCCAGTCGTCCCTTTATTCCGCCGAGTGCGACGGGCGATGCCCCGAGGAGACTTACCTTGACGATGGCACCGTTTCGAATGGACACGTTTCCGTCGCCGCGGTAATTTCCGATACCGCCGACTTCCGATCCCTCCGTATAAACCATGGTTTCCACACCGAACATCTGAATGTCGAGACTTCCGTTCATGGAACCGATTCCGACACCGTTCATACAGGTATTGGTTACCGTTACCACACCTTCGTTGAACACAACGGAACCCTTGCTGTCATTCAGACATCCGATACCGGTTGCATTGCTTCCCGATACCTCAAGTTCAATATCCGCAACAGAGGAAAAATCAATCCATCCGCCGTAAGTTCCGATTCCGACGGTATCCGCACCGGAAGCGGATATCGTGATTTTACAACGGTCAAGTGAAATTCTCGCATATCCGGTAACGGCTCCGATTCCGAGACTCTTCGTTCCGTTTGCAAGGATTTCGAAGGTTCCGCTGCTTAACCGGATTTCGCTGTCCTCGTCTCCGTTCACACCTCCGATTCCGATTGCATGCTCGGAGTTGCTTTCGATATGAATCGTTCCTTCCTGCTCAAAAATCATGGTTCCGTACGGTTCCGGCTTGCTTTCCGGAACATCCAGTGAGGTCATTCCGATACCGATACCGTTATTGTGGTCTACATGAATGTTTAAGTTACCGCTGCCCTGCACAATCAGTTTGGAGGATTTCGGAACCTTGATTCCTTCAAAGAAGAAATTGTTGTCTCCTTCAAGATTTAAGATGACCTGTGAATTCTCTCCGATATTGATAACCGGACCTGTCTTGCCGCGCATGCAGACATCACGGACGGAAATATTCGTCTTGATATTATCCGCAACATTAATCTCCATGGAGACTTCTCTGGTCTTAACACCCACAATGCGGACCGCCGATTCCTTAATATGAATCTCGGAATAGAAATCAAGCGCTTTCTCAATCAGGGAAATATTGTCGTAATTCGTTGCCTCGTATACTTTCTTCTTATCGGCCAGCTTTGCAAGTTTTAAGTTAATGGCAAGAATCTCGTCTTCGATGGGCTTTGCAATGGAATCCACAATTTCCGCATTCGGACGCCCGGTATAGAATCCCTGAATCAGATGACAACCGAGCTGGATTACCATCTGCAGTTCTTCCGCGGTCTCCACACCTTCCGCAAGAATCTGCATATTGTGATTGTTTGCAAAATCAATGTAGTTCGATACCAGGTGCTGCTTTTTGGAATCCGTATCAATACCCATGATAATGGAATGATCCAGTTTCAGGTAATGCGGCGAATTGTTTAAAAGCGTAGTCGCATTGGAATAACCGGTACCGTAATCATCCAGGGCCAGTTCACAGCCGGATTTTTCCATGTACTTATGTACGATTTCACAGGACTCTTCGGACTGCATTCCGTTCTCGGTAATCTCAATAACAAGATGCTTCATCACATCCTTATACTGCTCCATCAGGTCGTCGAATTCACCCTCTTTGATAATTACGGTCGGAATACTGTTTAAGAAAAGTCTCCTGTCTTCAAAAGCATCCGCGTGCGAATTCATGATTTTAATTACGTTATAGAACGTATAATGTTCCACTTCATACAGGCGATCCTGACGCGCTGCCAGTTCCAGAACGTCAGTCGGTGCAAGTCCCACTTCTTTTTTGGTACGCATCAGTGCTTCATATGCAAAAATCTTTCCGGTCTTCGCACTTACAATCGGCTGGAAATTATACTGAAGTTCGTTATTGTCAAGAATCTTACGTAATTTATCGTCCTTTAAGTATTCGTTCTCCTGGCGCTTATATGCATCCAGCGAGAAAATATGCGGCTCCACTTTATGGAACATTCCCGCTTCCGTTACCGCAAATCCGGCATATTTGATTAAATCGTCGTAATTGTCCGCGTGGGTATTGTAACAGGCAAATCCGCAGTATGCGGTAAAGTTCTCCGCTGTAGGAAGACGAAGGAGAATTCCGTTGATTTCATTCATGATTTTATTCAAAAATGTCCGCACTTCTTTTACGTCGTCACATTCGGAAATAAAAAGCACGAATTCGTGGGAAGATCTGGTTCCGCAAATAACTCTGTGTCCCATCATCTCCGCACCGTTTTTACGGAATACCTCACCGATTTCCGCCATGGTATCGCCTGCCTTCTGAAGGCCGACAAAATGACGCAGGTGCTCAAAACCGTCAATCTGGAACGTCGCCAGATAACAGTTGATTAAAGAAATGGACATGGCATCCGTCACTTCGTTGTTAAAGATGTCATAGTAATAAAGTCCCGTTTCCGGGTCTACATTTTCATCATCCAGAAAATTGTGATATACGGGAAGATCTTTCTGACTTAAGAATTTGACGATTCTGAAGAAAATCGCCGCACCGCCTGCTAAAAGCGCACCGCCGAAGAAAAGCATAAGGACAATCCAGACATTGAAATGTCCAATACTTGTGACATTGAAATAAACAACAATAAAAAGACTGAATGCAAGTGCAATCAAAACATTTTCGACAATCAGAAGATACCGGAACGATGTATAACTGTTTCGATTTTTTCCTTTTTTGTCGCCGTGATGCCCCAGACTCTCCGCAGGAGGGTTTGACGCCAATCTGTTGCCGTTATTTTCAGTAATCCCCATGTAACTTAATTACTCCGTGAATATTATAGTTTCGTACTTTCCGGGTAAAACACCACCCTCGATTCCTTATCCCCATAATTAATTTATTTTATCACAAATATACCGTTCTTTCCGATACGGATTTATGTTTTCGTCATTTTAGACAGAATGAATTTAAAAAAATTATGCTTATCTGCCAAACTCAGCCGGAGTATATCATAACCGCCAGTTTTGAAAACGAAATTTCTTCCGTGACCGGTTCGGTCACTGTCCCGTCTTCCATCCGGAGTGCATTGTCCGGATTCTTAATAAAATCCAGATATTCGTCTATCGTGCAGAGTTTGCTCTTATATACCACACTCTGTCCGTTTTTCCCTTTTTTCAGAACGGGCAGATCAACCTTTATTTTGGTTTTTAACGTCTTTAATACCTGAAACAGGAAAGAATCCTTTTCGAGTTTTTTGAAGTGCTCCGCAAATGTAGTCTCCGCGGAACCTGCATCCGGAACGAATTCCTTATTTACGATGGATTTGATTTTAAAAGGAACATCGTCCCATTCAATCATTTCCCGGTAAGTCATTCTTCCGCCGATGTAAATCCGGGTAGTGTCCTGCATTGTATATTTAAATGAACGGTCTAAACTGTCCGGCATATTACTCTTTCCTTCCGTCCTCCGGAAGCTCCAGGTATTCGATTCCGCCACCCGTTATTTCCAAAACGTCCATGACGAACTCTTTCTCGAAACCGGCTTCTTTGCATAATTCCTCAATGGTCACCTTGCGGAGCAGTTCCTCCGATAATTCCTTTGCTTTTTCCAAAACCTCGTTGGCACGGTCCGCCCACTCTTCGAATGCATCCTTTGAAAGAGAATCCTCATTTACCAGTTCTTCCATCGCCCGCATTACCATACCGGCAGACATCTCTTCCGCTTCCTCCGGAGTTTCTTCCTGCTCGATAACATCCATGGACATGGCAAGTGCAACATTTCCTTCTCCGATTAAGTCTTCAACGGGAATGCCCTGACCCGTATATAATTTCGCGATGTCCACAACCTGTGGAAGGAGTGCCAGAATCAGTTCCTCTTTTGCCTGCTTTTCGCCGTTCATGGCAGACATAAACAAAGCCCTTTTCTTTCCTTCACTGATTTTCGGAAGTTCCTCCAGTTCCTCCAGATACAAAGAAATGTATTTTGAATCCTCGCCCGACAGTTCTTTTCGGTCGTTTTCCCCGTCTTCTTCGCTGTCGACTTTAATCTTCGTATTCTCTTTGATATAATCCAGAATCAGTTTGATCTGGGCATCGTCAAGTTCCATCTCGCTGAAGGTTTCCCTGATATCCGAGACGGTAACGGTACCGTTTTTACTTTTTGCAAGTTCTCTTAATTCTGCAAGCTGTTCGCTGAATAATTCTTCCTGATTCATATTTTCCACTCTTTTTACTGGATATGCTTATGTGTAAACAAATGCTCGGAACAGTACTCATAATTCCCGTTGCACTTCGAGCAGTACCGGAACTGCAGATTCGGATTGGACTCCTCGGTCTGTCCGCAGATTGCACATTTGTGGTGCGTCTGTTTTGCTGCGGCTTTGATTTTGACCTTGTAATCATGCTGGCGTTTGATTTCCTTCGGAGATTTGTATCTGCCCCGCTTCGTATAAATGAAAAATAACAGCGTGTTAAGAAGCGATGCCCCGATTGATACCAGCGTCAATAGTCCGTAGCTTACGCCGCCCCTGTAAAATGCAAGTGCAATATTGAGCGCAAGAATGACCACATAGATGATTCCCATAACCTTTACTTTGATCGGAATGATGAAAAGGATATACACCTTCATTTCCGGGAACATAATTGCAAAAGCAAGGAAAATGGAAAGATTTATATAATACGTGGAGAAAAACGTTGCCATATAGGCATATGCATAATTTCCGCCGAGCAGCGCAGGCCACTCGTCTCCCGCGTAAATATTCGTACTTCCCTGAATAATATAGGCAAAAAGCCCCTCATTTTCCTGAATCCAGGAAGCGCCGAGCGTATTGAAGTAAAGATACAGTCCGAACGCACCGAGCACGGTCAGAATAAATCCGGAGAAGAAATAAACATTAAAGAGAAAACTTCCCCAGTTTCGCTCCAGCGTCCGCCCGAGCGAATAATAAAAATACAAAACGATGATAACAAAGAAGATACTGGTCTGCTCCGGTACCAGAATCCAGGTAAACAGTCTCCAGACCTGTCCGTGAAGAATTGCATACGGATTTAAATTCACCACAAAAATCCATTCCGGCTTAAAGATATTCATCAGATATCCGAAACCGTAACAGATGACCAGATATAAAGGCAGGTTGCGGATTGCATACTTGCCGAATTTTCTTTCCATTTTTGCCAAAAAATTGTCCATACGAAGCTCCCCGTATTTATTCGGATTTACACCATGCTTTCATTCCCTACAGTTCGTAAGGCGTTACCTGGTATACGTAATAATTAAGCCAGTTGGAGTAAATCAGCATACTGTGCGATCTCCATAACATAAGCGGCTTATTTTCCGGATTGTTGTCCGGATAATAGTTTAACGGGATTTCCGGATTGATTCCTTTCCCGAGATCTCTTTTATATTCTTTATCAAGCGTATAACGGTCGTATTCGGGATGTCCCATTACAAAAATCTGCTTTCCGTCTTCCGTAAGACAGAGAAAAACTCCCGCCTCATCCGATTCCGCCACCACTTTCAGCGCATTGCAGTTATGAATATCTTCGGCACTTACCTCGGTATAACGGCTGTGCGGTGCATAGAATTCATCATCAAAGCCTCTGACAAGCGGCTCTTTTCTCTTCATCACACGGTGAAGGTATATTCCGGACAGTTTCTTCGGAAGCATTTTCTTCTGAAGTCCGAAATGATAATAAAGTCCCGCCTGGGCTCCCCAGCAGATGTGAAGCGTGGATGTCACGTTGGTTTTCGACCACTCCATAATGTTGCAGAGTTCCTCCCAGTAATCCACTTCCTCATACTCAATCTGTTCGACCGGTGCTCCGGTAATGATTAAACCGTCGAATTTCTGATCTTTAATCTCATCAAAATAATTATAAAATTTATTCAGATGGCTTGCCGAAGTGTTCAAAGACACATGACTTCTCATGGTAAGAAACGTAACATCCGTCTGGAGCGGAGAATTCGAAAGCAGTCTTAAAAGCTGAAGTTCCGTCTCCTCTTTCAGCGGCATTACGTTTAAGATAATCACTTTCAGCGGACGGATATCCTGATGAATCGCACGGTCCTCGTCCATGACAAATATATTTTCATTTTCCAGAATCTCCTTTGCAGGGAGATCGTTTTGTATACGAATTGGCATTTTTTAACTCCGATTTTTTCACAAAGATAGTATATTATAGCATTTTTTTCCGTTTTTGTGAACTCTTCAGAAATCAGCATCTATTCCGTATTTTGCAAGAAAATCCTCTTCGGATAAAATTTCAATGCCGAGACTTTTCGCGCTCTTGTTCTTACTGCTGCCCGAATTTACGTCATTGTTAATCAGACACTCCGTTTTGGAGGATACGCTTCCGGAAACCTTGCCGCCCTTTGCCTCAATCCGCTCTTTTAAAGCAGACCTGTCCTTAAAATGATTCAGGCTTCCGGTAATGACAAAGGTTTTACCGGTAAGTGTCATGGCTGATGCATCTGTCCCGGTTTTCACGATTTCAAGTTCGTTTAACAGCCGGTCTAATTCTTCCGTTTTCACGGGATTTGCAAAATACTCCGTAATGCTTGTTCCGATGACGTCCCCGACACCGTCTATTTCACTGATTTCTTCTTTCGTGGCTTTTCGAAGACGGGAAATATCGTCATCAAAATGTCTGGCAATCAGCTTTGCATTTGCCACACCGACTCCCGCAATCCCGAGTGCACAGAGCACTTTGGCAAGCGTGGTTTTTCTTGTTTTTTCGGCACTCTCCACAAGATTCCGGTAAGAGGTTTCACCGAAGCCTTCCATGTTAACGATTTTCTCTTTGTGATCCGGGAATTTATAGAAATCGGCATATTCTTTTATGATTCCCTGTTCCGTGAATTTCTCGATTGTCATCTCGGAAAGGCCGTCAAAATTCATAGCATCACGGCTGACAAAAAGAGTAAACGCCTTTACTTTTTTCACCGGGCATTCCGGATTTAAGCACATTAATGTCTTTGCTTCATTCTGTTCCTGAATCATGGTTTCCTTCCCGCATACCGGACAATGTTCCGGAATTTCCACGTTATCGGAACAGGTCAGGTTTTCCGCAATCTGGGGGATAATCATGTTTGCTTTATAGACACTGATTTTATCCCCGATTCCCAGTTTCAGGCTTCGCATGACGCTGACATTGTGAACGGAGGCACGGGATACCGTGGTGCCCTCAAGTTCCACCGGTTCAAATACCGCCACGGGATTGATTAATCCCGTTCTGGAAGGCGACCATTCAATGTATTTCAATGTCGTTACCGCAATCTCGTCCTGCCATTTAAACGCAATGGATCCTCTCGGCGATTTTGCGGTATTGCCGAGCGATACGGCATAGGCAATGTCATCATAGGTCAGCACAAGCCCGTCGGAAGGAATGTCATAACTTTCGATTTCTTTTTCAAACCACGAAATCGCCTCCTGTATATTCTGCCGGTTGACACGCTTAAAGAATACCGTTTCAAAGCCGAGACTCTTTAAATAATTCATCTGCTCTTCCCTGGAATTACGGAAATCCACACCTTCAGCGTTTACCAGGGAAAATGCGAAAAATCGCACGTTTCTCTTTTTCGTGATTTCGTTATTCAGCTGTCTTACGCTTCCGGAGCAGAGATTTCTCGGATTCTTGTACTGCTCCGCAGGATCCGAAATCGCTTCGTTAATCTTTTTAAAATCCCCGTATCCGATGACCGCTTCTCCGCGAAGAACAAGTGTCCCCTTATATGAAATCCTAAGAGGAAGATTTAAAAACATCTTTGCATTCGGGGTAATGATTTCTCCCACCTCTCCGTTTCCTCTGGTAACCGCCTTTTGAAGTTCCCCGTTTTCATAAGTCAGTACGATTGTCAGGCCGTCCAGTTTCCAGGAAAGCAGTCCTTCTTTTTCCCCGAGCCAGTCAGCCAGTTCCCCGCGGCTTTTCGTTTTTGCAAGCGACAGCATCGGAGAAACATGTCTCTCTTTCGGAAGAAAATCGACCGCCTCATATCCGACCTCCACGGTAGGACTTCCGGATAATACGATTCCTGTTTTTTCTTCCAATGCCACAAGTTCATCGTAAAGTTTATCGTATTCGAAATTGCTCATGATTTCTTCGTCATTGGCATAATATGCCCTTGACGCTTCTTTCAGAATCACGTGTAATTCTCTCATTCTTTTCTGTTCAGCTTCCCACATAACACTCTCCCGGTATTTTTCTATCCCTTTTACAACTGCATTTTCAGTAACTCCCGCAATTCCTTCTCTTCCTCTTCGGAAATTCTCCGGTATTCTCCGGGTTTTAAATCTCCGAGAAGAATATTCGCAACACGGACTCTCTTTAATGACAGGACCTCATTTCCGAGCGCTTTGCACATCCGCCTAATCTGCCGGTTCAGCCCCTGTGTCAGAATGATGTCCGCTTTATTCTTTCCTGTTTTTCTGATGATACATTTCTTCGTAACCGTCTCCAGTTCGGGAAGATAAACTCCGCCTGCAAATTTTTGAAGAAACGTATCCGTCACTTCCCTTTTCAGGACAACCTCGTATTCCTTCTCATGACCGTATCTTGCACGCATCAGCCGGTCTATCAGTTCCCCGTCATTGGTCATTATTAAAAGCCCTTCCGAATCTTTATCCAGACGTCCTGCATAAGTTAACGGAACCGGATACCGGAAAACCTGCTCAAGCGTCAGTTCGGCATGCGCATCGTCTTTCGTACAGGTCACACCCTTGGGCTTATAATATGCTACCACATGCTTTTCCGGGATTAACCGGATTTCTTTTCCGTCTATGCAGACCGTATCCTCCTCAGAAACCTGCATGCCGGGATCCGCCACTGCACCGTTTACGGTTACGCGCCCCTCTTCAATGAGACGGTCCGCTTCTCTTCTTGAGGCAATCCCGCATTCCCTTATATATTTGTTAACACGGATTTTTTCCATACTTTCGATTCCTTTTTTGCGGTTATCCGTTTTCCCGATCCGGTCCTTTGCATAATAAAAAAGGGTTGTTCCACAACCCTTTTATTATATCACAGACTCTGCTTTTTATTCTACATAATCCGCTTTTACATAAGCAATCTGTCCGTTGTATTTAATCTTGCACCAGCCGTCCTTTTTCTCAATCAGTTCAAGCTTGGTTCCCGGATCCGCCATTGCAACGGCCGTGGAATCCTTGGAAGCCTCTGCGCGGATATTGACTCCTTCTTTTACGGTAACAAATTTACCGGTGCTTTCCGAATCGCCCGTATTTCCATCGGCTGCCTCGTCCGAAACCACTGTCAGGAATTCCGTCTTGATATATCCGTCGGCTCCGTTGAAAATAACATGGCTCCAGCCATTAATCATCTCTTCCACCCTGGTAAGTCTCATTCCGGGAGAAGCCTGTCCTTTCAGTTCCCCCTTCTCGGATGCCGAACCTCTGACATTTACCGCTGTGGTGGGTTCCACAACATCGCTCTTGTTTGTCTCTTCCGAAGGTTCTTCCGAAACCGCCTCCGATACCGGCTCGGAAGGTGTTTCCGTTGCGGCTCTTAACGCAATTTTCTTTACCATTTCCTGCTTGACAAGTTCATCAAAGCCTTCCATGTAGGTCTTTAAATCCTCATCGGAATCAAGTGTTTCATTATATGCAAGTGCGGTTTTATTGAATAAATCCTGCACATCCTGCTTGGAAAATGCCAGATAGAAATCCGTAATAACGTCCTCTGAAATATCACTCTGACGGCAGATTTTCGGATTGCCGGCATCATCATAACAGAAATAAAAACCAATCATTCCGGGAAGCTTCGTTGCATACCCCTTCATCTTCAGATTGTAAGAAACATATACATAATATGCCCCTTCCGCCTGCGCTTTCTGTGTGTAGCAGGTGATATTGTCATAACTTTCAATGTACTCGCTTTTTACGGCAATGCTGTCAAGCTCATTCTGGTTTACATAAAGTAAGTATTTCTGAATGACTTCCTCGTCGTAATCCGCCAAGGCCTTATGGTAAGCTTCCATTACTTCATTGACCTCGGGATGTGCATCGACTTCCAGTGCATAGTCTCTTCCATCCTCGGAAAGTTCACCCATATTGGCAATTTCCTGCTCTTTTTTCTCTTTGTTTTCCTTTACGACCGCAATCCGGAATACCACAAGAAATGTAATTGCAACGCTTAAGGCAAATACAAATCCCGCAACCGCAAAGTAATAATGGTCCACGAATCCCGCAAATCCTGTTTTTTCACTGTTTATATGATTTTTTCTTTTTTTTGCCGCCATTTCAAAACCTCGATAAAACAAACAACTCTGACCGGTTTTACGGTCAAAAAATGCACTCGACAGGAATCGAACCTGCATTAACGGCGTCGGAGGCCATCGTTCTATCCATTAGACTACGAGTGCATGCAAAGAATAAATTGTTACAAAATTATTACAGTGCTTTTGAATTTTATCACATCCGAAAATGTTTGTAAAGCGTTAAAAAATTATATTATGTAAATCAACCGCAACCCGGAACTACGATTAATAATTCAGTCCGTATCCCATCGGATACATGCACTCTTCCGTTCCGATTTCCTCTAAGGAAGAATACCAGGGACTCGGCAGTTTCCCCTTGAAATCCGCATTACCGCATACCACCTCTGCGACCCCGTCTCCTTCGGATCCCGGGAGGTAGCACATTACGATTGCATCCCAGTTTTTTTCATATTCACCGATCAGGACGTTTCGCCCGGCAACGATTAACGTCACGACGGGTATTTTTTTCTTTTTTAAATTCTCAGCCTCTTTGATTGCCTTTTTATTACCGTCAAGCCCAAGCGCACCGGTAAGTTCCAGATCCGGTGTATCACCGTTCCACTCGGCATATGCCTTTTCTCCGACCACAAGCAGCACGACATCCGCATCCTCCGCTTCCTCCGGATCGGTCGTTACCGTAATGCCTTTTTCCGCCGCAACTTCTTCAAAGCCGTCAAGAATCGTTGTTACACCCTCGATATCTTCAAGCGGACTCTGATTCCAGTCAATCGTCCAGCCGCCGCACTGCGCCTGCGCATTGTCCATTGCAGGACCGGTAATGTAAACCCTGCTGCCCTCTTTTAACGGGAGAACACCGCCTTTGTTCTTAACAAGAACCAGACTCTCTTCCACCAGCTGCTTTGCAACGGCACGGTACTCATCACTTCCCGTCTCCGTTTTAACGGTCTCGATATTCTCCAGGAACGGATCTTCAAAAATCCCCGCCTCTTTTTTTACACGGATAATTCTGGTTACCGCATCATCCACTCTTTCTTCTGAAATGTCTCCGGCATTAACGGCATTGATAATATCATACTTTGCCTCGTCGAAGGTATCCACTTCCATCAGCATGTCAATTCCGGCATTTACGGAAGTCACAACCTGTTCATAATAGGTCTCGGGCGAGGTGTTTTGTACGGAATTCCAGTCGCTTACAATAAAACCGTTAAATCCCATTTCATTTTTCAGATAGCCGATATATTCCGCATTCTCATGCATTTTTACACCGTTTAGGGAAGAATGGCTGATCATAATGGTCTGCACCCCGGCATCAATCTGTGCCTGATATACCGAAAGAAGTTCTTTGATTTCCTCATCGGAAAGAACGGAATCTCCTCTGTCAATCAGTCTGTCTACATCGGAATCCTCGCCGCTGCCGTATTCCACGTTTCCGTCCGCAAAAAAATGTTTTGCACAGGCAACCACACCGCCGTCTTTTAAGCCTTTCGTATATGCGACGCTCAGACTCTTTATAATCTCAAGATCGGCGCCGTAGCTTTCATACGTTCTGCCCCATCTCGGGTCTTCGGACTGTGCAACACAGGGTGCAAAATTCCAGAGCATATGACAGAGTTTTGCCTCATCTGCCGTAATCTGTCCGACTTTATACATAAGTTCCGGGTCGTTTGCGGCGCCAAGTCCGATATTATGGGGAAAAATTACGGAATTCAGACAGTAATTCACTCCGTGCACATCATCCTGTCCGTATAAATACGGAATTCCGGATTCGGAAGAAACGGCGCGGTTCTGAAATCCGTCCACATAGCTCTGCCATTCATAATAATAAAGAGTACTGCTCTTCGAAAGAATGCTTCCGTAATCATGTTCCTTCATTTTTTTCTCGTTCACGTTATAGCAGGCAGGCTGAACCATCTGAGCCGCTTTCTGCTCAAGGGTCAGTTTTGCAACGATTTCCTCAGGTGTCAAATCCTTATATTGCAGATACTTGTAGCTTCCGTTCCGCTCCTCGTTTACTGCCTCACTTGAATTAAAAAAAGGATACGGTTCCACACGAAACCGGCTGCATCCGCAGGAAAAAAGCAGAAATGAGCAAAGCATGAGTGCCGTTATTTTACGGATTATCGCGATTTTCTTTTTGTTCCGGTTCATTACAGAAATTCCTCTCTGTCTGTTTCTGTTTTGTCAGTTTCTGTATAATTCTGTCTGTTTCCGTCTGTTCCGGATAACTGAACGTATTATACCTTAACTTCCCCCTGCCCGCAACTTAATCGAAAGAACGCCGGAAGTAAAAAACCTCCGGCATTCTTTTTGCCGATTCCTTTATATCATTTTTCCGCCGTATTATTCCGGTTTCAGGCTACTTCCCATGCAGGAATAAGTTCATCCTTCTCTCTTGAATAACAGTAAACCGAATCCGACAGAACCTCCGTATCCTCCACCTGCGTTTCGTTCACCTCGATTACCATCTCCTGCAGTTTCTTCCACTCCATACCGTTCTCTTTCGGAATGATAATCACCTCGTGGACGGAACTCGGCAGTATAAACAGATCCGTCTTTTTCCTTTCCGCAAACTGTTTCAGCACTTCGGAGTACAGCATAACCGCCGCACCGAAAATCTTTGTCCGGTTACTTAACACATACATTCCGCTGTTATCATCACCCGGTTCTTCATTCAGAAAGGAGGTGTCAATCTCTTTCTGCCTTAACAGTTCGGTCAGCACATCCGTAATGGAACGCAACTCCGCATTTAAAAGCAGCGGTGTATTTTTTTGTGCGATTTCATCCAGCTCCTCCGGAGTGATTCCCCAGATTTCCAGATGGTTGTTATAAATCAGAATCGTGGCATTTTCAACCGCTTCATTACTTAAAAGGTAATAATAAACTACGGCCAGATCCAGAAATTTCCTGTGCGGAATCTGTTCCAGCAGTTTTTTGTTTTTCTCGTAATTAATCAGTTTAAACACGATTTTTTCCTTTGCTTTGTCAAAATCTAAAAAGGACTGAACATCAAAAATTTCTTTCTTGGCACCGAGATGAAACGTATCGACAATATGATCCACAATTTCTCCCCAGTCGCATCCCGACAGGTATGCTTCATAAAACTGCTCCAGGTAAATTGTCGGAGAGATTGTTTCTCCCTGCCCCGTAAATGTCATTCCTCTTAAAACGATACCGTTATTCTTTACAACATCCGTGATGTTTACGGTGATATGCTCATCCAGTTTTGCCTGAACTCTTTCGGCAAGGATGGTCTGAAATTCTTCATAGGTGTAATTAGTATTATTCTTCATAGTGATTTTCCTTTCTGAAATTAGAATAAACAGATTTGACCGGTGGAAATCCGCGAACCCGGATTCCCGAAGTGAATTGTTATCGGCCGGATACAGGTCCGGTCCTGAATGATATTTTTTGTGAAACAGCGGAACCGTTTCCACGAAAAAAGGCAACGAAATAAATTCGTTGCCTTACAAAGCACAGTGAAAAAATGATTTACAGAACAGTTTCCGTTTCGTAAAATACGGACATAAAATTCCGGAATATCACGAATCCGTTATACTCTGGATAAATACTCACCTGTTCTGGTATCAATCTTAATCTTGTCACCGATTTCAACAAATAAAGGTACATTTACGGTTGCACCGGTCTCTACGGTAGCAGGCTTGCTTGCACCAGTTGCGGTATCACCCTTGAATCCGGGTTCTGTTTCGGTTACTTCAAGTTCTACGAACAAAGGAGGCTCGATTGCGAATACGCTTCCGTTATGGGAACAAACCTTAACCATATCGTTCTCTTTTACGAACTTAAGAGCATCACCTACTTCATCTGCATTAAGTGCAATCTGCTCATAGTTTTCGGTATCCATGAAATTATACATGTCACCGTCCGCATATAAATACTGCATGTCCTTTCTGTCAATACGTGCGGGAGGGAATTTCTCAGTAGGTCTGAATGTTTTCTCTACCACGCCGCCGTTCTTGATGTTTTTCAGTTTCGTACGAACGAACGCAGCACCCTTTCCGGGTTTAACATGCTGGAATTCTACGATCTGAAATACATTTCCTTCAATTTCAACTGTAATACCGTTTCTAAAATCACCGGCAGAAATCATACAATCTTCCTCCTAAAAATTAGCTTACAAAATAACTCTATATTATTTTAATCGAAAAGCACGCGAATTTCAACCACTAATTTCTGTTTTGGGCCGGGACAGACATTTTTTAATTATATCACATTTTTCTGTAGTAGTTTCCGATGCCTTCCGCCCTCCCTTCAATACATAAATCCGTCAGCTCACACATTAAATCCGCATAGGATATTTCTATTCCGATTTTTTCAAGGCGTACCAGAATTTCTTCCATACTGACCGGCGTACCTTCCAAAATGCGAAGGATTGCGCTTTTTACCCCGATTTTTGTATCCAGACCTTTCATAACATTATCCTGAATAAAATGATCTCCGACATCGATTAATCCTGACTTCACTCTTCCTGTCGGTTTACCGTCGGTTTCCAGAACAGCTTCATTAATTCCGCAGAGCGCATCCAGAAGCATTCCCGGATCGGCTGCAATTCCCGCGCCGTCCGCAATCAGGCGGTTGCATCCGTCAGACAGTCCGTCCGTAATTCTTCCCGGAACGGCAAAAATCTCACGCCCCTGTTCCAGTGCCTGACACACGGTGATAAAGGTTCCGCTCTTTTTTCTTGCTTCCACCACCAGCAGGATATCACACATTCCGCTGATAAGACGGTTTCTTGCCGGAAAATGATTGCTTTTGGCCGGCACACCGGGAGGATACTCCGACAATACTCCTCCTTTAAGAATCAATTTATCGTACAATTCCCTGTTCTCCTCCGGATAACAAAGATCCACCCCGCATCCGAGTATTCCGTAGGATTCTCCGCCGGCTTCCAATGCGGCGTTTTGTGAGATTCCGTCAATTCCTCTTGCCATTCCGCTGACTACAGCCACACCATATTCCGCCAGTGTTTCCCCGAACATCTTCGCACACTTTCCTCCGTAATCCGAACATTCCCTTGCTCCGATAACAGACACCACCGGAGTATTGTGTTTCGGAAGACGGCCCCTGTAATAAAGGCCGAACGGCGGGTCCGATATTCTTTTCAGTTTCATGGGATACTTCTCTTCTCCGATGAAAACAAAATGAATCCCCCTCTCTTCCTGTTCTTTGCAGAACTTTTCCATCCGTTTAAATACGGAATCGGAATTTTGCCGGTATTCTTCCTGCAGTCGGAAAAGACTCTCCGGCTTTTCATTCCCGTTAAGTTCAAGAAGCTCATTCCTTGAAAGCTTAAGAATTCCTTCCGTACTTCCGGTCACCTCATACAGTTTCCTCAATCTTTTGGACCCCAGCCCCTTAATTACATAAAGACCGTTTGCAAATACAGACTCTCTGTTCATAACCATACCTTTCTTTGTAATGAATCCACCTCGAAATGACTCCTCTTTTCAAGGTTACTGTCGTTCTTTAATAATCCGTCATGCGGTATCCGATTGCCTCCGCCACGTGTTTGGCGCATATCTTCCCGCTTTCCTCCAAATCCGCGATTGTTCTCGAAACACGAAGAATCCTGTGATAAGCCCTTGCGGAAAGAGCCATTTTATCGTAAGCCTTCTCCAGCAGTTTCTGTGCGGACGAATCCATTTCGCAGTATTCCCGAATCGACCCGGAACCAATCTCGGAGTTAAACGTATATCCGGTACCTGCGAATCTTTTCTCCTGCAATTTTCTGGCAGCCTTTATCCGTTCAAGGATTTCGGCGCTGCTTTCCGGTTTCTTTCCCACTCCTTTCAGTTCATCCAGCGAAACTTTATTGGCAGAAACACATAAGTCGATTCTGTCCAGAATCGGCCCGGAGAGGCGTGCGCGGTACCTTTGAATTTCGTATTCGGTACATCTGCATTTATTTCTGTCCGGAAAATAACCGCAGGGACACGGATTACATGCCAGAACCAGCATGAAATCCGCCGGAAAAACAAAACTCCCGCCGATTCTTGAAACCTCCACTTTTTTGTCCTCTAACGGCTGCCTTAAAACTTCCAGAACTTCTCTGGA
This sequence comes from Lachnospiraceae bacterium, assembly GCA_024681795.1. Classification (GTDB taxonomy): domain Bacteria; phylum Bacillota; class Clostridia; order Lachnospirales; family Lachnospiraceae; genus UBA3766. The sequence goes on along the minus strand of JAILAD010000051.1, from coordinate 2,467 downwards.
AAAATGCGGAGCCTCATCCAAAAAAAGAACACCCCTGTGTGCCATGGAAATGATTCCCGGCTGAACCCGGCCTCCCCCACCGGTCATTGCGGTAGTTGTAGTTGTATGATGCGGTGCCAGAAACGGCCTGTTTATAATTAACGGATTCTCTTCGGATAAAAGACCTTTGATACTGTAGATCTGTGATATTTCAAGACTTTCCTTCATGGAAAGAGGAGGAAGAATGGACGGAATACGTTTGGCTATCATGGATTTGCCGGCTCCGGGCGGTCCCACCATCATGAAGTGATGAAACCCTGCCGCTGCAATTTCAGCGACTCTCTTTGCTCCTTCCTGGCCGTAAACTTCATCGAAATCAACGTTCCGGACATTCCGTCCTGCGGCAAGGATTCGTTCCGGATCCGTCCTGACGCGGCAGCATTTTGTCCCGCCTGTTATCCCGTTTACCAGATAATCTATGATATCAATCAGGTTATCAAATCCGAGTACTTCCGTTTCCCTGATCATGCTGCCTTCCAATACATTCACTTTCGGAACAATGCAGTTCCGGATTCCGTGTTCCTTTGCCATGATTACGCTCGGAAGAATCCCTTTTACGAATTTGAGTTCGGCATTCAGTCCGAGTTCTCCGACAAATAATGTATCTGCAAACGAATCGGGCGGAATCATCTCCATCGATGCAAGCATTCCTACGGCTATGGGAAGGTCAAGACCCGTTCCGGTCTTTCGGATGTTCGCGGGCGAAAGATTCACGGTGATTTTCTTCGGAGGCAGCGGTATTCCGATATTTTTTAACGCAACCTTCACCCTTTCCTTCGCTTCTTTCACTTCACTGCTCGCCATTCCCACGATTTCGAATCCGGGTAAACCGTTCGATACGTCCACTTCCACGCGAACCAAAAAACTGCTCATCCCCACTACCGCGGATGACTGAATGAGACTAAACATACTTTGTCCTCCTTATAATTTTATAAACTTCCGTTTCAAATAAAACCCTTAAATTGAGCAACATAAACCGGGTAACCTTAATCGGGAAACCTAAATTGACTGCTAAGATTGAATAAATGAATAAATCAGACGAATACTGAATTGAGTAATTGAATAATCAGACGAATACTGAATTGTGTAATTGAATAAATCGGAAAAATAAAAAGAAATCAGAATTACGATGAAACTGTTTCAGATAGTTTCGGGCAGACCAGACGGTCTGCCCGCATAAAATTCAAAGAAAAGAACCTGCCTAGTTGTTAACGGTAACACCCTTAAGACCGAGTTTCTGAATCATACCTACAGGATCCTGTGCAAATTCTACAAGGTTCTCCTGATCAATCTTACCTTCCAGATAAAGTTCGGTAAGAGCTTCATCCATGGTAACCATTCCGGCACGACGGTTGGTCTGCATGATGGACATCAACTGATGCGATTTTCCTTCACGAATCAGGTTACGAACAGCGTGGTTTGCAAGCATAACTTCAAATGCTGCAACACGTCCTCTTCCGTCTGCGGTAGGAACCAGCTGCTGGGAAATAACCGCTTCCAAAACGTTTGCCAGCTGTACACGAATCTGCTGCTGCTGATGAGGCGGGAAAACGTCGATGATACGGTCGATGGTGGATGCTGCACCGATGGTATGCAGTGTGGATAATACCAAGTGTCCTGTTTCGGCTGCGGTTACGGCTACGGAAATGGTTTCGTAGTCACGCATCTCTCCTACGAGAATAATATCGGGATCTTCACGGAGTGCCGCACGAAGTGCATTTGCATAACTCATGGAGTCAAAACCGATTTCACGCTGGTTAACCATTGCAACTTTGTGAATGTGCAGATACTCGATCGGGTCTTCCAGAGTAATAATATGTGCATCACGGTTATTGTTTGCTTTATCAATAATGGAAGCAAGTGTTGTGGATTTACCGGAACCGGTAGGACCGGTAACCAGAACCAGACCACGCTTTCTGTTGTACAAATCTACAACCGCATTGGGAACGCCCAACTGTGCGGGAGAAGGAATAACCGTGTTAACGGCACGCATTGCCATTGCTACGGAACCTCTCTGACGGAATACGTTTACACGATAACGACCGAGGTTGGTTACCGCAAAGGACATATCCAACTCACCACGCTCTTCAAACATTGCTCTCTGGTGGTCTGTCATAATCTGACGAACGATTTCCATTGTATCTTCAGGCTTTAACACCGGGAAATCCATGTTCAGAAGATGTCCGTTTACACGCATCTTCGGAGGAAGACCTGCTGTCAAATGGATATCGGATGCTCTGGCATCCATGGAAACCTGCAAAATCTCTTCAATTCTAGGCATAATATCGTACCCCTTTGCATATATTTTTCTTTTTTTTGCTATACGCGACCCGAAAGCCGGTGCCGTTTAACCCTAACAGCACCTTTAATTATACCTTCTGAAAATATATCTTTCAAGTAAAAATCTATGAATTTTCCAAGTACGTTT
>JAILAD010000056.1 GCA_024681795.1 Lachnospiraceae bacterium | reverse complement strand
CTGGCAAAAACCTCACATAGAGAAAAATCACGAATTCATAAGATATGTCATTCCACATGGAAAAACCTTCAGAGGATACACACAAGCGGATATGACGCTAATCGCAAATCATATCAACAGCACAACAAGACCAGGTCTTGGATATAAGAGTCCATATGAACTTGTTGAAACTGAAGAAATGAAAAAACTGTTGAAAGTGCTTGATATGTCTCCAGTCGCCGCAGACGAGATATGTTTAAGTCCAAAGTTACTTAGAAAAAAATAGGAATCATAAGCAGATAGTTAATCATCCATAATCAATACTAAGTGGGTTGCATTAACTTTTGCAGAAGAAAATGCGAGCCGCTGTTTTGGCATGTAAACAATAAAGCGTTTTTCAACAGTTTTAATCGAATTATATCACATAAAATACCTCAAAAATTGAAAAAACAATGATTAATGTTTTGAAAAATCCTCTGATTTTGCAATGAGTTTTTCATTTAAGCTTCTTTATGTTTTCATCCGCGCCTCCGTATATCCTTTGTATTAAGTTTTTTATATACTTTGTAGTTAGTTATCGCTAACCTAAAAATGATAGCTTACGACATTAAAAAAGAGCCTTGCGGCTCTTTAGTTAATTCCCATAATCCTCATCCACCCCGGCATGAAGAATTCATGTATGATGTTTAAGTATTTATCTATGCTTGCTTCATCGTAATCATGAATAATCGGTTCAAAGCAGGCTGTAAGGTACGCAGATAACAGCATGTGCAGTTCTTCCTCGGTAACAACCTTTACCGGATACCCTTTCTTTTTCAAATATTGTAACGCATCCAGAAATTCCTTCTGGTTCTCCTCCGTTAAATCATGTATAAAATTCTCATACTTTGTACCGCCGGAGCAGGTCATAAGAAGAATGAACTCCTGTCTTCTCGGAAGAATTACATCTCTGATCAGATCCACAAAAGATTCGCCAAAGAGATCTTTTTGTGATAAATCTCCGTCGACAATATCATACTTCTTATTCGTATGATTCTTAAGCCAGCTTTTCATTTCATCCACAAGTGGTTGCACCATTCCGTCAAACATTGCCTCTTTATCAGCATAATGCCTGTAAAGGCCTGCGGAGGTCATGCCGGCTCTTGCACCGATGCTTCTGATGGAAGCGCCCTCATACCCTTTTTCAAGGAACTCTTCCATAATGGCTTTATTCACTCTTTGATGGCTTAAACTCTTGTCTCTCGGCATATTTCTTAATCCAAATAAAAAAGTAATCTTTGATAGTTATCATTGTTCGCTATCAAAGATTACTATAAATTTTATTATTTGTCAACCTTAATCCAGTCTTCGATTGCAGCACTGACTCTTCTGTCTATATTGATACGGGCTTCTTTACATTCTTTTTTGTATTCACGTCCCGCTTTAAACAATCCCACAAAAAGGCTGCCGCCTATGGGCATCATTTGTTTTAAAAGGCTCTCGGGGAATACAAAGTGAGTTGCATGCTCATAAATCATGCTTTCCACTTCACACTCGTGAGGAAGCCTTGAAAGTCTCTCTTCCATTCGTCTTATGTACCTCGCGGTATCCCACAAAACATCATCCTCGGCACCTATAAGAAGAAGTTTTCCTTTGATGCGTTCCACTTTTATGAATTCCTCTTCCCTGATCGGATGTGCTTTTTCGGAATCATCGAATACACCTCTCGATACAAGCATATCTTTGCTTTTCTTTGCATCGGCCTTCATCTTCTGATAGTATTCCGGGTGACGATAAACAAACGGAAGATACGGAAGCGGCTCTCCCTGCCAGGATGCCGTCGATTCACCTTCACCCGGCCATTCCGCCATACCGTCACGTTTCCCCTGATAAAATCCCTCCATGACAAAATCGCTCGGTGTCATTGCAATCGTAAGTGTAATCTCCGGATAGTAAGAAGCCGCAATCAGAGAAAACATTCCCGTGGTAGATGCTCCGGCAATTCCGAATTTTTTATTTCCCTTCCCTTTCAGATATTCAATAGCTGCCCCGATTCTTTCCACCGGAAGATTATGATGACTGTAATCCTTATGTGCAGGAGAAAGTGTCAGCACATTCACTCCGAATTTTTTATGAAGCCATCTCACTCCCGATTTGGCAACATGATCTTCGCAGTCATCTCCGAGCATCGCCATAACCGCAACGTCTGATTCTTTTCCTCCGCACGGCCAATAGCATCCGTAGAATCCTTTTTCGGTCTCTTTGTATTTTTTCATACTGATTATCTTCCTTCCTCAAAAATAAGAATAAAAATACCGTCGATAATTCCAATAAGCCTTACCGGCAGTATTTTTATCTTCCGATCAAACGTGCCATGTATCTATAGTTTTGAGTATTCTCTCCAACGTTTCTTCTCTTGCCTTCTGACATTCCTCCGGGTGATTTTTCTCTCGCGGAAGCATATTGTTATTCACCGGAAAGTACCCCAAATTATGACTCCCAATTTCAGAATTAATGTGCCTGTAATCATGTTTAAAATGCATCCTTTCAAGCCTTTTGCAGAGCAATTCGGCATCTCTCTTAGCCGGAACGGATTCGTCATGAGTCGAGGTCAAAAACAGTATATCGCCGTTAATCTTCTCAACAGGAATCTCATTTTCCTCTGTCCCTTTTTTGTCCCACTCGTCAAAAAAGTATAAAAGCCTGATGTTACGTTCTCTAAAACACCTCTTAATAAAATCAGACATCAGTTTCCCTTTTACAACATACGGAAAATCATTGCCTTTAAAAGAAACCATTGCTTTACAGATATCCTCCGATGCCTTTCCTGTTCCCTGCATAATGTGCCCGAAAGAGGATGCTGCAATCACGAGGCTGATATCCGATACAACACTTGCAGCAAGAAGAGCCATTCCGGCGCCTTTGGAATTGCCATAAATACCTATGCGTTTATAGCCCAATCTTTTCATCTCATCACAGGCCAATTGAAACTGGTCAAGAGGTATCGCCCTCATATCCTTCTTTTGTCCTTCAGCCCCATAGTAAGACAATGCGAAAGCAGAATAACCTTGTTCTGAAAAAAGCTTTGCATACTTTTCCGGCAATTCAAGACCTTTAAGGCCTTGAATGATTATAAGCAATCTGTCATCACCATTCTCAGCATCATATAATATTCCTTCAAAACCATCTTGAAGATATTTGTAAGTTTTCTTTTTCAATGACAGTTAAACTCCTTTGAATACTTCCTCCGATGCACCTCACCACTGCATCTTGATTAGCATCGGATTTTATAATTATTCATGATTTTATGCGGCGGCCAAAAAGCACCTGTCTTCCGCCTCTGCAGTCACTAATCCTGTGTATAAGTGCCGTTATTCATGGTATAAATATCTGAGTCTCACTTTTTTTCAAATATCAAAATCTTTTGTGCATATTTTTTTATAAGCGGTATCCATGCGACGAGTTTATAGATAGGATAATATTCACACATGCCCCTTATAATATTATCATCTTTTACTTTCCGGTATCCCTTGGCAATATCGCCTAAATCGTCAAAGCTGTACGCGCCCCAGGTAAAAACAGCACCGGTCGATTTAATTGACTTTTCCACATTTTCTTTGTTAACAAACTTAGGGCAAAGACATTCCATTAAAACCGTAGCATTATCAAAATTATCTCTGATTATTCCAAGCATCCTTCCTACCTGTTCTTCAGTCAGATACATGGAGAGACCTTCGATAATAAAAAGCATCTTACCTCTGACCCGGATTTTATCTGCCCAGGCAGGATCATAAGCAGAACAACCTATGGTCGATACTCTTCCCGACTCATGATATACGGAATCCCTTACTTCTATGGTCTCAGGAAGATCAAGATTATACCAGGTTATCTCTCCGTTATCCATCCGATAGAATCTCGTATCCAAACCGCACGCTATGTTTACTACCGTACAATTGGGATTCTCTTTTATAAATTTAGATACAAGTTCATCAAAAACAAATGTCCTTGCAATTACACCACTGCTCATAGCAGCATCTTTATGGGCATTTGAAAAATCATAATCAAGCTTGTCGACTATTTCCTCTGCCTTGGCATCACGAAACTTATTCTTCGGATTCCTGCTCCACATTGCTCTGGCATAAAAACTTTGAAGCATTGTTTCCGCCGAACCGTTAAGTATCGGTTTTATTTTTTCTTCGTTCATTATCATAAGGATTGGTCCTCATTTCTTTGCAATCACCGTAATCCATGGTTTATTTTTATGATGTGTCGATTTCACTTTCGAAAAACCTGCACGCTTAAGAGCGGTTTCAATTTCTTCTGCCGTATAACATTTCATTCCGTCAATAATTTTTTCAAACTTAAGACTGGTTTCATCTGTTCCGTCAGATTCATTGACAATCATAAAAACACCGCCGGACTTTAAGACTTTTGCCACTTCTGCAAAGCATTTTTCCAACCCGGGCCAGAAGTAAATGGTTTCAAATGCAGTAGCAAGATCATATTTTTCTTCCGGAAGTGTCAGCGCAGACACATCGCCCCGCCTAACGATACATCTCCCATTCTTTATCGCTTCCGAATTATATACGGTTGCTTTCTGTACAGAAACATCCGAATAATCAATTGCGGTAACCTTTGCATTTGGATACTTTTTTATGAGTTCCCCCGCATTTCTTCCACCTCCGCATCCTATCTCAAGAATCTCCTCCGGAACAATCGTCTTTAAATGTGACATGCCCCAGTCTGCCATTTTGGCATGTCCTCCGTTCATTCCGTTCACCATCATTTTCCCCAGAAATCCTTCCGGCTTTCTAGTCTGACTTACATATTTTTTAAACAGTCCCATCGTTTTTTCCTCCTTTATCTATATACAGATTGCATCTTCCAGCTGACGGCCTCCTCTCTGAGTTTTATGAAATTGCTGTATTTTTCGTTACTTCCAAGCAGTTCTTCATGTGAACCGCTGGTGACTGCTCCCCCATCAAATACCACGATTTTGTCTGCATTCCGTATAGTCTTGAGCCTGTGAGCTATCATGATTACCGTCTTGTTTTCCGTCAATGCGTCAAAAGCGGCAATCAGTTTATCTTCGTTCTCAGGATCAACATTTGCCGTCGCTTCATCAAGGATGATAATCGGAGCATCCTTAAGGATTGCTCTGGCAATGGAAATTCTCTGTTTCTCTCCTCCCGAAAGCGTTGCCCCTCCTTCTCCGATTACAGTGGAGTAACCCTCCGGAAGCGACATAATGAAGTCATGACAGCATGCTTTTTTCGCGGCGGCTACAACTTCATCATGACTTGCATTTCTCATACCGAATTTTATATTGTTTTCAATCGTATCCGCGAACAGATAGACGTTCTGGAAAACAACGCTGATCTGTGACATCAGGCTTTCCAATGTATAGTCTCTTACATCCTTGTCACCAATGGAAATGCTTCCGTTATCCACATCCCAGAATCGTGCAATCAGCATGGCAAGCGTTGTTTTTCCCGCACCGGATGAGCCGACAAAAGCAGTCATGGTCTTCTCCGGAATTTTAAGACTTACATCTTTTAATATCTCATTGTCGCCATAGGAGAATGATACATGATCGATTGATATCCCATAATGCTCCGGATTGTATTCTTTACCGTTTTCATCCATAACCGGAAGAAGATTAATCTTTTCAGCCTCCTCTATAGAGCTTGAAACCACTCTTAGAACGGTAAGTCCCGCTCCTGTCTGCTCTATATCGGCAAATACCTGAAAAGAGATGATCACAGCCATTAAAGCATAGGTTAACGACATGTTTCCGGTGATGAAGAGTGACACTGCGGTAAGCAGAAGCAATGCTTTGAAGGCACCAAGGACGACTCCCTGGATTTTACCGTAAGGGATGAACAGCCGTTCCATTGCAAGATTGCTGTCTCGATTGTCATCGATAGCTTTTTTCAGAGCATCATCCCCCTTTCCGGTCAGATTAAAGGATTTGATTACACTCATTCCCTGAAGGCTTTCAAGTACCCTGGATACCAGGGTGGCCTCATTTTTCTGTCTTACCGGAGATAACGCCCTGCTCTTCTTTTCCATGGACGATGTGATGAGCATATAAATGGTCATACCAATCAGTTCAATCAAGCCAAGCCGCCAATCAAAGAACAAGATACAGATTAAAAATACAACCGAATTCATCAGTCCGCTGAGTATCAGCACAAGAACATTTGCCCCCTGGTTTTCCACCACATCCAGTACGGTTGTCGTAATACCTGTCACCTGGTCAAGATTACTGTCATTGAAATATCCCATAGGAACCTTTTTGAGTCTTTCCGCTATATCAAGCCTCTTATATGCGCTCATATAATAACCCGCATGCACTGCCTGAAGATCCGCAACCATTTTCAATATGAACTGTCCTATGATACTGATTCCCAAAAGCAGTAGTGCCGTCCAGGCCGGTTTCATGGTATGATTACCCTCTTCAAATGCCAGAATCACAAAATAGATCGCCGCCATTCTGAACATTGAGAATAAAGACTTAAAAAACGAAAGAACAATCGCCCGGTAGATTTTGCTCTTTTCCTTTCCGGAAAATTCTATGATTTTATTAATCGCTTCAAGCATTATGCCGCACCCCCTTCGCTGATATGCGCCTGCCACATTGCGTTATAAAGGGCGCTCTCTTTCAGCAGCTCACTGTGAGTTCCCGAGCATTCGACAGTGCCTTTGTTAATCAGCACAATCTGATCGGCATTCGTGATTGTAGAAAGCCTGTGAGCAATGATAATCACCGTTTTATCTTTCATCAGTTTGGTAAGGGCTCTTTGTATGACGGCCTCATTCTCCGGATCAATGTAAGCCGTCGCTTCATCAAGAATTACAACAGGTGCATCCTTCAGCATGGCTCTGGCAATAGCAATCCGCTGACGTTCTCCACCTGACAGCCGCGCTCCGCCGCTTCCCACTTTTGTTTCATAGCCATTCGGAAAAGCAGTTATGAATTCATCGCACCCGGACGCTTTGGCAGCTTCACGAACCATCTCATCGGAAGCTGATGTCTTTCCCATACGAATATTATTCATAATCGTGTCATCAAACAGCCAGTTATCCTGTGATACATACGCCACCTGATTATAGAGCTGTTCAAGAGGAATTGATTTTAAGTCTTTTCCGTCCATCTTAACCGAACCGTCCTTCACATCCCAGAATCCTCCGACAAGCTTGGCAATCGTGGATTTTCCGCTTCCGGAAGGGCCGACGAGCGCAGTGAAGCTTTTCTCCGGGATCGAGAGATTAACATGGTGAAGAACTTCCTCATCTTCATGATAAGAATAATTTACATCACAAAACTCAATATTATGTGTCTCGAAAGTAACCGGTGTTTCCGAGTGCTCCTGTTCTTCACCTGCCAAAAGCTTATCTACCGTGGCCACGGTAGTCGACACTTTGGCGGAAGAATCTGTAAATTGAATTGCCGCAAGAATCGGTCCGACGATACACATGGAAAGCATAATTGACGTCATGAAAACATCCGCGGAAATACTGCCCGAAATATACATATACCATCCAATTGGCAATACTGTAATCAGGGTACATGGCGCAATCGTATAGCAAAGAGCCTGACAGACTTCTGTCTTTTTCATCCAGTAACAGTAGAAGGAAGCATTCGCAAGTACCTTATCTTTGAATTTCTGATACGATGATTTGCTTTGGCTGTATGCTTTGATCACTTCGATTCCGTGAATATATTCAACGATACTATCATTCATATCCTGAGTGATTTCCACGGATTTTTTGTAATCCGAGGAATAACTGGCAGCGATAAATCCGAAAAACATCAAACCGATTGGAACGGAAATCAGGCATATGAGTCCCATTCTCCAGTCAATAATCATCATATAAATCCAGACTGCTATGGCACCGATGATATTGGATGTAAGTTCCGGAATCATATGCGCTATGGGGCGTTCCATCCGTTCCACCTCATCGACGATAATCTGCTTAAGCGTGCCGCTGGAAGTATCGATGATTGTACCAAGCGGCATCCTCGGAAGCTTGGCAAAAATCTGCTTTCGTATCTCTCCTAAGAGAGAAAAAGTCGCCTTGTGACTAACGCTCAGTCCCATTGCATAAAATATACTTTTAAAAGCAAAGCCTGCAAATGCAGCAATTACGAATATAAGATAATAACTCCATTCCCTGTTCCCTGATATCATTCCCGAAATAATCTTTGCCGCGGAGACAAAAGGAACAATACCTGATACAACGCCCAGAACAGCAAGCACGACGGACAAAAGGAGCCTTCCGTGCTCAGGCTTTGCAATTTCCCATATCCTTGCCATAGGATTTGACTTTTGTTTCTCCATGTAAAAAAAATCCTCCTGTTTGTTAGTTATATCTAACCCATATTTATAAAAATCGCCTTCTCTTTCATCAGATTAAAGAAGGCGTTAATGCCCTAATATCCGAAAAGCTTTCTTAATTCTTATTTTCTTTCTTCACGCTGACGAGGAATCCTCCTTCATCAGTCCGAATCTCATATTTGTCAGCAAGCGGATTCTTGTTCCCCACCACACAGTAATCACACATACTGCTGTTTCCGCAAGTACCACATCGGATCAATGTTCCATGCAATTGTTCGATCAGGAAAAAATCTGAATTGCAGCAAAGCGGTAAAACATGAAGAAGATTATGTTTCTTTGCAAATTCTGCATTCGGACACTGTGTAAAATGATATCTGGCAATGTGATTCTCCTTATCATACGGTTCTTCAACATTTATAAAACCACACGGGTATTTCAGGATATCTCGCCTGTCCCCGTCGCCGGATTTTTTAAAAACCTTATTGATGAGCCACATATCTGCAGAACGATTCAAGTTGAAAACTATTCCGAGTTTTGACATCTTACCCATAAACATATTGCTGACAAAATCCTGCAATTCCGATATCGGTGGCTGATCCGGCAGAGCCGGATACAGTGCAAATATCAGTAGCCCTCCGTAAATCGCCATCGCATGTCCGTTCTTCTTTCCCCCGTAATCCGACAAATCCGGAAGATATGCATTATACTGTTCTTCTGTTTTTTTCCAGATATCCACTGCCGATTCGGTTCCGTATCTTTTTTCCAGCCATTCCTTTACCGGTTTACAATACGGTAAATCCGCTATTTGAATATGATTATCCGCCATTTGATTATGCTCCTTGTACAAAATCAGAAATCACAACACGCATCCCCTCTGCATTGTTTTCAGCATTTTTCATTTTCCCTTCATCGTAATGGTTTTAATCTTTCTCCAGTAAAAGTATGCCGTCAGAAAAGTCAGCGCTTCACCCATGCTTTCAAATGCACCGTATGCTCCTTCGACCGCAGTGCCTTTAAAAATAAGCTTCCAAATCATTCCGATTGCAAAGGCACCGAGTATCCCTACAAGACACATAACTCTCGGAAGTTTCAGTTTTCCCGAAACCGTAGCGATAAAATGAACAAGATATTCAAAGCATAAAAAGATAATCAATACCAGATTAACGGGCGTTAATATAGCAGACCATTGTTCGCAAACCCCGACTGCCAGCTCCGCCGTGCCTCCGAGATTAACAATCAGTTTATATGTAATCGGCAAAAGCGAACCCAGTGCAAAATGAAGATATCCCGTGGAAACAACGCCTATTCCCATAAAAATCGTAAACAGTCTGAGTACTTTTCCACAGGATTCATCAATCATCTTTTTAAAACTGAGATAGGCCGGAATCATTAAAATCATACCGATAAATCCGAGTATCGCCGAGAGTACAAATCTCCACATCGCCACGTCAACCCACAACGGATCGATTTCTCCGCCCGTTGTCCCTTTGTAACAATAGATAAGGCAGTCCCCGGCCATGAAAAACACACCACCTATAACTCCCATCAACGATTGTAATTTGTGTTTATTCATAAAGTCCTTCCTAGGATGCCTGTAATAAGACCATGTGCGCATAAACTCCGTTTTTATCCATTAGCGACACATGATTTCCACTCTCAATGATCTCGCCGTCGGAAATGACCAGAATCTGATCCGCATCTTTAATTGTCTTAAGCCTGTGCGCTATAACAAGAAGCGTCTTGTCCCGACAGAGCTCCGAAATTGCCTCCTGTATCGCCCTTTCATTATCGGCATCCACGCTTGCGGTCGCCTCATCAAGAATTACTATGGGAGCATCTTTAAGGATGCATCTCGCAATGGATATTCTCTGTTTCTCACCGCCGGACAGGGATGCGCCGCCTTCTCCGATTACCGTATCAAAGCCTTCGGGAAGCTGCATAATAAAGTCATAGCATCTCGCTTTTTTCGCTGCTTCTTCGACTTCTTCCCTTGTCGCGTCAGGACGTCCTATTGCGATATTGTTATAAACCGTATCCTGAAACAGGTAGACTCTCTGGAAAACCATGCTGATTTGATCCATAAGGTTTCCGAGCGATACATTCCTTATGTCTTCCCCTCTTACAAGGATCCGTCCGCTCTTAACATCCCAGAAACGGGCAAGGAGCGATGCTATAGTTGACTTTCCCCCGCCGCTCGGTCCGACAAGTGCTGTCATTTGTCCCTGTTTTACATCAAAGGATACATTCTTCAAAACATCTTTATCCGTATAAGCGAAGCTTACATTGTCATATGCTATCTCAACGGAATCGGATGCTGAATTCGCATAATTTACAAGTTCATTTTTTCCTTCATCCTTTAATTCCTCTGCGGCAAAAACCTCCTCTATCCTGTCAAGGCTCGCATTCGTCACGGTAAGCCTTGCCATCTGACCATAATAACTCTTGATTGATACGAACATATCAAAAAGGAAAAGCGCCATGCCGACCATATATACATCCGATAGAGCACCCGTATTAAAAAGATACGCACATAAAGCAAGCACTAAAGCCGTACCTATACCGAAAGTCAGATAAAGTGCCCTCGCCCACGGACCGTAATCAACCTCAAATTCTATGCTCGCCTTACAGCTCTTATCAAATTCGTCCGTTAGTCTCTTTGACTTTTCGCCCAACATGTTGTATGACTTGATGATTCCTATACCTTCCGCAAAATCAAGCACCTCTTCCGTCAGCGACTCGCTTGCCTCCTGTTTGATTACCGAGTGCTTAGTGGTTGATTTAAGCATAAGATTTCCGACTATAATAAACGCCGCAACAATCAACAGTGATAACAGACCAAGTCTAATATCCATCACGAACATCATGACAGTCATAATCCCCTGGGAAATCAGAAACGTCACCAGTTCGGATAATACTCCCATACAGTTTTCCTCAATGAATACCATGTCGGTGGATAGAACAGAACTTATCTTTCCCATGTTACCTTCGGTAAAATATCCCATGGGAAGCTTTCTCAAATGATCTCCGAGTCGCAGACGCATATCCGCAAACACCATATACCCCGCCGCCGATTGAAGCACATTGGATAAATGTTCAAACACCGCCTGCAGAATAACACTTAGAAGGACCGCCACACCCAGAATTATGCATTTTTTCTTATCCATCTGTCCCTGCATAAACCAGCTAATACAGAGAAAACAAAGTACAAGCGGTGCCTTCATCATAAGTCCCTTAAAAAAGGCTGTTATGTATGAGGCACGAATCCTTCCTTTATACTTCCCCGTACTGTTTATGAGTCTGTGTATTATCTTTATCATGATTCTAAGCCTCCCTAACTTTCCAGGTACTTGCCGATACTGATGCTTCCCACAATTTTTTATACTCCGGACAATCAATTACCAGATTATCGTGAATATCCGCCGCGATACACTTTCCTTCCTTCATCACGCAAATCTTATCTGCGTTCTTTATGGTAGAAAGCCTGTGAGCGATAACGAGTACTGTTTTATCCTTTACAATCTCATCAAGCGCCGCATTCATTTTCTCCTCGTTCTCAGGATCCATAAACGCCGTCGCTTCATCAAGAACAATGATCGGTGCATTCTTAAGAATTGCCCTTGCAAGTGATATTCTCTGACGTTCACCTCCGGACAGCTGTTTGCCTCCGTCTCCCGCCTGCGTCTGTAAACCATCCGGAAATCTTTCAAGAAATTCGTTGCACTGAGCTCTTTCGGCAGCTTCAAGCACTTCCTCTTTTGTAGCATCAGGCTTACCTATAAGAATATTTTCATAGAGCGTTGTGTTAAATAAAAACTGCTCCTGCGAAACAAACGCCACCTGATCGTTAAGTGCTTCAAGCGACATATCGGTGATATCCTGTCCGCCTATTGTTATGCTTCCCGAATCAAGATCGTAGTAATGAACAAGCAGCTTTGCAAGGGTTGATTTACCGCTTCCGGATTCACCCACCAGTGCGGTAGTTGTTCCCTGCTTAAGTGAAAGGTCTACGCCATGAAGTACCTCGGTATCCTCATAGCCGAAATGAACATCCCTGAATTCAACATCAAGATCAGTGCCTTTGAATGAAGATGTTCCTTCCTTAAGCGGAGGATGCTCCATCATCTTCTCAAGCTCCGCAATCTTATAATCAAGCTGCGGAAATTTACCCGCAAAGTTAAGCGCTTTTAATACCGAAGGTCCTACGGCAAATGACATGCAGAATACCAGAACCATCT
Organism: Lachnospiraceae bacterium; assembly: GCA_024681795.1. GTDB lineage: Bacteria > Bacillota > Clostridia > Lachnospirales > Lachnospiraceae > UBA3766. The sequence goes on along the minus strand of JAILAD010000056.1, from coordinate 3,470 downwards.
TGTCAAGCGAGATAGTTCCGCCCAGCACCATCATAGATCCGAAAGGAAGCATCAAAAGCACAAGACACGGGAGAACACTCGAATAGATTGCCATCCATGGCCAGCAAACCTTATACCAGTCCAACGTAAAGTCGCGATAACTTCTTACCACGTCACCGAACCGCTTATAGGAATCTCCGTCCTTATTGAAGACTTTAACCACTTCCATTCCATTTACATACTCGATGATTGTATTGTTCATATTCGCGGCAGATTCATAATAGGCATTCATTTTCTCCATTCCGGATTTCATCATCATACCCATAGCGAACATTCCCACCACAAGCGGAACAAGCGATAAAAGTCCCAGTCTCCAGTCAAACACAAACATAAGAACAATGATAATTACCGGAATCGCGATATTGGCGATTCCTTCCGGAATCGCATGGGCCAGCAGAAGTTCAATCTGATCGATATCATCCGTAAATACTTTCTTGATACGGCCCGTACCGAGTTCATTGATATTTCCCAAAGGCTGTTTTTCAAGTTTTCCCTGCAGAGAAATCCGAAGGTTCTTCAACGTGTTATATGCACTGATATGTGAGAATGTAAGTCCCTGCACATAGGATATTGAAAAAACAATCTCACAAACAGCTACCGCAACAACCCTGAACAGAATAAAAGAAGCATCGATATGCTCTCCGCGGGTAAGCGGTGAGATGATCTGGTAAAGAAAAAAGTACGGTACGATATTGGCAATGATACCTATACACATCAATATTGTGGCCCACACCGTATACTTCTTGTATTCCCCGATGTAAGGAGATACTCGTTTAAACATTTCTTTTCCTCCATTCATTATTTGGTTGGTTTTTACCAATGATTTCGAATAAAATCGATTGTTTTTTCCGACAATTCCTTACGCTCTTTTTCACACTCATCCGGATATTCTTTTTCGGATAAAAACATTATTTTTAAAAGCCATGTATTCCGTCTCATTGGTATTATAAAATGGCTTATTTTTTTATATTTTGCATTCACGACCTCATACGGGAATCCTTTTTCCTCAAGATAATTATCAATAAAATCCGCCTGTTCCGCCGATGGCCAGACGGTATCGCTTTCCGTTGAAAGTAAAAGAATCGGACCGTTAATCTTTTCCATCGGAATTACGGACTCTTCCAATACATCTTTTCCGGTATTGTATTCCAGAATATTAAATTCATGATGTGTCGAGAATTGCTTTACAACATCGAATTCACGGACTTTGTAGGGTGTATATGCAAATCCTTCTCCCTGATAAGACCAGCAGGATGTGCCGGACGGTGCTTTCTTTCCTATCATTCCTTCGCTGATAAAATACGACGGTGCTCTGGCTACAACGCATGTAATATCATCGAATTGAGATGCTGCCAAAAGGGCATATTCCGACCCCTTGGATACCCCGTCTACAGCTATTTTTTCATACCCTTGGGAATGAAGCCATCCGATTGCACTTTCTACATATTCCAGCGGAACTTCATCCAGATATTTTCCGGTATCTTTTCCGTCGAAAAGTGTAATACCGAGCGCGGATATCCCATGCTCTTTGTAATACCAGGCCATTGTATCGCTTGCGGAGGAACCGCCGTCACTGCCCGAAAAAGTGATAACAACCTTTTCCTTTTCACCGGCATCATAGAAATGTCCTTCGAACCCGTTCTCTTCAATCGTTAAAACAATATCCGCATCCGTGCGTCCGGATTCAACTTTGGCAAATACAATCCCGGCAACCACTACTGCTAATATAAAGCAAATTACCTTAACCGGTTTCTTTACTCCCGGAAAGAACGGAATACATCTGTTTACACGCTTTTTATACTCGGCATATTCGTTGCCGTAAAGATTAAGCAGCCATTTTTCCTCTGAATTAATAAGAGCTATCGTCATAATCAACCAGTTAATGACGGGCAAAAACAGCATCAGGATATTATGCCACATCAGGGTTACACCGATTAACGCAATCCAGATTCCGCTGTACATCGGGTTACGAACCCATGCATAAATACCATCCGTCTTAAGTCTGTTTTCCGAGATATTTTCATCCATTCCGGAACGCAACGCTCCCATAAACCATACGAATGCGCCGAGCAAAATAAGAACAGCTCCAAGTATTCTGAATACTAAAATCCATGGCGAACCTAAAATTCCGATTTTAAACACATGACCAAGCAGAACAGTCCCTATTACGGTTACCATTACCATTCCGTATACAATAAACGGACCGACACCGTATAACGGTAGTTTCTGTCCTTCTTTTACAAAATTCTTTAACATAACATGCTCCTGCTACTACTTTATCTTTTCAATAAAAGTTCAATCCTTACCGCTTTCTATCTGTTCCAATACCGGTAAAGATAATGGCAAACCAGAGTATCATGCTTTCACTCATGAGCCCGTTTGTAAAACCAAGCCGAAATGCACTTTCCGGCAAAAGCGATGCAATCACCTTCAAAATGCCGAATATAATCAGCACATTTGTAAATGCCATCCCTCTTTTAAACATGGTCTTTCCCGCAATCTGAAGGTAAAACCAGTATAAAAATACCGGAAGCATTAATGCTTCACTAACCGGAATCAGCCACGAAAAGTTTGCATACAGTGCTTCACAAATTGTTATCGCGTCCCCCGAAAACCCGTTATTATTCAGCCATGCAAAAAGACTTAATATTACAACATAGATAAGATGTAATGCAATCCAAGGAGTTAATCCGAATGCATTCAGATAATGATAAATCTTTTTATGTTTCTCACTTTTTATATAATCATGAATCAGAAACAACGCCGTTCCATAAAAGATAATTCCCGGAAAAGCAAGTGCCATGGCAAGTATATATCTCCACTGCGGTATCTGTGCCGTACCGGCTGTCAGCCATATCAGCTTTCCGGAATATGCCGGATCCCCATACATCATCAGCCAGTCTCCGCTGCCATAACACATACACCCAAGCAGACCGCATATAAGTCCTATTGTTCTCTTTGTTTTGTTATTCATTCTGTCTCCCGATTTCCTTTTACTGTTACTTGTCGTTTGGAAGTATCATTCATCTTCGGCAACCGTCTCACGCTTTATCGTTTTTACAAAAAACAGGAAGTAAATCATATGCGCTGTCCATACTACCGCGAGTATGATACAGGGAATCCATATCCCTTTCCGCGACATAAAATAGAATCCCAGTCCCATAAGAATCGTAACCGTAGTCAGAATGCTCGCCTTGGTAGATACAAGCATTCCCCTCTTTTCCACAAAGGATTCCAGATGTTTTTTATAAAGCTTTGTTCCTTTAAACCAATTGTTCAGCCTGTCGGAACTTCTTGCAAAGCAGTATGCCGACACCAGATAAAACGGGGTTGTCGGAAGAATCGGAAGCACTACTCCGACCGTTCCCAAAGCCAGACAAATACAGCCAATAACAATGAATATGATTTTCTTAACTCTCTCTTTATTTCTC
>JAILAD010000022.1 GCA_024681795.1 Lachnospiraceae bacterium | reverse complement strand
GAGCATCTTGCATAGCCATAAATGGTTTCCATATTCAATCTCCTGTTCATTAAAGGGTTAGTCTAATTGTTTGAACAAAAACGCCCCGTAAAAGAGGTGAATTTGTATAGGTTTTATCTGTTCACGAAAAGAGATGTTTTTGTTTACAATACAGCAAACTAGCTCTCTGCACTCTCCAAAAGCTCCTCGTATTGAGTCATATAGTCCTTGATTGCCTCTATGATAGAAGCCGTCTTAGAACAATACTCCCTGTATGCGCCCGTTTCTTCTTTCCATGCATCAAACCCACTGCAATATTTCCCAGACTCAGCCATTTTTTCCCACTTATCGATTTCTATGTTGCTCAGCAAATGATAATCGTACTCCATAGGAACGGAGGTGTAGTCCGGATAATCTACCGTATCTAACCCCGCATCATACAGTCTCTCGTTAATGCTGATGCCAGATCCACGCACTAAAAGACCTGCAATCTTATCAGCGCCCAAATGTGCAGGCCAGAAACCATCCTCATAGTGCTGCCACAAGAATTGCAGATCCGATTTGATGGATTGAATTACCGTATTCTGTTCCTCTGATAATTTATTAATATTCATGTTAATATTTCCTTTCTTTTGTTGGTTTCTTTTGTTTTTAATTTATGGAAATCACAAACCTGTTATTTCTAAAAATATTTAGTCGGGCTTAAAACATGAACCCATTCAATAGAGTCACGTATTGTCCAGTCCACCCGAAGAAAAAGAACTCTGGTAATGTTGCAGTTGCGCGTATTATAATGGGGATCCTTATATGTCTTCCACTTGCGTATAGAACCATCAGCCTTAAGGATAAAAACTTCACATTTTACAAAACGGTCGTAATACTCCTGCTCCTCTGTATCATAAATATTCTTACTATATGTAACCTCCCGCACAAAATGAACAGAATGAGGACACATAACCATTCTCTCATTAAGACCATGATTATTCAGGAACTGGATAACGTGAGCTTCGTATAATTCTTTTTGCTCGTCCGTGAGATCGTCATATCCTGTTGCCTGCTTCAAGTCATAACCATGAATTGCCTGAACATCAGCAGCGGTAAATAATTTGTAATTACGCAATCCCCTTTCTTCATAATCCGCAACCATCTTTTGATAGTCTGTCTTAACATCTGATTTTTTAATCATTTTTCTTTACCTCCGTTTTTATTTTTGAATAATCTAAATCCTCGTAAAAAGCAAAACGCTGAAGACCTTTCCATAAAGCCTTGTTCATTTTCTTGTCGGCAATTAGACAGAATACCAAGTATGCAATCTGCATCACCAACAAAAGCAGGAATTCATTCATAAAGTAAGCATAATTTTCGCTTACGATTATGATGCCGGTTGTGAATACCAAGTATGCTATGGTAAGCTGGTTCCATCTTTTGCGGTAGAAGAATATAAAGACTCCAATACCGAATAAGGTAGCCAAAACCAAAAGGCAGAGACCGCTGAAGGATGCAACCTGCTCGAAGCCAGTCATTTTATGAAGCACTGATGCAAACAGACTCCCAAGCCAAACGATAGGAACGGCAAAGAAGTTCATCATATCTCGGATAAAGACGGGAGACATAGCAATCAGGGCGACCATTGTATAACCAAAGAAGCCCCAGAGGAACATAGTTTTTTTGTGTAGCTGTTTTATAAAAACATCCTTATCAGCGATTTTTTCAGACCATTCATCATCTTTTTCTTTTAATTGCTTCTCGTAGTATTTATCTTTTTCAATGCTTGCCAACTCTGCGTTTCGCTTTTCGGATATGGCGACATTGCGTTCGCGTTCCAATCTGTTCACCTTATCCAATGTCGTCTTAGAGAGACGGGCCTCCATATCCGCGATTTCGAGCTTTAATTTTGTGTTGTCTTTCCGCATATTCTCGCATTCTTCTCTCGTCATTAATCCGTTTTTGTTCCGCAAGTTGTCGTTCTCGTTCGACAGCTCTTGAAACTGATTCGCTTTCTCTTGCAGAGTCTGCTGCATCCTCAAGACTTCGGATTGCAGATTCTGTATCTGTATTTCCTGCGCATGGATGATTTCCTTCTGTTTCGTTATGATTTTCGATTCCGTAGCCGTCGAGTTCTTCGGCATAGGATTCAAGTTCGGTTTTCTTTCTAGTAAATTCGGCATCTAAAGCCTCCTTGCTGACGTCCATGTTAAATGTTTTGGAAAGGTTGCTGTCACGAACCTTTTCTCCGTTTTCGTTTTGGAAAGTGATATGTTTCTTCTTATCCGTCCAAGTAACAGACCATCCTCGTTCCAGCATTTGTGCGATAAAGTCCTCTTTACTTTCGGCGGTCTGAGTAACTTCTGCAACAGCAATAGCACATTCTGCAACGAAACTGTTTTTGGAAAGATTGATAGCCAGATTATATTTATCTTTAGACCAGGCTGTAACTGTTCCAAATTCAATTTCTGTTCCGTCAAAATGCTTTCCTTTTTCGGCAACAGTGAATCCGAGTTCCCGGCAGAGAGCATTGGTGAATTGTTTTTGTTTCTCCAAATCCTTCTTGGTTTGATGAAGTTTCCGTCCGTCAAGATAGGATACGGAATTGGTTACGATATGACAGTGCAGGTGGTCTTTGTCCTGATGTACACCAATAAGGCATTGGTGATCTGGAAAAAATTCTTCAACGAACTTCCGACCAAAATCGAGGACCTGTTCCGGTGTAATCCGTTCGTCTTTGTGAAAACTGATGATGTTGTGTGCATACATCCGTCCGGAATCCTTATTCCAAAGTTTCTTTTCATCGAGCCATATCCGATAGATGTCATCATAGTTAAGACAGTTTGCATTATATGGACCGGTAATATCGACATACCCATCCCGAACCTTTTGGTCCCGTAATACATATTCGATTGCGTTTCTCATTGCGGCGTGTGCGGTTGTCGGACGATTAACGACCTTATTAATTGCCATATTGATTCGCTCTCCTTTCGATAATTATTTATCTGGTCAGACATTCGTTCTAATTCTGTTTCGGTTGGAAGGACACCAAAACCATTTGCAACGTGGGCCATCTGATTGATATTCGTCGCGAGACCTCGAAGCTGTTTTTCGTGGTCGGCGAAGGTCTTGCTAATTTCTTTCAGTTCGGCAATTTCATCAGAGGGTGTAATGGTAGTACCACGCGCAGCGTTGATAAGATATGTCTGGATGGTTAAGCCGGATTCGTCAATCCTGCGCATGATATCTTCATATTCATAATCACTTAAGCGGATGGTAATTGCTCGGTTACGGCGACGATTAACTTTACTCATTTGTGCAAACTCCTTTCATTCATTGATACAGAGGGTGCGACATACTCTGTAATGTTTATGTGAAAACAAATTAACAGTGCGTGAACAAGTTACAGTACATAGTATGCTTATAAGCAGAAATCCAAAGGGTGCAACCCTTGGTAGGGTGCAGGGGCAAAGCCCATAGCGGAATTGTCCGAGGAAGAAGAGGAAGGTCTGGTGGACCTTTCGAAACTTCCGATGGCAATGAAGCGGCTCCGGTGTGCAGAGGGTGAAACCCTTGCTGGGGGATCCAAGGGGGCTAGCCCCTCTGGCAAGTTTAGCGGAAGCGGAAAAGCCGATGGGCTTTTTCGGTGTAGCGGTGCATGGTGGCTTGCCACTATGCGAAACTTGCCCAACCACTCCACGCACCTCGGAGGGGTTGGTGGTCTTGCGTGGCGAAGGCTGCGAAAGGAATTATCAATGCAATTTCCGGGGAGGAAATTTGCTTTGATGATGGAGTGAACAGGATTCACCGCGCTGGTATTTCGGAAGGATGCCAGGGCAAAAGAAGTGGAAAATCGCATAGTAGATTTTCCGATTCTTGAAGCCAAGGCACCCGAACGAAAGACCATGACTCGACCAACGAGAGGGCTTACCCTCGGATGACCGATTCATATTTCAAGTTCAAATTTGATTTTCCCAGAACGGCAATCGGTCATAAATCTTTTCAACGCACATCCGAGGGTAACGGATTTGAACGGAACATTTTTATTAAAATCATTCCATTCATCTGCAATAGACTTTTCCAAGGAATAAGAGCGACGGACAGTTTCTTCTTCGGACTTCTTCATGGGAATTACAGTCGCTTTAATAATAGGGGAGGAACCTTCCGAAGTTTTATGCCATCCGTTTTCGTAGCCACGGTCCTTTAAGATGTTGGTTAAGGTCGTGTAAGAAAAGTCGCAGTTCATAAAATCCTGAAAATCTTTTCCAGTATGACCGGTAGCCTTGTCAATCATCTGAAGCAGTTCGGCATCCGATAATTGCATAGCGCCTTCCTTAGTCATACGGTGAGTGTTCAAAGGTTTAACACCATCTGTGACACTCTCTGGTGGCGTAAAGTTCGTTGTCTGTGCATCCATAGTTTGTACTCCTTTCTTTTCTTAGCTGGCTTGCTTATTAAACTCGGTTAATAATAATCGATATACTTCGGGGTAGTTATTCTTTTGCTCGTCGGTCAATGAATAACCCAGTACTAACTCGGCACTGCGCATCCATGTCTCATTATCGTCATCGTTATGTTCGTTGGCCCAGGTCAGGAAGGCCATGTTATAGCATTGCTGGGGATGGTCATCTGCCTTAAGTGTCGGAACAGGTGGGGTATGATGCTGTGGAACTGTTTGGTATCCCCCCGCCTTAATGAAGCTGATAATGAATCCGACAACATTCTCTATACGTCCTCGGTAGTTTTTAACGTAATCTGTGGCTTTTTTTAACATGACAGGATCGTTTGTAGTGGCATGTATTATTGCCTTAATGTCAGAATCTGACAAATTCAAATCCGAGAAAAGAATTTTGATTTCATCATCAACAACAACGATTTCCGTTGTTGTATAATTCTCTTTTTTATAATTAGTATCTATATAATTAGGGGAAAGATCCTTTATTTCTTGGGGTAAAACCTCTTTATTTCTAGAAGTAAAAGATTTTGATTTCTCAGTGTTTTCAAGGGGTTCCGATTCTTCTTCGTTGTAATCATCGTTTAATTCGTGAAGAAAGTCTTTCACATAGATTGTGGCGCAGTCACCTTGACCGTGCTTGGGATATTCAATCAGACCGGCGGTTACTAATTCTTTCAAGATTTTTCCAACGGTGGGCTTTGAACGGCCAATCTTTTCCCCGATTTTTTCCTGAGACCATTTGATGTAGACGTTATTATCCTCGTCAAACCAGTTATTTTCTCTGGACAAAGACATTTTGCTGAGGAGAAGCCCAAATAATAATTTGGCATCGGCGCTAAGTTTTTTAAATTTTTCATCCTCGAAAAAGACAAATGGAACCTGAATAAATCGAAATGTCTCAGATTCTTTTCCTTTGAAGTATGCGTATTTCATGGTTCCTCCTTAGATAGTTGCCAGATAACAGTTGACTGTTACCATTGTTTTTTGGTTAGGAGTTCTCCTTGAATTAATGGATTTTTCAAAGGAAAAAGAGGTTAAAAACACTCTGTCATTTGTGTTGGTAAGATGCGAAAACAAGGCATGACGGAAGTATGTCAACGGGGCATGCAAATTCCGCAAAGGACATGCTGCTGCGGCTTGAGGCAATGGTTCTGATGGGCTCCGAATTGCCGGTTTCCGCAATTCGCAGACAGATTTCCACCGGTATCGATTATATCGTT
>JAILAD010000032.1 GCA_024681795.1 Lachnospiraceae bacterium | reverse complement strand
ATTGTAGTCGTCTTTCCGGCGCCGTTCTGCCCGATAAATCCGCAGACCGAGCCTTCCGGAACAGTGAAGCATATATGATCCAGTTTAAAATCGCCGTAATCCTTTACGACATCTTTAATCTCAATTACATTTTCCATATTCTTTCTCCGTTTTGAGCTATGGGGACGGGGTTCCTGATTCATTTTGCCCGTCAGTCTACTGCATCTTCTCCTCGTATAGAAGCGTCATCATCTCCTTCAGTTCCTCAATGCTTACTTTCCCAAGGATTGCCTTATCCAGCGCCTTGTCCAGGTATTCTTCAATTGCAGCCATCATATTCTCTTTCACAAGATCCGAATTGATGCCCTTTACAAAGCTGCCTTTACCGGTAATTGATTCAATGAATCCGTCCCGCTCCAAATCCTCATAGGCTCTCTTGGTTGTGATGATACTGATTTTTAAATCCTTTGCCAGAACACGCATCGACGGAAGGGCGTCCCCTTCTTTTAATACACCGGTCATAATCTGGCTCTTAATCTGTTCCTCGATTTGCTCGTAAATCGAAACACCCGAGCTGTTATTTAAAATAATATCCATATGGTTTTCCTTTTCTGCGTTGCTTTGCGCCAAGCCACACCGGAAAGAGATTTGCGCATAATCTCTATCAACAATATTGTATATATTCAATATATACACTTATGAATTATTTGTCAACAAATAAATACAATCAAAAAAGCACCCAAATATCAGGTGCTTTTCTAACAAACTCATATAAAACAGAAAAGAGTTCTGGCCCCTTCGCTAAATCCAGCAATGAGTCGAACTCTATCTACTATTAGAAATTCGGATTCAACACGTCCTATTTCAGCCTGGTTTAAAAAAGTGGTCCAAAGGGTGGTCCAAGGAATTCGGGACCATCTCCAACCTCCTTGTTTTACTTAGGTTTCGAATAAGGGACCCCCTTCGATTCCGCTACGAGCTGCGCATTGAAATGCCCTGATTGCAGTGCTTTCAGGGTGTTTTTTTGTTTCAAAATTTTTCTTAATATACAGAATCTCTTCGATTACATATTTTTTCAATAAATCAGAATACTTCTTCTGCCTTTTGTGTTGTTAATCTTCTTTTTTCAAGTGTATTTTCAAACAAACGATCGGCTGTAGAAGGAAATTCTTCATAAACGACTTTCGTACCTTCTTCTGTAATACCGCCTTTGGTTGCTACCCTTTTTACAACATCTTCAAAGGTCATATCTTTTTGAAGCATAAGGTCTCCTGTTGCACTCATAGTAGAAAGAACCATATTTACTATCTGTTCTCTCGGAACGGAAGTATGCGTCTGAGCGGAGGTACAAATTACATCAAAAATAGATGCAATAAAACCTGGCATACAGCTGACAAGCTCCGATCCCATTCCCATTTCATTTTCCGGAAGTTCAATCACATCCCCTATACATTTCAACAGGTGAGTCAGTTCTACTTTATCCTGCTGATTAACTTTTGAATTAAAACACACCAGAGTTTGAGATCTTTCTATTTCAGCCGTAAGACTCGGAATAACTTTTGCTGTTTTCCTGTCAGTAACTTTATGAATTGATTCAAAAGAAACGCTTCCGTTCAAAGAAACTAAAAGAGTTTCCTTTCTTACAACATCTTTTATCTCTTCCAATACGCTCTTTAAATCAAACGGACGAACACACAGAAAAACAATGTCTGCCTGTGATGCCACTTCTCTGTTATCAAAAACATTTGCAATATACTTTGTTTCCAAGAGTTTCTCTTTCGATCTGTTTGATACAAGCAAATCCGATTTATCAATCTTCGCTATTTTTGAAAATTTCCATAACAGCATTTTCCCCATGCTGCCATATCCTATAATTCCTACTTTCATCATCCTTCTCCTGCAATGCAATTAAGAAAAAGTATCTATTCTCTTAGCCATACAAATGGCACCTTCCAGTTTATCATATGGCGGATAGTTATCTGTTAATTCATATCCGAGTTTTTCATATAATTTTACGGCATCCGTCATTATCTGTCTTGTTTGAAGGATCATTCTCCTGAAGCCTTTTTCTTTTGCTTTTTCTTCAAGCATTATTATCATTCTGGATGCAATATGCTGTCCTCTGTATTCAGGCTCTACCCAAACACGTTTTATTTCAGCATCACCGTCAGAATATCTTTTAAAACCGCCACATCCGATTGCAGTATCATCCAAATACGCTATTAGAACAACTGTTACACTTTCGGATAAATTATGCGGCATAAATGCTTTTCTGTTTTCAGAGCCGCCAACTATCCGGTTATAATATTCTTCTGTTTTCAAATAAAAACTACGGAAATCTGCACTATTACAGTCAGTCCATATAAATTTAACCTGTTCCATTTATTTTTTCTTAGCTCTATATAAGGCTTTTCTCCATAAAATCACTACCATCAGTATACACTAATCTGTATTTATTTTATTTTTTTTATTTGTTTTATCTCTTTTACACTGATACACAAATTCTTTGAAAATCTTTTTGCTTTCTTCATCAACTTTATGTGAAAATTCCGGATGCCACTGTACACCCCATACGAATCTTTTTTCCGGCATTTCTACCGCTTCAATAATACCGTCTTCAGACACAGCCATTACCTTCAGGGTATCGGCCGGTTCTTTAACCGCCTGGTGATGATAACTGTTAACCGAAAGGCTGTTTTTCTTTATTAGATTATACAAACTGCTTTCTTCCGAAACACTGACTTTATGAACAGGTTTATCATATGGCGGGCTTTGATGATGGTTAACTGAAGAAGGTTTTTGACATGGAATATCCTGATAGAGGCTTCCTCCAAGAAAAGCGTTAATAAACTGTATTCCTCTGCATATGCCTAAAACAGGCAAATCTTTTTCCAGGGCATTTTTAAAAACTGTTTTTTCCATGGAATCTCTTTCATTACAAAAAGAGACCGTGTCGTTTATTACACGCTCTCCGTATAAAACGGGATTAACATCCTGTCCTCCAGTAAGAAGAATTCCCTGAACTCCATCCATCAATTTTGAAATAATATTTGGATCTGAAGTAAGAGGAAATACAACCGGTATACCCCCTGCTTCAAAAATCGAGTCCAAATATCCCGGTAACATCCAAAGGCTGTCTTTTTCCTCATCAACCAGAGGCATAACTCCAATAATCGGTAAATTTTGATTCATAGTTTTATTCCTATTTATTTTAATTCCAAACTAATATTTTACTGTTCTTTTGTTTTTGGATTGGGAACCCGTCCCCATTGTTCAAATATACGGTATCAGTTTAAAAAGCGCAGTGTTTTTATACGCTATCGGACTGTCGTATTCAAAAGCCACAATACCGTTTTCATCAGCAACAACCGTCTGAAGAA
>JAILAD010000025.1 GCA_024681795.1 Lachnospiraceae bacterium | reverse complement strand
TCTCGCCCTTAACAAATTCATGAAAAGCCTCGCAGGCGTCCTTCATATCCTCTTCAAGATAATCAAAGCCTTTCAAAATGATTCCGATTGGAACTCCATACATTGCATCCGCCATAGCACCTGCAATTGCTGCAATTGTATCGGTATCTCCGCCAAGTGATACTGCATTTCTTACAACATCTTCGTAAGACTCACCTTCAAAAAAGGAAATCAAAGCCTTCGGCAGAGCATCCTGGCAGGACTCTTCGTGATGATGTAGCGGTCTTAACTCATCCACCGTCTTTGAAACGTCATATCCGAATTCCTTAATAACGTATTCCTTGATATTCTCTTTGGATACACCGGTTCTTGCCAAAAACATCACAGCTGCAGTACACTCTGCTCCCTTCACACCTTCCGGGTGATTATGACTTACTTCCGCAGTTGCTTTTGCTACTTCACGGGTTCTTTCCAGTGAATCGTAAATCCAGCCTGCCGCGGATACTCGCATCGCCGATCCGTTTCCCCAACTGTTATAGGGTTCTGGGTTTCTAGAATGCACCCAGTAGATAAATCTTGCTCCGTATCCTGCGTTCGGGTACTTACGTCCCCACTTCTGCATGGACTTCACGCACTCTGCCTTGATGGTTTCGACATCCGCATCCTTTCCGGCATTCATAAGTGCCTCCATAACGGCTATCGTCATTACGGAATCATCCGTCCAATTGCACTCATCCGTAAGGAGTTCAAACTCCTTTGTCCAGGGTCCGCAGTCAAATTCAAATCTGCTTCCGATAATATCTCCAAAAATCGCTCCGTACATTGTTTCGTCCTCCGTTTCTTCGTTTTACTGTCAACTCTGTTCCTTTGATGAGTTAATCATACAACGAAAGTCCGGTTTTGATGTCTCCCGGCGGGAGACACTTTTAAACGCAAACGGACAACAAGTTTCCCTGCTGTCCGAATTCTTTAATTTCCAAGTTGCGGTTGATTGCAAACATATAACATCTCATTGATTTCACCGATATTGTACTGCCCCTGTAAAATACACTGAATCACCAGTTTATCCCGCTTATTGTACGGATTGAAAGCCATATCCGCACTTGCCAGCAGTTCCTCGGCTTCTTTCAGATTAAGTTTCATTCCGATACAAAGTCCCAGGACTGCTTTCTTCTGCGGGTGCTTCGTATCCCCTGTAAGCATTTTAGAAAAATTTTTTGAAGTAATGTTAGAGCTTTTATAAACAACAGGACTGCTCAAATCTTTTTCCACTAGCAATTTCATCAGATGGTCCTGAAATGCCGTATCTTCCTTCTTGTCCTTCATATAAAGGCTCTTATCGAAAGTTTCTTCGGTAAGCTTTTTTCCTTTCGGTTTAAAGGAATCCTCATCATCTTCCGGCAATCCTCCCGTAGGATATACTCGGTTATTTCGATAAACTGTTGAATTTTCGCCTTCAAGCGATTCATAATACTCAAGTTCTGACCGGTATCTTTCTCTTTCCCGCTCAAAGTCCTTTTTCGAGATGCCGTATTCTTTTTGATGAATCTTAATGACATCTTCATCATCAATATACGATTCCACCTGGAAGAACAGGTTTCGTGAAAGCCTGAAAGCACTGTCATCAAAAACAACCAGTTTTACATTCATCTCCGTATCTTCCCGCATCAGAAAACTGCTGATTTCATTCATTGCAATCTTTAATGCTTCTGACTTCGGAAAATGATATACACCGGTAGCAATAAGCGGAAAAGCAATACTCTTACATCCAAGTTCCGCTGCTTTATCCAATGACTTTCTGTAACAGCTTCGAAGGATATCAAACTCTCCCTTGTCACCTCCGTTCCATGCCGGACCGACTGTATGAATAATATACTTTGCCTTCAAGCCAAAAGCAGGCGTAACCGCGATCTCGCCTCTTGCAATCTTTCCAATCTTTTTCCGTTCTGCAAGAAGCTCGTTTTCTCCAGCTGCTTTGTATATGGCAGAATCCGTTCCTGCACCTATAATCGGCTGCGGATTAGCTGTATTAACGATAGCATCAGCTTTTACTTTTGTAATATCGTTTCTGATAATTTGAAGTGGCATTTGATTTCTCCGTTATTAATCTGAAAATGTACGAGCAAATACTGAATAGTTTTGACTAATCTGTCCCGGATTGCAAAGAACCGCAAATACAACACGATCAAATACTTTAGGGAACTCCGCAAGTGCTGTTTTATATGCTCTGGCAACAACCTCCGGATTATTCTGAAATGCACCACATCCAAATGCTCCCAGTACGAGCGTATCAGCCCCTTTATGAGCCGCAACGGTAAGCATATGAATTGCTCTTCTTACATGGTATCCAAAGAGTTCCGCATCATTCATATATGTTCCTCCACCAACAACAGGAGCATATTGATTTGATTTATCTCGTAAGTCCGGAGCTGCAATAGTAATAACATCCACACTTACCCACTCTTCTTTGGGCAATCTCTTCGGAAAATCCTCATCAGATTTACAAATCACAACGCCCTCCGTATAAATCAAAGAATCCGAAGCTTTTGGTGAATTCTTTTGGGAATGATAATTATAAAACTCCCTTAGCGAATTACGATACAAAAGAGGATACAACGTAGATGTACGGCATAAACATTCTTCCTGTGCACTTGCACCTTTTACAACTCCACCGCCTGGACGGAATGCATTTGCAAAATTCATAACCGCAATTTTACTGCCCGGTTTTTCTTTATATAACCGCATTGCGGCTTCAAAAGACCTCTCTCCCGTAACGGTAATAGTCTGATTCCTTAATCTTGAATAATTAAAGGCCGGATAATTATCTTCATAATAGATTTCTGTAGCCTTTTTAGCCTTTTGAATAGACGAAATCAAATCCGGATCTGTCTCGCACCAATTCATTGTATCTTGAAACACAACCACGCGGTCCGCGGGTGTACTCTTTTTTACTGAATTCTCATCCATAGTTGCTCCTTTTCTCATATTAATCCCTGTCATTAGTCGTCAGAATGCAACAAACAGAATTCCTCATTTATCTTTATAATCATCAAAATCATAATTTTTAAGATTTCAAAATAATCCTTTTGCTGCTTCTTTTCATCGGTCGGACAAGTATCATGGGTGTACTTATTCCGAATATCAAAACCATTGCTAAATTCAGACTGATTAAACATAAAATTAATATAATCCGACTCATCTCGAGAAAACAGAGACGAGTTTATTGATAGTTTCCCTTCTTCGATTAATCTATCAATAACCTCTGTTTTTTCCCAGTATTGATAGCATACAACATCATTAAAATACAAATCCCCTAGCAAATAACAAACCAATATATTAGGTTTTATGAAACTATTTTTGATTACTAAAATCTCATTTCTCAGTAATTCTTCAATTTCGGGCTGTTGAAAAACATAAAAATCATCGATACAAAGATCCTCTTTATTTATCATCTCAACAAATGTCCTATACTCTGAAAAATCCTTTTTCTCGATGACAGTTTTACTGCCTCAGGAGTTGAATAGTATGGTTCACCATAATCCCACTGCGTCTGCTCATCAGCGATCCAGTTTCGAAGCATGGAATCAATGTCTGAATACTCAAATCGGCGGAGTATCAAACGTTTCGTTTCAATTATTTTTGTTCCT
>JAILAD010000014.1 GCA_024681795.1 Lachnospiraceae bacterium | reverse complement strand
TCAGTTAAAAAAGTAAATGGCAGTTATAGATATTGTGAAAAAGAAGGCTTTTTTGTCAGCGAAGTAATGATATGGGGCGGAAAAACGATATGATTATGCTCATATTTGCACTTTTATGCTCAGCTACTATGCAAAAAATGGTTTATGTGATATAATAGAAGAAAAAAACAGGAGGAAAAAGCTATGAGAGCAAAGAAAATCATAGCTGGCATTTTAGCTAAACTGTCTGTTGCAAGTGCTGAGAAATCGGCTGCCAGGCCATCAAGACAAGGCTATTATCAGCCTAAAGAGCCGGAAGCAATTGCAAAACTTCGCAGGAAGTAAAACTGGTCTGTGGATAAAGTGGCTGGTGCACAAGCCGCTTTAATCACTGGTGTTGGGTAAATGGATGTCTGTTTGATTTGCATAGAGATATTTGGAAAAATGATTCAGAAAATAAGTGAAAAACTTGCCGACTTCGTTATAAAAGAGGGATTTATTGACGAAAAGAACAGGGATGTTCTAGTGTATGGCAATATTCTCTTGATTTCGGATGTAGTTAATTTTTTTGTGATAATAGCGATGGGGTTGTTATTTGACAAACTTATTTGTAGTCTGGTTTTCTTTTCTTCATTTGTGATTTTGAGAGGGCAGACTGGCGGCTATCACGCAAAAACCAATCTTGGGTGTAACATGGTACTTGGAATCAATACTGCTCTTGTCATGACAGCAGTGAGATTCTTTGGGAATAGTCTTAAAGCAGCAAGGGGGTTACTGATCATTTCTGTTGCTTTTGGATTGATCACTTTCATGCTCTTTGCCCCAAGAGAACATGAAAACAAAAAGCTTGAACAATACAGCAAGGATATTCTGAAAAAGAGAAGCATTATCGTCTGGCTGATAATGACTGTATTACAGGTGGTTTTGCTTCTCTCTGATCAGACAGAGTATTCATTGTCTGTAGGTTTGAGCATGGTTTCTGTATCACTTGCTCTTCTGGTCTGATCAGCAGAAAACAGGAGATACTAAAACAACAGAGAGCCTGAAACTCTGAGATAACAAGGGTCTCTACATAGAGATTGTTCTATATTTATAATGATGATATGAGTATGAGTTACATGCACAGACATACTTTATTTGGTACTAATGATGAATCACTGGCATTAGGTAATTATGTAACAGAATCATTTACGCTTAATGTAAAACAGACATCATAACAGAAAGGAATCAGGGAATCCTCACCGAAGGATTCCCAAAGTTTGTTGCAGATGATAATCCGGAATTTTTTAAATCTGATTAAGAGACAGTATGTGATTGTCATCATTCTGGTATTGTCTCAGTTTATGGCTGTTTCTATCATATTGTTTGCCTATGGCACTTATACTGCCAACAGCGTTAACCTGGAAGCAGCACAGGGAGAGGAATCAAAAATAATCCTTGATTTTGTCGATTCTGATGAAAATACTGCTTCAGAGCTTAATATGATAAATGCGACATTTGCTTCTGTAATGTCAGATTATGACAGTATGATTCAGTACATATTCCCTTTTGTGAATCCCGGAAAAGAGGAAATGAAAAAACTGAATGAAGAATATGGAATATATTCGCTTGAGAATGCTTTTTCTGTTTTGGGAGGGATGTTCACTGTTGATAAAGATGCGGAATATAAAAGAAAGCAGTGCGGAGGAGACTGGTATTCGGATGAGGATCTTAGAAAAGGAAATCTTTTGTGCTGCGCAGGTAATACGGTAAAGGCAGAAAAAGGCCAGAAAATCACTTTGTTTGGAAGGCAATATACCGTGGTGGCAAAAGGAATAGGAGATGCATGGGATCCGGCAGCAGTTAATATTCCTTTTTCTGCCATTCCTGGAAATCTGCATATGCAGGCAATAACCATCAAGTTTAACCGTAAGATAGTAAAAAGTGAATATGATGAGATTGCGGGTAAACTGGTTGACTATTTTGGGGAGGAAAATGTTGAACTGACACCTAAAAGAGTTGTGGAACTTGAAATAAAGCAGACATTCAGAAGCCTGATTTATATTTCCGTATTGATGGGCATAATCTCAGCCTTTACCGTTTTTGTGCTGTACAGGTTTGTGCTTGAGGAGAGAATGCATATGACGGCGGTGTACGAAATATGCGGCTGTACAAGGTTCCGGGCAGCCTTGATTTTTTTGTCGGAAATGCTGGGCATACTTGTTGTCAATACGCTGCTTGCATATCTGCTTTACATGAATGTGATAAGGAAAAAACTTGAACAGATGATCCCATGGTTCAGGATGCATTATCTTGAGGATAATTCCAGAAAACTTGTGATGATCTATTTCGTGATAATAGTTGTTACGATTCTGGCAACCCTTATGGTGAGCCTGAAAAAGACACCCAGGGAAATATTGAAGGAGGAATGCTGATGGTCTGGCTGGGATTCAGAAACTGTTTCACTAATATACACAGAAATCTGCTGCAGGTATTCCAGATGGCTCTTTTGATGTTTCTTGGAATCTTTATGACAACTACATTTGTCAGGCAGATATCTTTATTTTCACCATATTCGGATTATTTTGACGGAAATGGCTTTGTCCTGTTTGATTGTGGCCTGGATGCCAGAAATCCGGAAAACCTATATGATAAACTTGAAAAAACGGATGATGTAAACTATATCCGGTACAGTGGTGCAGAATCAGGTGGACAAAGTTTTATCGTGTATGGATTTGACAAAATGGCGCTTGGATATAAGCCTACTCTCATTAAGGGGAAGTGGCTGAGTGAAAAAAGACCATATCATTCCGGCAGGGTTAACGCCGTAGTTTCGTATACGGACAAACTGGATGTGGGTGATGATATAGAGATGGAAATAAGTGGTGAAAAGGGCGGGAAGTTTACAGTACATATCTGTGGGATGATAGCCAACACCGCACTGATGCTGAACCCGAACGGGCAGGAAAATGAGGGAAAGGGAATCCGGCAGTATTATTCACACGATGACTATTATTTTATGGATGAGAGCATGCGGACAGTAAGCATGATTATCACAGATAAAGCCTTTGCAGATCAGTTCGATGGGTACTTTTACAGTACACGCCTTTATGTCCGATTTAAGGATGATATCAGCACGGAGGAATTAGAGGAGAATAAAAACCGGCTTATTTCCGAGGAATATGCAGTGATCAACAGTTTTGATAAAGTAAGCAGTGAATCTAGACAGTATATCTTTTCCAAACTTGTGGATGTCATACCTATTGCACTGGGTTCCCTGATACTGATCTGCATCAGCGTTGCAGGGGTGGTACTGATAGATTCGAAAAAAAGACTGACCCAGTATTCTGTGTACTATATCTGTGGGATGAAGTGGTACAAATGCTGTATTATCAGTATGATACAGTCTTTTATTCTGGCAGTAACGGGATTTGTTCTCGCCGTGGTGGCCGGTGGCATTATGCTGCGGATCACCGGAAGAGAAAAGGTGATGTTTGAAATTGGCGGGAGCCAGATTCTGGTGTGTTTGCTGCTGCTCGTATATATACTGGTTGTATCTTTTCTTTTGCCATTGCATATCATCAGAAAATATACCCCGGTAGAAATATTCAAAGAGAAAACATGAAAGTATACGAGCTGCTGCTTATGGGAATATGAGGTATAAAAGAATCACTTCCAAACACTTTGATGGCGCTGCAGTACACCATCATTCGATAATTATACCTGCGAAAGGTGGTAAAAATGATTAAAATAACAGAACTTAACAAAACCTACAACAAAGGAAAATCCACGGAATTCCACGCCCTGAAAGGACTGGATTTCACGGTCAATGATGGTGAGATGGTAGCCATTATCGGAAAGAGCGGGGCAGGGAAATCCACGCTTCTGCACATACTCGGAGCCATTGATGACTATGACGGCGGAGAATATAAACTGGTTTCCGACACTGAAATCGAAGTTGGAAAACTAAACCAGAAAAAACTTGCGGAGTTCAGGAATGCTCATGTGGGCATTGTGCTTCAGGATTTTGCGCTTGTGGAAGGCTACTCAGTCATAGAAAATGTGATGATACCTCTTCGTTTCTCAAAAAGGAAGAAGAGCGAGTATAAGCCCAGAGCCATGGAAGCCCTCAAACATGTGGGAATGGATGACCTCGCCAAAAAGGATGTTAACAAGCTTTCCGGCGGCCAGAAGCAGAGGGTGGCTATCGCAAGAGCCATCGTAAACGATCCCGACTTCATCCTTGCAGACGAACCGACAGGTGCCCTTGATACCGAAACCACCGGTCAGATAATGAGTGTTTTCAAAGAACTGAACGAGAAGGGCAAGACCATAATCGTAGTCACCCATGATCCCCAAGTTGCGGAGCAGTGTGAGAGGGTGATTGAGATTTCTGATGGGAAGATAGTGGGGTGAGTATGGTTGAATACGGCAACCAGTGCACTCAGATAGGTTGAAAATCAAAATAATTCACTGAAATTAACCATCGGCAGGTATACATCACACCTGCCGGTGGTTTTTTGTTGCCACTTATGTCATATATTGACCACAAACTTATTAAATTTTTAGTGGATTTTTATTTTGGTTTGTGTTATAATATCTACCAAATGTGCGTATGCGGTGTACTGCGCCCTTTTGGCATGGTTTCCGCCCGCATATCATTATTTAAATGGAGGTAAGCGATATGCTGACCCAAAATGCCGGAGCTTCGCTGTTCCTGGCTGCTGAAGATGTCAACATAGGCGTGGACGGACTGCTTAGGTATCATCTGTTCGGACACACTTTCTGGCTGACCACTACCCATGTGAGTCTTGCCATCATATTGTTGTTCTTCACTGTTTTTGCAATTATAGCCAACAGAGCGATAAAGAAGGCTGATCCCTATGGAAAGCCGAGTGCTTTTGTTAACATACTTGAGCTCATGGTCGAGAAAATAGACGGCATGGTGCTTGGCGGCATGGGAGAGAAAGGAATGGGCTTTGCCAACTATATCGGCGCTCTTTTCGCATTCATCCTGGTCTGCAACCTGTCGGGACTTCTGGGACTCCGTCCCCCCACGGCGGACTATGGCACTACATTCTCACTGGCTATGATCACCTTCTTTCTGATTCACATCACAGGCTTCAGATATCAGAAATTCGGCCATATCACGGCACTGTTCAAGCCACTGCCCCTTGCACCCGTAAACATCATCGGAGAGATTGCGACGCCCATTTCCATGTCGCTCCGTCTCTTTGGTAACATTCTCTCGGGTACAGTTCTGATGGCTCTGATCTATGGACTTCTGCCCAAGGTGCTGCTCTGGTTCTGGCCCGGCGCACTGCATATCTATTTTGATGTGTTCTCAGGCTGCATACAGACCTATGTTTTCTGCATGCTGACCATGGTTTTCATATCCAACAATTTTGAAGAGGAATAGTCCTGCTTCATATTAACAAAGAACAACGCATATTGCTTCAGATGCTTTTCTGACGGGCTGTATGTTTTGATATAACAAAAAACAATATTGATTTCACTTATGCATAACAAACGGAGGATATTAAAATGAGTGATTTGTTCAACGCTAATTTCGTAAAGGGCTGTTCAGCAATCGGCGCAGGTCTTGCACTTATCGCAGGTCTTGGCCCCGGTATCGGTCAGGGTTTTGCAGCAGGTAAGGGTACTGAGGCAGTAGGACGCAATCCCGGCGCCCGTGGTCAGATCATGGGTACCATGCTTCTCGGTCAGGCAGTTGCAGAGACCACAGGTCTTTACAGTTTCGCTATCGCAATCATTCTTGTCTTCGCTAACCCTCTTGCAAAATAATTAAGGGGAGGACAGGATTTTGGGTACATTTTTAATCAGTCAGTCCATATTCCTGGCAGAAGACGCAGGGAATATCGTAGGCAGGGTCTTTGGCCTGGATGCCCAGCTTCTGGTGGACACCCTGATCACAGCCTGTGCCATGCTGTTCCTTTTTACCCTGCTTTCTTTTCTGGTTTTCAACCCTGCAAGAGAGCTGCTTCGTAAGAGACAGGAAAAGGTCATGAGCGATTTTGAGACGGCTGCAAAAGACAAGGAAGAGGCGGCTGCTTTCAAGGCCGAGTATGAGACCAAGCTTGCCAATGCCCATAAGGATGCCGACTATATCATCGTTGAGGGCAGGATCAAGGCCATGCAGCAGCATGAAAAGATGGTTGAGGATGCTGAGGCCGAGGCTGCGCGCATCATGAACAGGGCCGAAAAAGAAATCGAACTTGAGAGAGAAAAGGCAAAGGACGACGTCCGCAGGGAGATCATAGATGTCGCCAGCGTAATGGCAGGGCGTTTTGTTGCCGAATCGATGACCGAGGCCAGACAGGAAGAACTTGCCCGCGAGGTTATCGACGGAATGGGTAAATCAACATGGCAGTAATTTGTGAGAGATATGCAGATGCTCTTCTTGAACTTGCGTCCGATACGCAGACACTGACAGAGTATCTTGATGAAATAAAGCTTTTGGATGGGCTTCTTGATGAGAATCCGGAGCTTTCAGCTCTTTTTGTCAACCCGAAGATCACCGCGGAAGAAAAGGAGCAGGTGATAAAAAACTGCTTTGAAGGAAAGTTTGCGGGTGATATCGTGGGTCTTCTCATGCTTGTCATAAGAAACGGCAGGGCGGGAGAGCTTAAGGGCATTATTGACTGTTTTATAACAGCCGCCAAGAAAAAGCTTGGCATTGCTGTTGTATATGTCGAGAGTGCCGCATCTCTTTCAGAGACCATCAAAAGGCAGCTTGAAGCAAAGCTTATCGCCACAACCGGATGCAGATCCCTTGAGATGCACTATGCCGTTAAGAAAGATCTTATCGGTGGTGTCAGGGTTCAGATGGGCGATCGGATACTGGATAATACAGTGAAAACAAAAATCGGAATTCTCAGCAAGGAACTCCGTGACAATAAATAGAAAGGCAAGGTAAAAGGCTTTGAATTTGAAACCCGAAGAGATCAGTTCGGTGATCAAGGATCAAATCAGAAGATATTCCGACAGGCTTGTAGTGACCGATGTGGGAACCGTAATCCAGGTTGCCGACGGTATTGCCAGAGTCCACGGACTTGAGAAGGCAATGCAGGGCGAGCTGCTTGAGTTTCCCGGCGAAATCTACGGCATGGTACTTAACCTCGAGCAGGATAATGTCGGTGCCGTTCTTCTGGGTGATGCAATAAGCATCAACGAGGGTGATACCGTAAAGACAACGGGAAGAGTGGTTGAGGTGCCTGTAGGCGACGCAATGCTTGGCAGAGTAGTAAACGCTCTTGGCCAGCCCATAGACGGCAAGGGACCCATCGCAAGCACGAAATTCCGTCCCATAGAAAGAGTTGCAAGCGGCGTTATTTCCCGTAAGTCGGTTAACACACCTCTTCAGACAGGTATCAAGGCTATCGATTCCATGGTACCCATCGGACGCGGCCAGCGTGAGCTTATCATCGGCGACCGTCAGACCGGAAAGACCGCAATAGCCATCGATACAATAATCAATCAGAAAAATGAAAATGTTAAGTGCATATATGTTGCAATAGGACAGAAGGCTTCCACAGTTGCTTCCATCGTTAAGACTCTTACAGAGTACGGCGCTATGGACTATACAACGATAGTAGCGGCTACAGCCTCCGAGCTTGCACCCCTTCAGTATATTGCGCCCTATTCGGGCTGTGCAATAGGCGAGGAGTGGATGGAGAGCGGTCAGGATGTTCTGATCATCTATGATGACCTTAGTAAGCACGCTGCCGCATACCGTACACTTTCACTGCTTCTCAAGCGTCCTCCGGGCCGTGAGGCATATCCGGGTGATGTTTTCTACCTGCATTCAAGGCTTCTTGAAAGAGCAGCAAGGCTTAATGATTCGCTTGGCGGCGGTTCTCTTACCGCACTTCCTATCATTGAGACTCAGGCAGGAGACGTATCGGCATATATCCCCACAAATGTAATTTCAATTACAGACGGTCAGATCTATCTTGAGACAGAAATGTTCAACTCCGGTTTCCGTCCCGCAGTTAATGCAGGTCTTTCGGTATCCCGAGTTGGTGGTTCTGCCCAGATCAAGGCCATGAAGAAGATTGCGGGACCCATCCGTATTGAGCTTGCCCAGTACCGTGAGCTTGCAGCATTCTCCCAGTTCGGTTCGGATCTTGATGAGAACACCAGAAACCAGCTGGCTCAGGGCGAGAGAATCAGGGAAATCCTTAAGCAGCCCCAGTACAGGCCCATGCCTGTTGAACAGCAGGTTGTGATTATCTATGCTGCCACCAAGAAGTATCTGATGGATGTGCCTGTTGCCCGCATCACCGATTTTGAGAGCGAGCTCATGGATTATATTTCCGCAAGAGCACCTCAGATTTTTGAGTCCATCGGAAATGAAAAGGTTATTTCCGACGAGACCGAGGCTAAGCTGGTGGAAGTTATCAAGGCTTTCAAAGAAGAGTTTAAATAAGAAAGACTGAATAATTCAGGCAATAGTAGCATCCCCTAAATCGTTCCTTTGGAAAGCCTTCCCCTTGGGGGGAAGGTGTCACGATTTATCACAATGCGAAGCATTGCGATGCCTTTACGGCGAGTAAAAGCGTGACGGATGAGGGGGAATAAAGAGGAGAATATGGCTTCCACAAGAGACATAAAACGCAGAAAAGCCAGCGTCACAAGCACGGGCCAGATCACCAAGGCCATGAAGCTGGTTTCCACAGTGAAGCTGCAGAAGGCAAAGAGCAGGGCAGAGGAAGCAAAGCCCTACTTCTCAAACCTTTACCAGACCATCACTTCCATGCTTGCCCGTTCCGATCAGGATGTAAAGGAAAAGTACAGGAGCGGAAACCCAGAGGGTAAGACAGCAGTAATAGTGATCACTTCAAACCGAGGTCTTGCAGGTGGCTACAACCAGAATGTGATCAAACTGGTAACCGAAGCTAAGCTGGATCCTAAAAATACCTGGATCTATGCTTTGGGCCGTAAGGGTGCTGAAGGCCTTGCAAAGAAAGGTTTTGAAATTAAAAAGGATCTTTCCGATGTCATTAACGCACCGCTCTATTCGGATGCAATGGCTATTTCAAAAGAGCTGATGGCGTCCTATGAAGCAGGCGAGATAAAGGAAATCAAGGTTGCGTTTACGATTTTCCGTAATACTGTTTCCCATATTCCGACTATGCTCAGGCTTCTTCCTACCGATGAGTTTGTGGATGACGGCGATGTGGATCTTTTGATGAACTTCGAGCCTTCTCCCGATGAGGCTCTTGCGCGCATCATGCCCAAGTATGTGACAGGTGAGATTTTCGGTGCAATCATGGAATCGGTAGCAAGTGAAAACGGTGCAAGAATGCAGGCCATGGACAACGCTACCAACAATGCAGAGGAAATGGTTTCAAAGCTTGAACTGGCATATAACCGTGCAAGACAGGGCGCAATAACCCAGGAACTTACGGAGATTATTGCCGGCGCAAATGCAATAAACTAGTACTGCTTATATTTTGACAGCAAAGATCAGAAAGCTTACGCTAAGTATTGAATGCTAAGCATAGCGGATGGACTGTCATAAAATGATAGATAAGAAAATGTTTGAAAGCGAGATTTCAAACCCTTTGGCAACGATGCAGGCGCGAAACCAAAGGAAACCACGCCTGCGATATGGTACAAAATATGAACAAAGTTACAGGCAAGATCACCCAGATAATCGGTGCCGTACTTGATATCCGCTTCCCTGAGGGACAGCTTCCGGAGATCAATGATGCGGTAAAGATAACCCGTACAAACGGCCAGATACTGACCGTTGAGGTTGCCCAGCATCTTGGTGACGATACGGTAAGATGTATTGCGATGGGACCTACCGACGGACTCATCAGAGGCATGGAGGCAGTGGCAACCGGCGCACCCATTTCGGTACCCGTCGGTCTCAATACTCTCGGCAGAATGTTCAACGTTCTTGGCGAGCCTATTGATGAGAAGCCCGCACCCACCGATGTTGAATATTATCCCATACACCGCAAGGCACCTACCTTCTCCGAGCAGTCAACAGAAACCGAAATCCTTGAGACAGGTATCAAGGTCGTTGACCTTCTCTGCCCTTATCAGAAGGGTGGTAAAATCGGTCTGTTTGGCGGCGCAGGCGTTGGCAAGACGGTGCTTATTCAGGAGCTCATCACCAACATCGCAACCGAGCACGGCGGCTATTCGGTGTTCACCGGCGTAGGCGAGAGAACCCGTGAAGGAAACGATCTTTACTATGAAATGATAGAATCCGGCGTTATCGACAAGACCACCATGGTTTTCGGTCAGATGAACGAGCCCCCGGGAGCAAGAATGAGAGTAGGTCTTGCCGGACTAACTATGGCTGAGTACTTCAGAGACAAGGGTGGAAAGGACGTGCTCCTTTTCATCGATAACATATTCCGTTTCACTCAGGCAGGTTCCGAGGTGTCCGCACTTCTCGGCCGTATGCCTTCCGCAGTAGGTTATCAGCCGACGCTGCAGACGGAAATGGGTGCGCTGCAGGAACGTATTACTTCCACCAAAAACGGTTCCATTACTTCCGTACAGGCCGTATACGTACCTGCCGATGACTTAACCGACCCGGCTCCCGCAACGACATTCGCCCACCTGGATGCAACCACCGTTCTTTCCCGTGCAATCGTGGAACTCGGTATTTATCCGGCTGTGGATCCCCTTGAGTCCACATCGAGAATTCTGGATCCCAGAATCGTGGGAATTGAGCATTATCAGGTAGCCCGCGGGGTACAGGAAGTACTTCAGAAGTATAAAGAACTTCAGGATATTATCGCAATTCTCGGTATGGACGAACTTTCCGAAGACGATAAGCTTACCGTAAGCCGTGCAAGAAAGATTCAGAGATTTTTGTCCCAGCCGTTCTTCGTGGCAGGACAGTTTACCGGACTCGAAGGAAAATACGTACCGATTTCGGAAACCATCCGCGGATTCAAGGAAATTCTTGAAGGCAAGCACGACGACATTCCGGAAGGCTTCTTCTTAAATGCCGGAACCATTGACGAAGTGGTGGAGAGAAACAATAACCGCAAGTAATTCTGAAGCGGAAGTATTTGGATTGGAAACAGTATGGCAGAAGATAATTTATTTGAATTAAAAGTCATTACACCGGAACGGGTTTTCTTTGAGGGACAGGTTTCCATGGTGGAATTCAATACCACCGAGGGAGAACTCGGAATTCTGAAAGGACATATTCCGCTTACCGTGATTGTGGATCCCGGAATTCTCACGATTACGACCGTTGAGGGACCTAGGAATGCCGCTCTTCACGCAGGATTCGCGGAAATCCTTCCCGATAAGGTAACGATTCTTGCGGAACTCGTGGAATGGCCTTCGGAGATTGATGAAAAGCGTGCGGAAGCAGCGAAGGAACGTGCGGAAGAACGTCTTGCAAAAAAGGGTCCCGATATCGATGTGGACCGTGCAACCGTGGCTTTAAAGAAAGCAATCTGCCGGTTGAACGTATTGCAGTAACTGAAAATATATGCCCCCGACAATCGTCGGGGGTTTTTTATGAGTACATCTTTATTCAATCGGGAGCATCCGGATAACCATAGTTTTCAGAGTTATTTAATTGGTAAGCGGGCGAAAAATAATGTATCATTGAAGTATAAGAGGCATCGGCAGGGGTGAATTATAAAACCCGGGATTGTGAGAGGTGAATTCATGGAAGAAAACAGGAAAAAATATCTGAAATTACTGGCCAGACGGTTTCCGACGGAACAGTCGGCGGCAACGGAAATCATCAATTTGCAGTCCATTCTGGCACTGCCGAAGGGAACGGAGCATTTCTTAACCGATATTCACGGTGAGGATGAGCAGTTTCTTCATGTTTTGAAAAACGGTTCCGGAACGGTCAGAAGAAAAGTGGAATCGGTTATCGGCGAAAGAAAAGATGCCGCATACAAAAGGCTGCTTACGACGCTGATTTATTATCCGAAGGAAAAACTGGAGTTAATCAAAGAAGACGTGCCGGCGGAAGAACTGGACGGCTGGTATATGGAAGCGCTTCAGTATCTGGTGGAAGTGGTAAAAAGAGTATCCTCCAAGTATACGCGTTCCAAGGTGCGCCGGGCCATCCCCGAGGAGTACAGATATGTGGTGGAGGAACTGATTACCGAGAAAGAGGAAATCAGTGATAAAGAGCGATATTACAAAGAAATTCTTTATACCATCGTGGACATCGGGGTAGCGGATTCCGTGATTATCACGCTCTGCAACCTGATTCAGAGAATGGTGGTGGACCACCTTCACATCGTCGGAGATATTTACGACAGAGGTCCCGGTCCGCATCTGATTATGGACCGGCTTTGCGATTATCACAGCGTGGACATAGTCTGGGGAAATCATGACGTAGTCTGGATGGGAGCCGCCTGCGGCAATATTGCCTGCATTGCAAATGTCATCCGGATGAGTGTCAGATACGGGAATTTAAGCGTGATCGAAGACGGCTACGGAATCAATCTGATTCCGCTTGCGGCTTTTGCCATGAAGCAGTATCAAAAATCCGACCTTTCCTGTTTTCATTTAAAGGAAAATAACCGCGGTGAATTTTTCGACATGTCGGAAGTGGAAAGCCAGATGTACAAAGCCATAACGATGATTCAGTTTAAGGCGGAGGGGCAGATTATCCGGAGAAACCCGGATTTTGAAATGGATGACCAGCTGCTGCTTGAATATGTGGATTTTGATAAGAAAACGGTAAAATGCGGCGGAAACGAGTATCCGATGAAGGACTGCGATTTTCCCACCGTAAATCCGAAGGAACCGTATGCGTTTACGGAGGAGGAGATGCAGGTAATCAAGCAGCTTGTTTACGGATTTGTCAACAGCGAGCGGCTGAAAAAGCATGTGCGTCTCCTTTACGAGAAGGGATCGATGTATAAGGTATTCAACGGAAACCTGATGTACCACGGGTGCATCCCGCTTCTCGAAAACGGGGATTTTGCACACTCTCCCGTCGGCGGAAAGGATTTGTACGGCCGTTCCTTATATGATTATCTGGAGGACAAAGCGAGAAAGGCATTCTATTCAAAGGCGGGAAGCCCGGAAAATGAAAGGGGAGGAGACATTCTCTGGTATTTATGGTGCGGTCCGAAATCTCCGTCTTACGGACGAAGCAAAATGACAACCTTTGAAAGACTCTTTATTGCCGAAGAAGAGACACATACGGAAAAGAAGGATCCTTATTACCGCTTTATTGAAAACGATGAGCGGATAGCCGGAAATATTTTAAAAGAGTTCGGTCTTGAAGGAGAGCATTCCCATATCATAAACGGACATGTTCCGGTGGAGACGAAGAAAGGTCAGACTCCGATTAAGGCCGGGGGCAGAGTGTTGATGATTGACGGCGGATTTTCCAAAGCATACCATGCAAAGACGGGAATTGCCGGATATACGCTGGCAATCGATTCCCACGGAATGTGGATTGTGGAGCATGAGCAGTTTGAAAGCAAGGAGGAAGCAATCCGCAGGGAAACGGATATCGTATCGGATAATCTGAAAGTGGAAGATTTTGAAAAAAGAGTGTATGTGGAAGATACCGATAACGGAAAACGTCTGAAAGAAGAAATTGAGGATCTGAAGGAACTGCTTGCCGCTTACAGAAACGGCGAACTGGAATAAAAGGAGAAACGGCCATGGATATGGAGAGAATCACGAACAGACTGGATTCTTTATTTGAAAAAAAGGATTTTGAAGGTGCGAAGGAGCTGCTTGCATACTGGCTTAAGGATGCAAAGGAAAAAGGGGATCTTCGGGGAGAACTCAGTTTATATAACGAGTCCATGGGTTTCTTTCGTAAAACAGGAGACCGGGAACACGCGGTGAACTGTGCCGAAAACGCTCTGCGTCTGGTGGAAGAACTGCAGATGGAGGAAACGATTACCGCGGCAACCACGTATATCAATTCCGCTACCGTATATAAAGCGTTCCGTATGGCGGAAAAAGGGCTTCCCCTTTTTGAAAAGGCAAAGGTAATATACGAAAAGGAATTAAGAGAGAATGATCCCCGTCTCGGCGGTCTTTATAACAATTTCGGACTGGCGCTTCTGGACCTAAAACGCTATGAGGAGGCGGTAAATCTCTATAAAAAAGCACTGGAGGTAATGAGCCGGGTAAAGGACGGAAATCTGGAGAAGGCGATTACCTATTTAAACATTGCGGATGTCTGTGATGCCATAAGGCGTGATGAAGAGTATTCCGCAAATTATCCGCATACGGAAGAAGAATGGGAAAGAAATATCGAAAAATGTCTTGAAAAGGCAAAGGAATGTCTGGAGGACGAAACCCTGCCGAGAAACGGATATTATGCGTTTGTGGCGGAAAAATGCGCACCTGGCTTTGATTATTACGGACACTTTCTCTATAAGGCGGAACTTGAGAAGAGAGTCCGGGAGATATCCGAAAACCTTTAAAACAGTGACCGGGAGAAGCTATGAAAGGATTGGAACTGTCGGAACAATTTTATAAAGAATACGGGGAAAAGATGCTGAAGGAGCAGTTTCCCGAAGTGTTAAACCGGATTGCGGTAGGTCTGATCGGAAGCGGTTCGGAGTGCATGGGTTATGATGATGATATTTCGAAAGATCATGATTTCGAACCGGGGTTTACGATTTTTATTCCTTCTGAAATATTTATGGATTCCAAAACCGCATTTCAGCTGGAGCGGGCGTATGCAAAGCTTCCAAGGGAATTTATGGGAGTTACCCGTCCGCTGGTGGGCCCCGTTGGCGGAAACCGGCACGGCGTCGTAAGACTGGATGAATTTTTAACCGAAAAACTCGGCAATCCCTACGGGGAGTTGTCCGTACATGACTGGCTTACCGTTCCGGAACAGTCCGTTCTGGAAGTAACCAACGGAAAACTCTTTTTCGACGGCTCCGGTACGCTTACTTCCATTCGCGAGGGACTCAGTGTCATTCCGGAGGATGTGCGCAGGAAAAAAATTGCGGGATATCTTCTTATGATGGCACAGGCGGGTCAGTATAATTATGCAAGGCTTACGAAACGCGGGGAAGAGGGTGCTGCACAGCTTGCCGTTTTTGAGTTTGTAAAAGCGGCGCTGCATGTTTTTTATTCCCTGAACGGAAAATGCATGCCTTACTATAAATGGGCATTCAGGGGACTTCGTGAGCTTCCCGTTTTTGCGGATACGGAGGAAAATTTAAAGTTCCTGCTGACAACAGGGAACGACGGAAATCTTGCCCTGAAAAAATCCAATATGATTGAGGAAATCGCGGGATATGTAATTGAGGAACTAAGGAAACAGAACCTGACGGAAGCGAATTGCGGGGATCTTGAAAAACATGCCTATTCCGTCAATGATTCCATCCGGGACAATGAAATCCGGTATCTGAATATTTTTGTTGCGGTAACGTAACTTTGGGGGTGCAAAGTACCGGATAAAAATGATATAATATCACATATCGCATATTGAAACTGATATGAGAGGGGGATAACAAAAATGAAATGTGTAGTCTGTGGAGCAGAGTTATCTTCGGAGGCTTTGGAAGTCAACAGCTGTATGAAGTGCGGCGCGATTATCGACATCGATGCGCCGGTGAAGGATATCAGCCAGTATAAGAGAAAAGCGGAATTCGTAGACAGCATCCAGAACCTGATGAATACGAATCTTACCGTAAACCGTACTCAGGAAGAGCAGAAGCAGGAAACATTAAAGAAGGTAAACGATGCTTTTGAATACCGTGCGGAGATTATTGCAAGTAATCCGGACGGAACCGTCAGCGCTGAGAAACTGAATTCCCAGTTAAGAGTATATGCGGAAAAAGGATGGAGACTTGCGAATTCCTTCTGTAACGTAATCGGAAAAAGCCAGGTTGCGGGTTACGGCGGAGTGACCGGAGGTCTTGCAGCAAACGGTGCGGTTCCCATTACACAGATTATTCTGATTTTTGAAAGAAGAACGGGTGCGGCAAGAAGAATTGCTCCTCCTACCCAGCAGGGACAGGCACAGGGCCAGAATCAGGGAAATCCCGGTGGTATCGGGATGAAACCGCAGGGTGCACCGAATGCCGGAGCACCTTCCGGACCGAATGCACCGGTGGCACCGAAGGAGCAGGGTGATTTGTTTGCAGGCAGGAAACCGACCCCGAGACCGATGACCCCGCAGGAGATGGAACAGTTAAACAAGCAGAAACAGATGAATGTACCGAAACCGGCGGGTGCCCAGAATCCGGCCGAGCCAAAGAACGGAGGAGACGCTCCGGTGGATGACGGAAAGCCCCGTATTATTCCGCTCCGTTAATGCGGAAGCAAAAACGACGGATTCCGGGCGGAGATTTTAACGGATTCGAGGGAAGATGATTTTATAATGCAGGATTATATGAAAGAAGCAGCGGGAGCATCCTGTCTGCTTCTTTGCACTACGGGAACAGATTAAAGGAGAGAAAATGGAAATTTGCTGTGAAGAATGCGCAAACTTTGTCTATGATGACGATGAGGAAGAATATGTCTGTGTAGTCAGTATGGATGAGGACGATTATATCCGCTTAAATACGGATTCCCACTATCAGTGTCCGTATTACCAGTGCGGCGACGAATATAAAATCGTAAGACACCAGATGTAGACAAACTGCAGATGAAAAGAACGGAACCAAATAACAGAGCCAAATAACAGAACCAAATAACAGAGACTAAATAAAACGGGAAATACGCGATAGAATAATAAACGGAAGGGGGAACAGAAATGGAAGGTATAGAAACCTTAAAAAAATGGGTGGATGAGAGCGAGAACATTGTTTTCTTCGGAGGAGCCGGCGTGTCGACGGAAAGCGGAATTCCGGACTTCAGAAGCGTGGACGGACTGTATCATCAGAAATACGACTATCCGCCGGAAACGATTCTGAGTCATACGTTCTTTATGAGGAAGACTCCGGAATTCTATAAATTTTACGAAGACAAACTTCTGCTTGAAGGGGCCAAACCGAATGCCGCACATCTGAAACTTGCAGAGTGGGAAGCAAAGGGGAAATTAAAGGCGGTCATCACCCAGAATATCGACGGCCTTCATCAGCTGGCCGGCAGTAAGGAGGTGTTGGAACTTCACGGTAGCGTACAGAGAAACTACTGCATGAAATGCCATGAATTTTACGATTTTGCGGCAATTAAGGAAAAAGTCGTTTCCTCAAAACAAAACGACGATCCGAAGAGTCCGGACTATATGGTGCCGAAATGTGACAAATGCGGCGGAATCATAAAACCGGACGTTGTCCTTTATGAAGAGGGATTGGATGACGATGTCATTTCCAAGTCCATCCGTTATATTTCCAATGCGGATGTTCTGATTATCGGAGGTACTTCCCTGGTGGTTTATCCGGCAGCAGGTTTAATCCATTATTACAGAGGAAAGAAACTGGTTCTGGTAAATCTGGGAGAGACCTCGGCAGACAGTTCGGCGGATTTGGTCGTACGTGGTAAAATAGGAGAAGTTTTCTCGCAATTATAGATTTTTTTTCTTGAAAACGGATTTAAAGTATGTTACACTGTAGGTCCGTGATGAAAAATTCCTTGCTCACTGTAACGCAGTGGGCCAGAGACCAAAAGGAGGTAACTAGCATGAACAAGTATGAATTATGCGTTGTTGTCAATGCTAAGCTCGAAGACGATGGAAGAGCAGCTGTTGTAGATAAGTGCAAAGCTCTCATCGAAAGATTCGGTGGTACGATCACAAATGTGGACGATTGGGGCAAGAAGAAACTTGCTTACGAAGTTCAGAAGATGAAAGAAGCGTACTACTACTTCATCCAATTCGAGGCTGAAGCGACCGCACCGATCGAAATCGAAAACAGAGTTCGTATCATGGACGGCGTTATCAGATACTTAGTCGTTAGACAGGACGAAGAATAGAAAGCAGGTAAAATATGAATAAAGTTATACTGATGGGTCGTCTGACCCGTGATCCCGATGTCAGATATTCACAGGGCGAGAACTCTACCGCTGTTGCAAGATATACTCTTGCGGTAGACAGAAGATTTTCCAGAAATGAAGAAAACAGCACGGACTTCATTAACATTGTTGCATTTGGGAAATCCGGAGAATTTGCCGAGAAATATTTTAAAAAGGGTATGAAAGTACTGGTAACCGGCCGTATTCAGACCGGAAGTTATACCAACAAAGAGGGACAGAAGGTATATACTACAGACGTTGTGGCAGAAGATCAGGAATTCGCTGAGAGCAAGAATGCTTCCGCTTCGGGTGTACCTTCCGATGGTGCAGGTAACGGCGGCGGAAGTGATAAAATCGGAAATGACAATGATTTTATGAGCTTTGAAGGCGGTTCCGAAACCTCATTGCCGTTTTAATGGAAACGAAAACAGTATTGTTTTCGGAAATTTGAGGATTTCATGAAGGAGGCACTATTATGGCTTTTGTTAAATCAGATAAACCCGATTCTCCCATGAGAAGAAAGGGTGGAATGCACAGAAGAAGAAAAGTCTGCGCATTCTGTGGAAAAGATAATGTAATTGATTACAAGGATACCGCTAAATTAAAAAGATACGTATCCGAAAGAGGTAAGATTCTTCCCAGAAGAATTACCGGAAATTGCGCAAAGCATCAGAGAGCACTTACCGCAGCAATCAAGCGTGCACGTCACGTTGCACTTATGCCTTACGTAATGGATTAATTTACAGCAAAGCAGTTTAAACGGGCTGTCGTAATAAAAATTGCGATAGCCCGTTCTTTATGTTATAATAACATGGATTGTGGTTTTATTTTCGCCGGGGGTGTTATTTATGACAAAAGGTGTAAAAATAAAAGGAAAAATCAAACTTTATATCATTATGCTCGTTGTACTCGGCGGGCTTTTACTGCTTGGCAATATTCCGATTTATTTTCTTAATATCAAAGCGGGAGTGGTGGTTTCCGTTTTTGTTCTCTTCTATTTCGCCGCGCTGCTTGCATTCTGGTTATACCTGCGTTCTTTTATGATAGAGGAACTGGTAAGTTTTGCAACGGAGTACGGACAGGTTCAGAAGCAGATTCTGAAAGAATTAAAACTTCCTCATGCTCTTTTGGACGACGGAGGAAAAATCATCTGGACCAATACGGCGTTCGAATATTTAACGGGAGTTTCTTCCGGTTCCAATAAGTCGGTTACGAATATTCTTTCGGAGATTACAAAGGACAAATTTCCCACGTCGGAAAGCGAAAACGGTGAAGAAGAATTCTCCGTTCAGTTTGAGGAAAGATATTTTAAGGTTTTAATTAAGAGAATCAATATTTCCGATATGGTGGAACACAGCTCCTTTGTCGAGGCGAAAGATTCCGGCAGTTTTCTGCTCGGTCTCTATCTCTTTGATGAGACGGCTCTTCGGATCGCTCTGCAGGAAAATGACGACCAGTCTCTTGCGGTCGGTCTCATTTATCTGGACAATTACGAGGAAGCACTGGACGGAGTGGAAGAAGTACGTTCCTCGCTGCTGCTTGCACTCATTGAACGAAAAATCAATAAATATATCGCTTCCATCGACGGTATCGTGAAGAAGATTGAAAAAGACAAATTTATGGTAATCCTTCGCAAGAAAGCGGTCATGCAGTTAAAGGAACAACGATTTGACCTGCTCGAGGAAGTAAAGACCGTCAATATCGGAAACGAAAGGGCCATTACATTAAGTATCGGAATCGGACTCAGCGGACTGACATATGCACAGAATGTGGAGTTTTCACGTGCAGCCGTGGATCTGGCACTCGGAAGAGGCGGCGACCAGGCGGTGGTAAAGATGCCGGGACAGATTCAGTATTTCGGCGGTAAGAGCCAGACAATGGAAAAGAATACCCGTGTAAAGGCCAGGGTAAAAGCACAGGCACTGCAGGAGATTCTGACCACCAAGGATCAGGTCTTCATTATGGGACACCGTCTCGGAGACGTGGACAGTTTCGGTGCCGCAGTCGGAATTTACTGTATTGCAAATTCCATGGGAAAGAAGGCAACCATCGTGCTCAACACGGTGACGCAGTCCTTAAAGCCGTTCGTGGATATGTTTACGGAGAATCCGGATTATGATTCGACATTCATCATGAACTCCGAGCAGGCATTGGAACATGTCGGAAACAATGCCGTACTGGTAGTCGTGGATATCAATAAGCCTTCCATCACCGAGTGTCCGGAACTGATTAAATGCTGCAAGGCAATCGTGGTACTCGATCACCACAGACAGGGTGAGGAGATTATCGAAAATGCAACGCTTTCCTATGTGGAGCCGTATGCATCTTCTGCCTGCGAAATGGTAGCGGAAGTTTTGCAGTATGTGGAAAACGGAATCAAATTAAAACTGTGCGAAGCAGACAGCTTATACGGCGGTATCGTAATGGATACCAACAATTTTGTGGCAAAGACCGGTGTTCGTACCTTTGAGGCGGCAGCGTTCCTCCGGAGATCCGGTGCGGATGTTACAAGAGTCAGAAAACTGTTCCGTGAGGATTCATCGGAATATATGGCGAAGGCGGAAACCGTAAAAGACACGGTTATCTACCGCGGAGATTTTGCAATAGCGGTATGCGATTCCGAACACTGCAAGTCCCCGACCGTGGTAGCGGCACAGGCGGCAAATGAATTGCTTGATATCAACGGAGTCCGCGCAAGTTTCGTATTTACGGACTTTAACGGAACCATTTATATTTCCGCAAGATCCATTGATGAAGTGAATGTTCAGGTCATCATGGAGAAGATGGGCGGCGGCGGTCATATGAGTATTGCAGGTGCGCAGTTTAAGGATGCCAAGGTGGAGGATGTGGTTAAGCAGCTTCAGCAGACCCTGGATGAGATGATTGATCACGGAGAAATTTAGAAATCGGAGGTTTTCATAAAATGAAAGTAATTTTATTGCAGGATGTTAAATCTCTCGGAAAAAAGGGAGATACGGTCAATGTAAATGACGGTTACGCCAGAAATTTTATCATTCCCAAGAAACTCGGTGTGGAAGCAACCGGCGCAAACGTAAATGATTTAAAACTTCAGAAAGCCAATCAGGCGAAGGTGGAGAAGGAGCAGTTCGAAGAAGCAAAAGCTCTCGGTGAAAGAATCGAAACCCTGAAGGTCATGATTCCGATTAAGGTAGGAGAAGGCGGAAGAGCATTCGGAGCGGTAACCGGAAAAGAAATTGCGAAAGCATTAAGCGAACAGCATAAAATTGAAGTGGATAAGAAAAAAATTGTTCTTCCCGATTCCATCAAGAGTGCGGGAGAATTTGACGTTCCGATTAAGCTTCATCCGAAGGTAACGTGTAAAATCAAGGTTTTTGTGGAACCGGAGTAAAAGAAGGAATGTGAATATGGAAGAAGAAGTTATAAAGAAAATAATGCCTCACTCCACGGAGAGTGAACAGTCGGTCCTGGGCGCCATGATGATGGATTCCCAGGCCATTGCATCTGTAACGGAAGTTTTGACAGGTGAAGATTTTTATAATAAGCAGTACGGTATCATTTACGATGCCATGGTGGAACTGAACGCATCGGGAAGACCGGTGGATCTGATCACGCTCCAGAATCTGTTAAAGGAAAAGGACGTACCGCCCGAGGTCAGTTCTTTAACGTATGTCAGAGATTTTCTGGACACCGTTCCGACATCGGCAAACGCAAAGTATTATGCGAATATCGTAAAGGAAAAATCCGTGCTTCGGAAACTGATTCGTGCAAACGATGATGTCAGCGCGATGTGTTATTCCGGGAAAGAGAAACTGGACGATATTCTTGATACGGCGGAGAAAAAAGTGTATGATGTCGTGCAGCGACGCGGCAGCAGTGAATTTACGCCGATTGAAGAAGTGGTTATGAATGCGCTTAATACGATTGAGAAGGCAAGCAAGGTTAAGGGAACGGTAACCGGAGTGCCGACCGGATTTGCCGATCTGGACTACAAAACAGCCGGTTTCCAGCCTTCCGATCTTTTGCTGATTGCTGCAAGACCGGCTATGGGAAAGACGGCATTTGCTCTGAATATAGCGCTTAATGCGGCAATCCGCGACAATAAAAAGGTTGCGTTATTTGAACTGGAAATGTCAAAGGAATCTCTGGTAAACCGTCTGTTTGCGATGGAATCCAAAGTAAATGCACAGAAAATCCGTACGGGAGATCTTTCTGCAGCGGAGTGGACATCGCTTTCCGAAGGCGCAACGGAGATTGCCAAATCCAATATTGTTATTGACGACAATGCAAGTATCACACCGGCGGAACTTCGTTCGAAATGCAGGAAGTTACAAATGGAAAAAGGACTGGATATGATCATTATCGATTATCTGCAGTTAATGACGACCGGAAAAGAAAACCGGCAGCAGGAAGTATCCGATATTTCCCGTTCCTTAAAGCTTCTCGCGAGAGAACTGAATGTTCCTGTTGTGGCGCTTTCCCAGCTTTCCCGTAAGGTGGAGGAACGTACGGATAAAAGACCGATGCTTTCCGACCTTCGTGAATCCGGAGCAATTGAGCAGGATGCCGATGTGGTAATGTTTTTGTATCGGGAGGATTATTACAAGAAAGATACGGAGAATACGAATGTGACCGAGGTCATTATTGCAAAACAGCGTAACGGCCCGATCGGAACGGTAAACTTATTGTGGTTCCCGGAGTATATGCAGTTCAAGAATCTGGCAAAGTAAGTTTCCGGCAGAGTAAGTTCCCGAATAAAAAATGCCGGATTCATCCGCGTTTCGGTCCGGCGGTAATCTGTAGATATAATAAAAAAGGCTGCGCAACGATTTGCACAGCCTTTTCTTTGTCTTTAACAGTTCTGAATCTTTAATAGTCCAGATTAAGCCTGTGTAATTGCTTCAGCAGGGCACTGGGAAGCGCATCCGCCGCAGTCAATGCAGGCATCGGGATTGATTTCATACTTTCCGTCACCTTCAGAAATTGCGTCTGCAGGGCACTGAGCCTGGCAAGCACCACACATTACACAATCATCACCGATTACATATGCCATAATAAGTTACCTCCTTTGATAATCGGTTGCTTCTGCAACCATAAATAAATCTTAACTCGAACATATTGTATAATAAAAGAATCAATATAGCAAGAGTAGTCACGTCTAATCTTTTGTAGTGATTTCTAATCTTTTACGGTATTTTCCAATCTTTGGAACAATTTTACGGTTTTTTCGTTTTCGGACCGGAACCGGTAAAATGCCCCCGGACCTTGCGGCCTTCGGGGGCATTTTTCACTCATGAGAAAGTTTGGGTTGGTACAATCCGGGATGTTATTTGAGCGCCTGAAGCTGCTCCATTAAAGCATCCACATCAATGCCGTGTACCATCGCGGCTTCTGCAATGGATTCGCCCTGTGAAGCGGGGCATCCCAGGCAGTGCATTCCGGCACCGAGTAAAACAGGTGCTGCTTCGGGAACATTCTTTAAAAGTTCTCCGATTGTAATGTCTTTCGTGATTTCCATTTCTATTCCTCCGAACCTGTTTTTCGCTTAATGAATCGAAAAACCGTGTCACTTTTTATATATCGAACCAATAAAAAGTATAACAGAAAAACTATGGTTTGTAAAGAATTAGGACTTTTCATTTTTGCCTTAAAAGGGTACAATAAAAAGGTATTAAAATTAGATAACAGGGGGCGTACAAATGGCTGATTTAAAAAACCTTATGCTTGAGGAACTGAGAAAGAGTTCCTTGATTCAGACATCTTCAATTGACGAGACGGAAGAGCTTCTGGATACCGGGCTTGAGAAAAACGAAGATAATATTCTGGCGGCCGCACTTGCGTATCTGGATAATAAGGGATACAGAAGAAGAGCGGACAATATTGATTTTGCAAAGAACATGATAATGGAAAGTTCCGAAGGATACGATACCGTTATCGTAAAGCAGAAAAGAGTGGTGGAAACCGATCTTTTTGAAGGTGCAGGCAGAGAAGAATTACAGGATGCAATGGATGTATGTAAGCTGGAAACCCTGACCGCAATCCATACCAAACTGGAACGTATGGCAAACCGCCGGTATGAATATGCCGTAGAATTCGTAGAAGAGATTCAGCTTGAAAAAGACCGTCCGAAGGGAAAACTCGGTGATTACGTATCCATTGAAAGTGTTTTAAACGAGTACGGCGGAAAAGGATGGGAACTTGACCACATGTACGCGGAGCCGAAGGGAAAAACAACCAGAACATATTTCGTATTCAGACGTGAGGTAATGGACTAACAGTTTCTTCTTCTTTCTAAGATTTTTAAGAAGCAAATGATACAGCAGGTGGATCGGGCAGGCTTGCTTGCGGATCACCTGCTTTTTTTTCGGGCCCGGGGAAAGACAAATGAAACCTACCGTAAAAGATGATGAATATTATATGAGAAAGGCCATGGAACTCGCAAGAAAAGGAGAGGCACTCGGTGAGGTTCCGATCGGCTGTGTCATTGTTCACGACGGAAAAATCATCGGCCGGGGATATAACAGGAGAAAGACGGACAAGAGTACACTGTCCCATGCAGAACTGATTGCGATCAAAAAGGCAGATAAAGTAATCGGGGACTGGAGGCTGGAGGACTGTACGCTTTATGTGACGTTGGAACCGTGTCAGATGTGTGCGGGAGCGATTGTGCAGGCACGTATTCCGAAAGTCGTTATGGCCTGTAAAAATCCGAAGGCCGGTTGCGCGGGAAGTATTCTGGATCTTTTGCATGAACCGAGATTCAATCATCAGGTGGAAGTGACGGAAGGTGTTCTGGAAGAGGAATGCAGCAATATGCTGAGCAGCTTTTTCAGGGCACTTCGTCTGAGACTTAAGACGGATATCAGGATTTGATAAAATGAAATACCTCATTCCAGTAACGAATCAGGGTTTCGTCATCGGAATTATAGATGGAATGACGGGATTCCGGATAGTCGGAAACCGTACAGTGCGGCAGGTATTTTTCCAGCGTTTTGTAGACATCGGTATAAATGACCGTATCCCGTCCCGCTTTCAGAATCAGAATGTTCTGGCTGATTTCCGATAAGAATTCCTCCTTCGGAATATATTTACGCAGGCGGAGACATTCCGAAAGCCAGCGGTTTGTGGAGCCGGAATTCCGGAAATGTTCATCTGCAATGCGAAGCGCGAGATTATGGTCAAACCTTGTATGCGAACAGTCATGGCTTGTTTGAAAGGATGCGTTCGGATTAAAATGCGAGGTATGGGGGAAAGGCGCGTTCCATCCGTCTTTTCTGACAGATTTTCCGATGCTGGCTTCCACAATCCAAAAGGGCAGGTTTTTTGCCATTCTCGGGATGACCATCGGAGAAGAAAAAACAGCTTTATTTATAAAGTCCGGCTTGAAATCGTGAAAATAAAGGAGACAGACCGCACCGCCCATGGAATGGCTGTAAATCATAATCTCCCGGTCCGGAAAGACTTTTTTTACGACATTTTCCATCAGAATGTTTAAGTCTTTTGAATAGTCGCGGAAATCATCCACGTGGTTATATCGGCGGTCGGACACCCCGGAGCCGGAATAACCGTGGCTTCGCTGGTCATAGATAAAACAGTTATAACCGTTTTCGAGAAAATAAAAGATTATTTCTTCGTATTTCAGCGCAAATTCGGTAAAACCGTGGACAATTACAACGGTAGCGGTTGGATTTTCGCAGGGATAGTAGTAGTATTGTAATGATATTCCGTCAAAAGAAGAAATGCTGCCGGTCACTTTTACTTTTTCCAGGGAGGCATGGATTTTTCCGATTCGGTCCGGAAATTCGGCATCCTTTATGGGAGATATTTGATAAGAGGGTTTGTATTTTGTCATATAAGCTCTCCTAAGCGGCATTTTTTCAGACATTTGACGAGCAATCATCAGAAAGTGATGAAATCAATAATGGTTGTGGTTTTGATTCCGGCATATAAGCCCGACGAGGAGCTTATCAAACTGGTAAAAAAACTGAATAGCGAATCCTTTTCGGTGCTTGTAGTGGACGACGGCAGCGGGGAGAAATATGCCTCTGTTTTCAGGGAAGCAGAGGATTACGCGACGGTCATTCACGCGAGGGAAAATGCCGGAAAAGGGGCTGCTCTGAAACTCGGTATGAGCCGGATCAAAGAATTGTTTCCCGGGTGTACCCATTTTATTACGGCGGATTCCGACGGACAGCATAAGGTGGAAGACATCATAAGAGTGCGGGAAGCACTTTTAAGCGGGGCTGTCATGGTGCTGACGGAACGTGATTTCAAAGGTAAAATTCCGAGACGGTCCATGTTCGGAAATATCCTTTCCCGCTGGGTTTACACGATTCTGACCGGCCATTTTTTAAACGACAACCAATCGGGACTTCGCGGTTTTTCCGTAGAGAATATCGACTGGCTGACTCAGGTTTCCGGTGATAAATACGATTATGAAATCAATATGCTATACAATGCGGACTGCCAGCATATCCCGATTGATTTAATTCCCGTGGAATCCATCTACATTGACGGGAATAAATCCTCCCATTTCAGTCCGATCAAAGACACGTTCCGGATTTACAGGCGGCTTTTCGGATCCGCAGCCGGATCCATGATTGCCGGTATCGTTGCGGAAATCGCAATGATTGTTGCGACACTGACGTATGGATATCATTACTGCATGATTACGGTTCCGGTAATCGGTGCCGCGGCATTCTTTATTAACCTCGGGGTGGATGCTTTAAAATTCCAGAAAATCCACTACCGCGACGGCGGCAGAACGCTTTTGTATGCAGCTTTCCGGTACACCTATTATTCGTTCGGATGCCTTTTATTCGGATTGTTTTTACCGCAGATTCCGCTTATTGCGGCATTCAATATTCTGGTTATCATTGCGGTACCGGTTCGTTTTTATCTTTACCAGTTTGCTTTCAGCCGGGTCTTTTTCAAGGGCAGGCTGAAGAAGGAAAAGAAAGAATGAAAACCAATGGAAGCAATTCTTTATTCTTATTCGTAATACCTGATTAACTGTTCCACGCAGGAGACAACGGTTTCCGAAGTCGCACAGCCGTGCATTTTGATAACGGGCTTTTTGGTTCCGAGGAATGTGGCACCGCCGCGTTCGTTAAAGACAAAGAGCTCTTTTAATTTGTTCGCGATTTCCGTTAAGTTTGCCTCCAAAGCAGGTTTCCCCGAATCGAAGAGGGGATTGGCGGCATCGGTGGGAATGGAGTTTGCGGTGGCACTTGTGCGAATCTGCTCCGATAATTTCTGTTCCACCAGGGAAAGTGCACACTTTCCGACCGCTTCCGTCAGTTTCAGAATGATATTTCCGGCGAAGCCGTCACAGACGATGACGTCTGCGTAGCCGGAAATTACGTCGTAACCTTCCGCATTTCCGATAAAATTGATTTCACCGTTTGCACCGAGCTCAGTTAAAAGGGTATAGGCTTCCACATAAAGCGGGCTGCCCTTTCCTTCTTCACGTCCCACGTTTAACAGTGCGACGGTCGGTTTGTTAATTTT
This sequence comes from Lachnospiraceae bacterium, assembly GCA_024681795.1. Classification (GTDB taxonomy): domain Bacteria; phylum Bacillota; class Clostridia; order Lachnospirales; family Lachnospiraceae; genus UBA3766. Next base: position 12,350 of record JAILAD010000014.1, on the reverse strand, counting down.
AAACATGCGGGAAGCAAAATCGGAGCCTAAGAGAGCAAAGTCTTTCAGGTTCTTTGCTTCTAAGTTGATATTGGCACCGCAGTCCACCAGTACGGTCATTCTGCCCTTGGTATTCGGAAGGCAGGTTGAAAGGGCCGGAGTTTTCAAGCCTTCGTTCAGTCCGAGCCGGAAAATGCTTCCGACCATTAATGCACCCGTATTGCCCGCCGAAAGAAGTCCTATGGCAGTTTCGTTTACTTTCAGGGTATCCAGTGCCATTGCCATAGAGGAGTTGTCACGTCCCTTAAAAATGCTCATGGCGGGTTCATCCGTGCGGATTACGTCTTCTGCTTTCAGAACTTCAAAGCGGTCCGCAGGAATCGGAACGGAATATTCCGTTCTTTTCCGTTCAAGCATTTCGGGATCGGCCGATGTTAAAATAAATTGAAGCTCCGGAAATTGTTCCGCAGCTTTCAATACGCCATCAAACAATACTTCCGAGCCGTTGTCCGAGCCTTCAAGGTCTATTACAATCTTTCTCATCCTGTTTCTCCATATTGTTTCAGTATACTTTTGACAGTGGGGCACACGCCGGAATGAATGTCTGTCGACGTTTACTCTATCGCAAACATATATGCATAGACATCCATATTTCCGCGGATATAACCGAACTCCAAAAGAGGATACTTCTCCTGCAGAACGTCACCGAGTGCAAGCGCATCCTCCTCGGTTACGTCTTTTCCGGTAAATACGGTGACAACCTGTTTGTCGTCGATATCCGGGAGGGAATCAAACATTTTAAGCACAGCCTCGGTAATGTCTTCATCACAGGAGAGAATATCATCCGTTAAGCCGACATAGGCACCTTCCTTTACGTCCACTCCGTTGATGTTTGCATCCCTTGTTGCCGTCGTGATATATGCCGTTGTTACATTCGGCAGATAATGTGTCATTTCGTGAATTAAGTCTTCCACCGTGGGAAGGGAGTAATCCACCATGGACATGGCGGAATAGCCTTCTGCCATGGATTTGGTTTCAATGACATGTACCTTTTCGGGGTTATAAATTTTTGCGGCCTGTTTTGCGGTCAGAATAATGTTTCCGTCGTTCGGAAGTACAATGATATGATCCGCATCCAGGGAATAGAAGGCATCCACAAACTCTTTTGCGGAAGGATTGTTGGTCTGTCCTCCGTCAATGACCGCAAGAACACCTTCGTTTTTAAAATATTCAATCATGCCTTCGCCGGATGCTGCCGCAACGATGGCATATTTTACGTGTTTCTTTTGCTGAACCTTGCGCTTGGAATTCGGGGTAAAGAATTCATCGGGAGTTTCGGTGTTTTCTTCCTCTCCCTCAATCATCTTTCCCTGCAGGGCCATGCTCATCCCTTCGAAGAGATATAGAAGTCCCGCGCCGCCGGAGTCCACCACTCCTGCCTCGGCAAGGCAGGGAAGGAGATTCGGTGTATTTAAAAGGGATTTCTTCATCCCCTTAATGAGATCCGAAAACAGAGAATTGAATTCGGTATATTCGGCATTCCGGATTTCGGAACTTTCGATACATTCTCTCATCACGGTCAGCATGGTGCCTTCCGTCGGAACGGCAACCGCAGCATAAGCCTTTTTTGAAGCATTCTCCATTGCAAGAATAAAATCGGGCGGAGTCACTTCGTCAAGTTCCTTTATTCCCTGTGAAAACCCGCGAACAAACTGGGAAAGAATGACGCCGGAGTTGCCTCTTGCGGAAAGAAGGGTTCCTTTGGAGAAGGATCTGGCCATCTTTCCGGCACTTTTTTCTTCTTTATCCGTATTTTCGATTCCACCGAGCCATGTCATGGACATGTTTTTTCCGGTATCTCCGTCGGGAATCGGGAATACATTGAGTGCATCCACAATGGAAGCGTTTTGTTTCAGATTTCGATAACCGTTGGTGAAGAGGGAGTACAAATCTTCACCGGTTAAGACTGCTGCGTCCATTATGAAACTCCTCCCTGTACGGTTACTTCTTTTCCGATGACATAGACGGAAATGGTTCCGGGTCCGACGGATGCACCGACGATGGGACCGATGATTCCGAGGTGGGAATCCTTAAACGGAACTTCCTCCATAATGGCATCACGAACCGCAATTGCCTGTTCGGCATTGTCCGCGTGTGAAATATACAGAATCTGGTTTTCCGGATTCACAACATTTTCTTTTACTGCCGCCGCGAGTTCCGGAATTACGTTTTTGGCACCCTTGATTTTCCGGATGGCATAATTCTGTCCGATTTTATCGGAGATAATCAGCGGATGAATTCCGAAGAAATTGCCGAAAAATGCGGAAGTCGCACTGACTCTGCCGCAGCGCTTTAAGTATTCCAGATTCTCCACGGTTGCAAACTGGTTCCTGGTTAAGCGGATGGATTCCAGATAAGATGCAACCTCATCCACGTCCTTCCCTTTATTGCGTTCTTCAAAAGCCACAATTGCAAGATTGGCTTCGCCGAAGGAACTGATTAAGGAATCCACGCAGCAGACTTTCCTGCCCGGATATTTTTCCATTAAATCCTTTGCAACGTTTAAGGAGGTTGCATAGGATCCGCTCAGGGCGGAGGAGCAGGCAACATATAAAACATCAAGTCCCTGCTTTAATTTTTCCTCGAATTTCTTTTCGAAAACGGGTACGGGGACCTGGGTGGTTTTGATGATAATTCCCTGACGCATGAAATCGTAGAATTCCTTTGCGGTATGGACGGACCAATCGAGAAGCGCGGGATATTCCTTATCGTCTATCGTGTAATTCATCGGACAGTAGTCGATGTTGTATTTTTCGAGTAAATCCGGACTCATATCGGAAGTGGAGTCCGTTAAAATTGCAAATGATGCCATGGGTATTCTCCTGAAAAACTGTTAGATAACCTGTTACTTGGACTTGATATTGGCGCAGATTTCATCCATAATTGCTTTTTCTTTCTCAAGCCCTGCGGATGCGGGTGCACCTTTGTAAAATACTGCACAGAGTCCCGGTCCGATGGATGCACCGCAGCTTACACCGACATCGCCGATAATCAATTCCTTCGGAGCAAAACGCTCTTTCACCTGCTCTGCAAGCAGTTTTGCGGCCTCTTCACGGTTGGAATGCGCAATGAACATAATCTGTTCGGAAGGATTCTCCACGGTTTTGTCCATGTATTCGATGATTGCCTTGAAGGCATCCTTCTTGCCTTTCAGTCTTGCAATCGGCTCGGAAAGACCTTTCTCATTGAAGTCCGCGAGAACGTTTAAGCCGACCATGCTGCCGAAGAATGCTTTGAAGTTGGATACTCTTCCGGTTTTTACCAGGAAGAACAGATCATCCATGGTACCCATCTGATGGATTCTGTATTTCTCGGTTTCCAGATACTCAACCACTTCATCGAAAGAAGCACCTTCCTGCTTTTTAATGGCAGCAGAGATGATTAAGAGCGCCAGGGAAGTGGAATAACGGAGGGAATCAACGACAACGATTTTACGCTCCGGATATTTCTTTAAAAGTTCCTTGGAAACCTGTGTTACGTCATTATAGGTTGCGGAAAGTGCGGTGGAAAGAACGGGAGAAATAATGTCCTTTCCTTCCTTTAAGTACTTTTCGAATTTCTCCACGATTTCTTCTCCGGGAGGGCATGCGGTTTTGTAGAGTACGTTACGGCCCTTCATGGAATCGTAGTATTCTTTGGCACTCATATTGGTCCAGTCGATATCCGCAAGTTCGGAATGACCGTCGGGAAAATAAAGGACTCCCCTGATATAATCGGGAATGTCAAAACGATCTCTCAGATCCTTTGTAAGATCGCAGGAACTGTCCGGAATGATAACAAAATCACTCATGATAGAATTCTCCTTAAATGAAATAATAATAATTAGTGCGAAATGAACACACTATTTCTACTTTACCATAGAAATAAGGAATTATCAATATGCGGCATACTTGCGAAAATCTCCCCGTTTTGATAAGATATAAATTTGGGAATTCATGTAATGAGGAGAATTAAATGGGACCGATAATTGCAGTAATTGTTATAGTTGTATTGCTTCTGGGCGGTGTGATTTTTATGCTGGCCTATACCACACCGATTGCGGATAAGGTTTATCGTGAGTATCTTGTAAATCCCGATCCGGAGAACCGCAAAAGAGAATGTTCCTGCGTCACAAACGAGGAACAGGTTGCAATGTGGAATGCAGGCTGCAAATGGGCCGAAGAAAGAACGGATAAAATGAGAGAAGTGGAGGTCAGTCGTGACGGCCTGCGTTTCTTAGGTGAATATTATGATTTCGGCTATGACCGTGCGGTAATTATTCTGCCCGGCCGGTGCGAGTGCCTGAAATACTCTTATTTTTATGCAAAGCCTTATGAAGATGCGGGATTTAACGTGCTTGTAATCGACCAGCGTTCCTATGGTTTGTCCGACGGGGAATTTAACACCATCGGAAAGGAAGAATGTGAGGATCTGCGTGTGTGGATCCGGTTTGCGGAAAACGAACTGAACATTCACAAAATCTGGCTTCACTCCATCTGTGTCGGTTCCTCCACGGCGGTTTTGCTGACTTCTTCCGGGGACTGTCCCCGGAGTGTAAAGGCGGTTGTAATGGACGGATGTTTCATTTCCTTCCGTGAAAGCTTCCGGACACACATGATTGATTTGAAAAAACCGACATTTCCGGTATTAAACATGGTAATGGGAAAAATCAAAAAGAATACGGGAGCGGATGTGGATAAAATCGCGCCGATCAAACTGATTGACAGGATGCGTGTTCCGGTGCTTTTTTTGTACGGGGAAAAGGATATTTTTTCGAGACCGGAAAAGAGCAGACTGTTAATTGAGAAATGCGGAAGTGAAATAAAGGAAGTGGAATGGTTTAAGGAAGGGGCGCATTCGCATCTTCGTTATACCAATCCGGAGCAGTATGATGCCGCAATTCTGAAATTTTCCGAAAAGGATGTCTTCGCGGAATAATTTTTGCGGAATAATTCGATGTTTCTGAACGGATTACTTTTTGTAAAAGGGGAAAAAGTTTGAAGAAAGAAAGCGGATTATGACAAAAGAAATCAGAGAACTAATTGAATATAACTGCAATGCCCTTCAAAAGTCGGAAGGGACATATCGTGAGATTTATGAGGTTATGTTCCGCCTCAGTGACAACGTCATGTACGAAACGGATGACGGATATCTGGTAGAGAGCACCACGTTCGGGGAGGCAAAGGAAAAAATCAATGCCGTGTCCGAAGCGATTTATGACCGGATCGGCGCAACACATGAGTATGTTGCACTTGAGATGGACAATTGTCCGGAATGGATTATTGCGTTCTGGGCGATTTTGCGAAGCGGGAACAAACCGTATCTTGTAAACTTGCGTCACCCGAGGGAACTTTCGGACGGGATTTTGAAAACCCTGCAGATTAAATATATTCTGGGGATCCGTTCGACGAAATTGAAGGGTGAATTTATAGATTATAATATCCTCTGGAAGAAGTGCGAAGAAAGAATGTCCGGCGGAACAGCGGAGGAATCAGCCGGGGCCGGCAACCCCGGAGGAGAAAGACCTGCATTTGATCCCGACCGGGAATTTGAAAACGAAATCGCACTTTCGACTTCCGCTACCAGCCTGAAAGAAACAATCTGCTTTTATTCGGGCGAAAAAATGACGAACCAGCTTTTGAATACGAAAGCGGTTTTAAAGGAAAACAAGAGGGTTTCCACTTTTTATAACGGCGAAATCAAGCAGCTCGTATTCCTGCCGCTTTATCATATTTTCGGTCTGGTAGCGGTTTATTTCTGGTTTTCCTATTTCGGAAGAATCATGGTATTCATGAAGGATTATTCCGCGGAAAGCATTCTGACGGCCGTAAAACTTCATGAAGTGACACATATTTTTGCGGTTCCTCTTTTCTGGAACACGATTGAAAAAGAAATCCGCAAAAAATTAAAAGAGCGCGGGGAGAAGACGGAGGCTAAATTCGAAAAAGGTCTTAAAATCTGCACGACGCTTCAGAATATTTTCCCCTATGCGGGCGCGCGGTGGTCCAAAAAAATCATGCACGAGGTAACGGACGAACTGTTCGGACCTTCGGTACTGTTCTGCATCACCGGCGGAAGCTATCTGCATGATTCCACGCTTGCGATGTTTAACGGAATGGGGTATCCGCTTTTTAACGGATACGGTATGAGTGAAATCGGAATCACATCCGTGGAACTCGCATCAACCCCGAAACTCCGGAACCTGAATTCCATCGGAAAACCGTTTGAAGGGGTCAGGTACCGTTTGGACGAAAACGGGGTTTTAAGCGTGAAAAGCGCATCCGCCTGCTCCAAACGAATGATTGACGGAACCGTCATTCCGATGGAGGAGTGGTTTGAGACCGGCGACGTTCTGGAAGAAAAAAACGGAAGATATTTTATTCTCGGCCGTCTCGGCGACGTTGTTATCGGTGCAAACGGGGAGAATATCAATCCGGATGTGGTTGAGCAGGCTTTCGACGTGCATGAGGCACTGAATTTTTCCGTACTCGGAATGGAGAAAAATTCCGGCGGCGGCAGTCAGTCGAAAGAAGAAGTGCTGTCCATGGTCGTATCCCTTCCGGCGGACATTACCGAGGAAGAGGTACATACCCTGATGCAGCGGATTATTGCGGAAAACGGAACACTTCCCGTCAGTCACCAGGTGAGGGACTTCTATTTTACCTACGATGCGATTATGCCGGAAACCGCCATCAAAGTCGGAAGAAAATACCTGCTTCGCGGAATTGGGAATAACAGCATAAAGCTGACTCCTTTTTCGGAATTTAAAATCAACGAGGCTTTAAAGGAAGAAAAGAAAGCCCTTCATTCACCGGTTGCGGAAAGAGTACGTGAGATTATTGCGGAGGGTGCGGGAGTAAAACCCGAAGAAGTCGGTGATGACGATCACCTGATGAACGATCTCGGCTGCGATTCCCTGACCTACTACGGAATCCTGATTAAAGTCTGCAACGTATTCGGAATAGAAGTGGAGGGCCCGACCACAGGGAGTTATTATACGCTTCGCGATATTGTGGAAAGTCTCGAAGAGAGCAATATCACGCTGCCGGTTACAGAGAGCGGCGAAACAGAAATTATGATACCCGGAGAATGTAAAAATGAAGGATAGAACAATTGAGCCCCTGGTCGGGTTTGTAAAAGTGACGGGATTCCCGACTGCGATTTTTTACATGCGCCCGAAAATCTACTATATGGATCCGAAGAAAAAGCATTACAGGCTGCCGAAACCGTGTATCGTAATGTCGAATCACACGTCTTTATGGGATCATCCGTTTTATATGAGAGTCTTTTTCTTTCGTACGATTCACTGGCTGATGGGAGAAGTACTGTTTCAGAAGAGTAAATTTTTCTCCTGGTTTCTGTATTCGATGGGCGGTGTTTACGTGGACCGTGAAGCACATAATTTCGCATGCATCCGGACTGCATTAAAGCTTCTGGAAAAAGGAAAAACCGTCGGTGTGTTCCCGCAGGGAAGACTGCCGGTCGGCGATAAACCGTTCCCGTTCATGCCCGGAATCACGATGCTTGCGCTTCGTACCGACGCGCCCGTTGTGCCGGTCTATGTGGACGGTAATTACGGATTCGGAAAAAGGGTTCATGTGATTATCGGCGAGGAAATCCACATCCGGGATTATACGGATATGAAGGTTCCTTCCGGTGACGAGGTAAGACGGCTTACGAAGGTTTTTGAAGACAAAACGTTTGAACTGAAGGCGGAACTTGAGCGAAGGCTTAAGGCGGAAAAGAAGAAATGAAGGAAGTAAAAAAAGATAAAGCGGTTGATATCAAATTTCTCGCAATGGACCTGCCGAGACTGTTTGCAGGAATTATCTGGGGAATCATTTACCGGCCGAAGAGAGTGTATATTTCGAACAGACGCCCGGACAAAAAAAGCGGTGCACTGGTGATTGCAAACCATTCGTCCTTTACCGATCCCGTACTGCTCGGGATTTCGATGGGGCGGAGGCTCTGGTATTTAGCCGGCGAACTCGCAATGGGAAACAAATTGAAATCCTTTCTTTTAAAGGGCTGCGGCTGCATCGGAATCGACCGGAACATCTCCGACATTGACGGAATCCGAAAGGCCGTGAATGTCATGAAACGAGGACATTACCTTTTGATGTTTCCGCAGGGGAGACTCGAGCGAGACGGGGAAATCAAAAAATTAAAGTCCGGTGCGATTTTAATGGCCTGGCAGGCGGGAGTTCCGATTCTTCCGGTCTATGTAAAAAAAGGGATAAAATGGTATAATAGAGCCATCGTTATGATTGGCGAGGAATTTTATATCAGTGATTACTGCGATAAAAAAATGCCGTCCATGGCGGATATCGAGCACCTGACGGACATTGCGGCCGAAAAGATGCACGAGTGCGAGCATGCATATTACGCATATATCAAGTCACACGGTAAAAAACGGAATGTGCCCCGGACGGACTGAGGAAACTGTAAAACGGGGATTTCAAGGGAATTTAAAGAAAAAAGAAGAGGAAAAATATGGATACACTGGAGAGATTAAAAAAACTTCTTGCGGAAGTTTATGACGGGGAAATCGATATCTCCTCCGTTACGGAGGAAACCAGAGTGGTGGAGGATATCGGCATGAAGTCGATTGCGATGCTTTATATGGCAATGGCAATCGAGGGGGAATTTAACGTAAGCCTTACCAATGAAGATCTTCCGAAAATGCAGACGGTAGGGGATATCATGAAACTGATAGAGGAGCGGAAGTAGAAACGGGTGCTGTCACCGGCAACGTTTCGCGGATATTTTTAAGGGGGAAAACTATGAACTATGATGTGATTATTGTAGGTGCGGGTCCGGGAGGAATTTTTTCCGCATATGAACTTGTGAAATTAAATCCTTCTCTGAAGATTGCCGTTTTCGAGGCGGGAAATCCTCTGGAAAAAAGAAAATGCCCGATAGACGGTGTCAAAATCAAATCCTGCATCGGCTGTGAGTCCTGTGCAATCATGAACGGCTTCGGCGGAGCCGGTGCATTTTCCGACGGAAAATACAATATTACGAATCAGTTCGGCGGCACGCTTTTTGAGTACATCGGAAAGAAGGAAGCCATCGATTTGATGAAATACGTGGATGAGATTAACTTATCCCACGGCGGCGCGGGAACGAAATTATACTCGACCGCAAATACCGAGATTAAGAGAATGTGCCTGCAGAACGGGCTGCATCTTCTGGATGCCCAGGTGCGTCATCTGGGAACCGACATAAATTACGTGGTGCTTGAGAATCTTTATGACGAGCTGAAGGACAAAGCAGAATTCCTCTTCCGTACTCCCGTGGAGAAAGTGGAGAAAATTACCGGTGCGGAAGGGGATGCGGGAGAAGCATCCGGAAAAACGGAAGGCTACCGGATTTTTACGAAGGATGCCGAATATACCTGTAAAAAATGCATCATTTCCGTGGGCCGCAGCGGTTCGAAATGGATGGAGAGCGTTTGTAAGGACCTGGAAATTCCGACCAAATCAAACCGTGTGGACATCGGTGTACGTGTGGAACTTCCGGCTGAAATTTTCTCATCGCTGACGGATGAATTATACGAAAGCAAAATTGTATACCGTACCGCGAAATTCGAGGACCTGGTCCGGACTTTCTGTATGAATCCGCACGGGGCGGTCGTAAACGAGAACACAAACGGAATCGTAACCGTAAACGGACACAGTTACGAGGACCCGGAGAAACATACCGAGAATACCAATTTTGCATTGCTTGTTTCGAAGCATTTTTCCAAGCCGTTTAAGGATTCCAACGGTTACGGCGAGAGTATCGCAAGGCTTTCCAACATGCTCGGAGGCGGCGTTATGGTGCAGCGTTTCGGCGATCTGGTAAGAGGAAGAAGAAGTAACGAAGAGCGTATCCGCGAAGGGTTTGTGACTCCCACGCTTGCGGCAACGCCGGGAGATTTAAGCCTTGTAATTCCGAAGCGTATCCTGGACGGAATCATCGAAATGATTTATGCGCTTGATAAAATCTGCCCCGGTACCGCAAATGACGATACGCTTTTATACGGCGTGGAAGTAAAATTCTACAATATGGAAGTGGAATTATCCGAAAATCTGGAGACCTGCAACAAGGGACTGTTCGTCATCGGAGACGGCTCCGGTGTGACACATTCGCTTTCGCATGCATCCGCAAGCGGCGTGTATGTGGCAAGATATATTCATGAAAATCCGTAAAGCGACAGGGAAGCCTGCACGGAATACAGAAATGAAAGAGGGAAAAACATGAAAACAATCGAAGAAATAAAGGAATTCTTCAGTAAGGACCGGTATGCTACCGAAAGCGGGGCGGTGATTGAAGAAGTCGGAGACAAATATTCCAAATGCAGTATTGAATTAAATGAAATGCACCGGAACGCGGTCGGCGGTGTGATGGGTGCGGTTTACTATACGCTGGCCGATTTTGCGTTTGCGGTTGCAACCAACCATGAGGATCCCAGTATTGTTTCACTGGATGCGAATATGAGTTTTCTGAAAAGCTGCAGGGGAAAGAAATTAATCTGTACCGCAAACTGCATTCGCGACGGAAGAACGACCTGCTATTACCAGATGCCGATTACGGATGAGGACGGAACTCTGCTGACGATGGTAAACATCACCGGATATAAGACGAAACGATAGGGAACCGGAAACGGGATCTGTCAGAGGAAGACTATGAATCTGCCTGAAGAATTTGAAAACAGAATGAAGACCCTGATGGGGGATGAATACGAAGCGTTTGCCGGGGCTTTCGCTAAAGAGGGCGAGGCAAAGGGGCTTCGTTTTTCTTTCTCCCGCCTGCCGAAGCCGGCTGGAGAAACGAACGAATCCGGAAACGCAGGTGCGGTAATTCCGGAAAATGTGATTTCAGAATTTACGGACGGTGCGGTACCGTGGAGCGGGAGCGGTTTTTATGTGAAGGAGAATTCCTTCCCCGGAAAAAGTATTTATCATGAGGCCGGAGCATTTTATCTGCAGGAACCATCTGCAATGGTGGCAGCAGCGCTTGCCGATGTAAAGCCCGGTGAAAAAGTCCTGGATTTATGTGCAGCTCCGGGCGGAAAATCGACCGCGCTCGGCGATGCGCTTCGCGGAGAGGGTATCCTTGTAAGCAACGAAATCCATCCGGCAAGGGTGAAGATTCTTTCGGAAAATATTGAGCGTATGGGAATTTCCAACGCCCTGGTTTTAAACGAAACACCGGAAAAAATCGCGGAGCTTTTTCCGGAATTCTTTGACTGCGTGGTGGTGGATGCACCCTGTTCGGGAGAAGGAATGTTTCGGAAAGAAGAGGCGGCGCTTACCGAGTGGAGTCCCGAAAATGTGGAAATGTGCGCCTTTCGTCAGAGGGAAATTCTGAAAGAGGCAGTAAAATGCGTATCCCCGGGCGGCAGGCTTGTTTATTCCACCTGTACCTTTGCACCGGCAGAAGACGAAGAAAATATTGCATGGATTTTATCGGAATATCCGGATTTTCATACGGCCGGAATCCCGGAAGACATAAGGAAAGCGGTATCTCCCGGCAGACCGGAGTGGTGCGGAAAAACCCTCTCATCTTCCGAAGAAGAAAATACGGCGCGTTCCATCCGAAACTGTGTGCGTATCTGGCCGCATCTTCAGAAGGGCGAGGGGCATTTTGCAGCGGTGCTGGTACGCGATGATCTTCCGCAAAATCCGGATAATACGGATTTTCCAAAGGAAATAGAGAAGCAGGAAGAAGGATTTGCCGTCCGGGGAGAAGAAAAGACAGCCGGGGAAAAATCCGGAAATTCCAAAAGAAAAAATGTCAGGAATTTTGAGAAAGAGCGAGGCAAGAATATTGCACTGAGCCGTGAAATGAGAGAAAGCTTCGGGTTGTTTGAAAAGGAAAGCCTGACTGAAAAGGGCAGGAGGAATTTTACGGAAGTGACCACCTATTCCCCGAAGGATCAAAGGGTTGCCGCACTGTTCGGGGACAATTTATACATCGAGCCGTTTTATTTTTCAGGGAAAGGCGTCCGGATCGAACGGGCCGGACTTCATGTGGGAACATTTGCAAAGAACCGTTTTGAGCCTTCGCTGGCGCTTGCAAGAACGCTGGGGGCGGAGGATGTGAAATGCACACTGGCACTCACGCAAGAGCAGGAGGATAAGGCACTTTCGTATTTCAGGGGAGAACAGTTATATGGTATTCCCGCAGATTTAAAGGGCTGGACTCTTGTTACTTATGAAGGATATTCTTTGGGATTCGGTAAGGCTTCAAACGGCGTTTTGAAGAATCATTATCCGAAAGGACTTCGTATTAAAGGGTAGAGAGAGGACCGGAAAATGGAAATGATATGCTGGTATTTGGCTTTT
>JAILAD010000040.1 GCA_024681795.1 Lachnospiraceae bacterium | reverse complement strand
CTTGTTACTTATGAAGGATATTCTTTGGGATTCGGTAAGGCTTCAAACGGCGTTTTGAAGAATCATTATCCGAAAGGACTTCGTATTAAAGGGTAGAGAGAGGACCGGAAAATGGAAATGATATGCTGGTATTTGGCTTTTATTATGGGAACAGGATTTTTATTTGCAGGTATTGTTTATCTGTTCAGGAAAAAAGAAATCCGGGAAGAACATTTTGCAAAGGCGGCAATTTTTGAATTTACAGCGGGTTTTGTAATGTATATTCCCCAGGAACTGTTCAATGATATTCCATCTTCCCTTCCGGTATTGAATGTGATAGAAAGTCTGTTGACCGCTCTTCTTCGGTCAATCAGTATTTACATGGGAAACGGGTATGAGAGAGCGGCATATGTGAATCATCCGGTTTTTACGGGATTCTATGCTACTGTAATGGCTGTTTCGCATATACTGTTACTTCTCTTTATTGCGGGTTTTGTTATCCGGCTGTTTGAAAATCCGGTCCAGCGTTTTATTCTGTCATTCCGCAAAAGAAGGTACTCCTATGTTTTTTCAGGCTGTAATGAGAAATCCCTGACAATTGCGGAAAGTATTTACAGGAGTATCGGTTCACAAAAAAAAGTCAGCATTGTTTTTGCCGTGGCGGATGCGGAAACGGGGGAAGAGACAAAACAGAGAATCCGCAGTATGAAGGGTGTTTTCACAGATATTCCGGTGAAAAGAATCGTAAAAAGAATGTCGCGGAAATCAAAAGGTGTGGAAGTCTTTCTTTTCGGGGATTCCGAAGAAAAAAATCTGGTTCAGCTCGAACAAATCTGCGACTCGCTGAAAACCGTTCCAAACTGCAATATTAAGATTTTTGTGGAACTGATTGAGACCCCGTGGAATCTGTACGGGGAATTTATAAAGGAACTGGATTCCAAATTCGGCGAAAAACTGATTATCAATTTAGTGCGTACGGAAGAAAATTTTGTATTTAACAATCTTTTTGATAATTCCGTTTTTGAAAATGCAATTCCGAAAGAAGATGCCGTTCTCGGGAAAACGATTCGTGAGATTAAGGTTTTGCTGATTGGAATGAATGAGCGAAACCTGGAAATGTTCCGTGCGGTTCTGCATCTCGGGCAAATGCCGGGCTACCGTATGAACGTTATGGTAATTGAAGACGGTGCCAAACAAAGCATTCTTCGGGAACGTTTTCCGGAAATCAAAGAGGAATGCAATGTTGAGGGAGATGCACTGTATAAAATAATGTATCGTGAAAACACGGATTACAGAGCGGAAATATTTGATGAAATCATCAGAAAGGAATATCCGGACTTTACGTTTGCATTTGTAAACGCAGGGGATGATATCCTGAATGCCAATATTGCGATGCGTCTGAATGCAATATGCTGTCGTGCAAACCGGAAAGACGGGTACAGTATTCAGGCAAATATCCTCAACAGGGGCATCTGCAAATGCTGGAGCCGCAGTCTGACGGAGAACATCAGCTTTGTCGGAAGTATTGAAGAAACGTATAATTACGATTTTATCACGATGTCCGGTATTGAGAAGGCAACGGTAGCAATTCATTATGTACGTTATCCGGATGGTTCGAAGCCGTGGTATGTTTACTGTAATGATGAATATAACCGTCATTCGGTATATGCCAGAACCCTGAGTTTTAAACATAAAGTCCGGATTATTGATGAGTATTACCGGTCTGATTATTCCGCGACAAGCAGGGATGAAGTGTGGAAAATTTATGAGCATATGAGATGGAATATGTACACCCGTGTCATGGGATATGTGCGCGCGGATGAAGCATTGCTCGATGAAAAAGGAGAATTGGACAGAAAGTTACGTGTGACTGCAAAAGTTCATAACTGTCTGGTTCCCTTTGAAGAATTGGACGAAAAGGAAAAAAAGAAAGATTCGCTGGTGCTGACACAGGAAGTTGTCGGGATTCTGAAAAACTGCTAGGTTGCATGGTGTCTGTTTCCTGCATTTGCAAAAGACTGATTCGGGAAGGAATTTTATATGAAAAAACAGGTTTATAATCCCTATTTACCTTTAAATGAATACATTCCGGACGGAGAACCGCATGTGTTCGGAGACCGGGTTTATATTTTCGGGTCGCACGACAGGGAGGGCGGATATACGTTCTGTATGCTTGATTATGTGACATACTCTGCACCGGTAAATGACCTTTCCGACTGGAGATATGAAGGTGTCATTTACAAGGCGGAACAGGACCCGCAGTATATGACGCCGGGGTTTACGAATCCGGAAAATCCGAATTCGGAGGCGTCGCTTCTGAAATACATGTATGCACCGGATGTCGTATGCGGAAATGACGGACGGTATTATCTTTATTATTCGATGGGCGGAGATTACGGATACGGCGGATATGTCGGCCCGATCAGTGTGGCGGTTTCGGATTCGCCGGCGGGTCCGTATGAGTTTTTGGGATTCGTAAGGAATCCGGACGGGTCGCCTATGGAGAAATACGTTCCGTTTGATCCGGCCGTTATGAACGATGACGGGGTCATCCGGCTTTATTACGGGACACAGTACGGGACTGACGGAAGTCTGCAGGTTCAGCGTGAGGAGAATTTTGAAAACAGCTTAATTGAGATGTTCGGAAAAAGCCGAGAGGAGATAAGGTCTTATCCGGACAATGTGAACGGTCCGATTGTTGTGACTTTGGAGGATGACATGCTGACGGTGAAAGAGGAGCCAAAGCATTTAATCCCCTATCATGTGAAGGGAACTCCGTTTGAAGAGCATCCGTTTTTTGAAGGTTCCTCCATGCGAAAAGTCGGGAAAAAATATTATTTCGTTTATTCTTCGTGGCTGAATCACGAACTCTGCTATGCAACAAGCGACTATCCGGACAGGGATTTTACGTACGGAGGAACGATTGTTTCAAACGGGGATGTCGGTTTTCAGGGAAGACCGGCCTGCGCGAGACTTAACATGACCGGAACGACGCACGGCAGCATTATTGAAATGAACGGACAGTGGTATGTTTTTTATCACCGTCTGACGCATAAATCCGATTACAGTCGTCAGTCCTGTGCGGAAAAAATCAGGATTCTTGAAGACGGCAGCATCCCGCAGGTTCAGATGACCTCCTGCGGTTTAAACGACGGACCGCTTAAGGGTGAGGGGGATTATCCCGCCGTGATTGCCTGCAATTTAACGAACGGAAAAATGCCGTACGGTTCCAACAGCATCTATAAGGAGGCTTTTCCGAACGTAAATCATCTGGGAGAGGAACGTTTCATTGCGGAAATCGAGCACGGAACGTTAATCGGATATAAGTATTTTGACCTTCCGGAGAAGGTTTCTCTTGCGGTAACCGTACGGGAGGAGACGGAGGAAAACCGTCCCCGGTACGAAGGACCGGTCCGGGTGGATCAAAGATGCGCGGATACCGGTGAAGAAAGGATCCGTTATATCCGTGAGGATGAAGCCGGGAAAGAAGGAGGCTCACCGGACGGAAAGACCGCGGGTATGGCTTCCGACGAGTGTTTTTTCGAAATTCGTTTTTCCGAAACCGGCGAGTCCGTGGGGACAGTCCCTCTCCGGGAACATACGGGGACAGTCCCTGTACATAATCCGGAGGGCGGATGGAAGGAGTATGCGGCGGAACTGAATAATGAAGCGGGAGTGTATCCGGTTTACCTGGTTTATCACGGAAAACGGAAGGTGCAGCTTGAAAGTATCCGCTTCTTCCGGGGCGTCTGATTGGGCATCTTAAACCGTATCGTTGGTTAGATACTTGAATTTAAGCCAAAATCAAGGTACAATATTATGGAATATGGGCAGATAAAGGACTTATCTGTTACTTTTTGTTATTGTTTGGAGCTGTATTAAAGATGAAAACAAAGGTTTACATAGACGGAAGCGAGGGAACGACCGGACTTCGGATTAACGAAAGATTCGAAAACAGGGACGATATCGAAGTTCTGCATATCAATCCGGACTTAAGAAAGGATCCCGAAGAAAGAAAAAAATTCATCAATGCATCGGATATTACGTTTCTCTGTCTTCCGGACGCGGCGGCAATCGAGGCAGTCAGCCTGATTGCTCCGGACAACGACCATACCGTGATTATTGACGCATCCACGGCACACAGAACAGAGGAAGGCTGGGCATACGGACTTCCCGAACTTGGTAAGGAGTTCAGGGATAAAATCAAAACCGGCAACCGGATTGCGGTCCCGGGATGTTATGCGTCCGGCTTTCTGATGGATGTATATCCGCTAATCAAAACGGGCTTTATTTCAACGGATTATCCGGTCTGCGTCAATGCACTTTCCGGTTACTCCGGAGCGGGGAAAAAGGCAATCGCTTTATATGAATCCCCCGATAAAACGAATGATTTAAACGCGCCGAGAATGTACGCACTTGCACAGAAACATAAGCACTTAAAGGAAATGAAGGCAGTATCCGGGCTGACGGAGGCACCGCTTTTCGTTCCGGTTGTGGATGATTACTACAGCGGCATGATTGTTACATTCCCGATTTATGTCAGCAGGATGGAGAAAAAGGCAAGCCCCGAAGAACTTCGGGATGCGCTTGCCGAGTACTTTGCCGGAGAGCAGTTTATTCACGTAATGCCCTTCGGTTCGGAGGAGAAAACGAATTCCTTCTTTTCCGCCAATGTCTTCTCCGGTTTTGACGATGCAAGGATTTACGTTACCGGAAACGAGGAAAGAATACTGGTTTCCTCAATTTTTGACAACCTCGGAAAGGGAGCTTCCGGCGCCGCAATCCAGTGTATGAATTTAAGACTCGGTCTGCCGGAGGAAACCGGCCTTAAGTTAAGTATTTAAAGCGTCGGGGCAAAGCCGGCGTTTATGAAAATAACAGGAAAGAAATGCAGCGGATGAAACAGGCCGCTTTCGAAATATAAGTTTTGGAGGAATGAAATGGTAACAATTTTAATGGTTCTGGGTGTCTTAACCGGAATCGGTGTGGCAGTTTTGAACCATCTTTATACAAGCTGGTATCATATCCCGATTGTACTTTTGATGTGTGTCGGATTCTTTATTTTGTGGGCAGCGTTATATCTGCTCGTCGCGCTCATCTGGTCGGCACTCGTAAACATCAAAAAAGTGGAATATGATCCGAACCCGTTTTATCAGTGGCTGGTTGTGGAAACCATGAAATATATTCTGTTTTTCACAAATTCATCCGTAAAAGTGGAGGGGGCGGAGATGATTCCGAAAAATCAGAAATGCCTGATTGTAGCGAATCACCGTTCCAATTACGATCCGATTTCCATCATGACGCATGTTCCGTTAAAGCCTCTTATTTTTATCTCCAAACCGGAAAATTTCAACCTTCCGGTGGCGGGCGGATTTATCAGAAGAGCAGGTTTTATGGCAATTGACAGGGATCTGGTTAAAAATGCCATCATCACGATTAACAAGGCAGCGGAAAAAATCAAAACCGGTCAGACCTCCGTTTTCATTTTCCCGGAGGGAACCAGAAATCGTACGGACGAAAAACTTCTGGAGTTCAAAAACGGTGCTTTCAAGATTGCAACCAAGGCAAAATGCCCGCTGGTGGTACTTGCACTTTCCAATACGGAAAAGGTAAAGAAACGTACCCCCTTCCGGCATACCACCATTAAAATAAAAGTAGTTGACGTCATTCCCGCGGAAAGAGTAGCAAGCATGAAGACCGCAGAACTCTCCGAGGAAGTCAGACAGAAGATTCTGGAAGCAATTTAAACGGTAATGTTTTCAATAAAAGAACAGTTCCGCCCGGGCGGCAGTTGATTTAAGCAGTAACAATCCATTATAAGGAGGGGCCTGTATGAATTATGTATTGTTTAACAAACTCGCAAACAACGGTGAAGGAGAGAAAAGAGCGGATGCGCTTCTTACTTCACTCGGAGTAACGGAAGGGGACGAATATAAAAAGATCGGCCTTGTCGGACTCGATATGAAAGAATTCATCGGCGGGGTGACTGCGGAAGACATCATCTATTTTGTCGGCGGTGACGGAAGTTTAAACCGTCTTGCAAACGACCTTGACGGCGTTGAAATACCCTGCCCGGTTTATTTAATCAGCGGCGGTACCGGAAACGATTTTATGAAGGATATTGTGGAAAATTATCCCTCCGAAGGATACACGGATATCCGGGAATACATTAAGAATCTTCCGACCATCCGGGTAAACGGCGAGGAGAGAAAGTTCATAAACGGAATCGGATACGGAATCGACGGAATGTGCTGCGAAGTGGCGGATCAGATGAAGGCGGCGGGAAAGAAAAAAATCGATTATACTTCCCTTACCATCCGTCTGCTTCTGTTCAAATACAAATGCCCGACCGCAACGGTTACCATCGATGACGGAAAGGAAATGAAAATTGAAAAGGTCTGGCTTGCTTCGGCAATGAACGGACGTTATTACGGCGGCGGCATGAAAGAAGCCCCGGATCAGGACAGAAAGGGAGATTCGCTTACCTGCGTAATCTGGCACGGCTCAGGAAAAATCAAAACGCTTGCATCCTTCCCGTCCATCTTTAAGGGAGAGCATGTGAAGAAAGATATCGTAAGCGTGTTCCCGGCAAAGAAGATTAAAGTGAAATTCGATATTCCCACAGCAATGCAGATTGACGGTGACACCGTTTTAAATGTCAGCGAATATGAAGTTTGGAAATAAGGAAATCTTAAAACCGGCTGTGTAATGCAGCCGGTTTTATGTGATTTGAGGACAAATACATGATTAACAGCGAGAACACGGAAATGAATGAAAACACCGAAAGAGGCGAAGCACAGCCGAGCCTTGACGAACTGAGCAAAAAAGCAAAAAAAGAAAAGAAGAAAGAGAAAGATCCGGAAAGCGGGAAAAAACTGTCTTCCGTCGGAATTCCGATACTGGTTGCAGTCATGGTAATCGGCCTGATTGTAGTCGGTTTTTTTATCGTTAAGAAGACATTTTTTGACAAGGGAAAAATAACGGTTGAGAATCCGGGAACCATTGCGGAGACCTCCGAAACATCTCCTGCCGGACAGGAGACGGAAACCGGAAATACCGGTGAAAAAGTGCAAAATAACACCGCTCAGGCGGGATTTGTTTCCAACGGCATTAACGATACCGGAGACTATACTTTATATGCAACCGAATACGAAGGAAGAAAAGGAACCGGAGATTTTAACTACGGAGAGGCGCTTCAGAAGGCAATTCTTTTCTATGAGCTTCAGCGTTCCGGTGATCTTCCGGAGAAAACCCGCTGCAACTGGAGAGGCGATTCCGGTATGAATGACGGTGCGGATAACGGTGTTGATCTGACCGGAGGCTTGTATGATGCGGGGGATCATGTGAAGTTCAATCTGCCGATGGCGTACACCGCATCGATTCTTTCCTGGAGCATTTATGAAAACAAAAAATCCTACGAAGAGAGCGGACAGCTTGGCTTCGCACTTGATAACATCCGATGGATTGACGATTATTTAATGAAATGTCATACCGCAAAGGAAGAATATTATTATCAGGTCGGAGACGGCGGCATGGACCACGGCTGGTGGGGTCCGTGCGAGATTATGCCGATGGAACGCCCTTCCTATAAGGTGGATGCATCCCATCCCGGTTCTGCGGTGACCGGTGAGGCAGCGGCGGCACTGGCTGCGGGCGCGGTTATTTTTGAAAAAGAAGATGCGGCATATTCCAAAGAATGTTTAAAGCACGCAAAGGAACTTTATGAATTTGCGGCCAAATATCAGTCGGACGAAGGATATACCGCGGCGAACGGATTCTATAATTCCTACAGCGGTTTTTACGATGAACTCTCCTTTGCGGCTGCATGGTTATACCTTGCAACCGGTGAGGATTCCTATAAACAGGATGCAAAGAAATGGTTTGATTTATTCGGAGGTGACTATAAGTGGACGCTCGGCTGGGATGACGTTTCTCTCGGAACGGCGTTGATTATGGGACGCGAGACGAAGGATACAGGGTATCTGACCTATCTTGAAAACAATCTGGATTACTGGACGACAGGTGTGAACGGAGAACGAATCACCTATACTCCGAAAGGCCTTGCCTGGCTTGATTCCTGGGGATCGCTTCGTTATGCATCCACGGCAGCTTTCCTTGCGGTAACCTATTCGGAAAGCGATGTCTGTCCGGCAGGAAAGAAAAAGACCTACCATGATTTTGCGGTGGATCAGATTAACTACTGTCTCGGAAGTACGGGATTTTCTTACGAGATCGGATTCGGGGATTCCTATCCGGTACATCCTCACCACAGAACATCCCAGGGCTCTCCTTCCAACAACATGAACGATCCGGCAGACGCAAGGCATATCCTCTGCGGCGCGCTGGTCGGCGGACCGGACGCATCCGACGGTTATACGGATGAGGTCAGCAATTATACGACCAACGAGGTTGCCGATGATTATAATGCCGGTTTTGTCGGGGCACTTGCGGCACTTTATGCGGAATACGGGGGACAGACCCTGAAAAATTACGGGGCGGTGGAAAACATTCCCGCGGATGAAATTTCGGTCGAGGGCAGTGTAAACGTAAACGGCGACAATTTTATTGAAGTAAAAGCCTATGTACATAACAGAAGCGCCTGGCCTGCAAGAGCGTTAAACGACGCAACCTTATGCTATTTTGTGGACCTTTCGGAAGTATATGCGGCAGGCGGCAGCGCATCGGACATTACCGTAAACATGAATTATTCCCAGGGCGGAAATGCGGGAAGCCTTCAGGTCTGGGATGAGGAGAAACACATTTATTATCTTCCGGTATCGTTTGCGGGAACAAGCATTATGCCCGGAAATCAGGATTCCTCGAAAAAAGAAGTGCAGTTCCGGATGACCTCGGATGCCGGATGGGACAATTCCAATGACTACTCCTATCAGGATATTGACGGAACGAACGGAAGTGCGATGGTTCTCTGCAGTCACATGGCACTTTATGAAGGAGAGAAACTGATCTTCGGAAGCGTTCCGGACGGAAGCGAAGTGAAAATCGTCACATCGGATTCCGGAAAGGACAACGGCGGAAAAGACGACAGCGGCAAAGACAATGCCGGAAAAGAGAATGACGGAAATACCGGTAAGGATTCCGACAATCAGAAAACTGGTGCAACCCAGGCAACGGGCGGTGATTTGAAACTGACGATTCAGAATCAGTCCGTCAAAGGAAGCGATTCCACGATGGCCTTTACGATTAATCTGAAGAACGAGGGCAAAGCGGATCTGGATCTTTCGGATCTGGAGATTGATTACCTTTTCTCCGACCCGGATATCAACAAACTTGTATTTTATTGTGACTATGCCTGCATCCAGGGAGAACGCTACGAGGCTGTTACCGATTCCGTCAAAGGGGATTTTGCAAATACTTCTTATAAAGACGAAACCGCAAAGAATGCCGTTGTCATTACCAACAGCGGTAAAAAGAAACTCCCCGGCGGGCATGAACTGATCATTCAGGTCAGAGTGGCAAGAGGGGACTGGAGCGCAATGAGTTTCGGAGACGATTACTCCGCTTACGGTCCGGAGCATATTCTTGTAAAGCAGGGAAACAAGATTCTGGTCGGGGACGAGCCGAAATAAGCCCGATTGAATATTTCCTCTGCGAGGCGAACCTGTGCCGGCCTGAGTCCCCGGCGGAGTTCGTGAAGGCACGATGCGAGCCATTCAGTAAACTATAAAATAATGAAAGAAGAAACGGAAAGGAGGAACAGAAATGAGAGATACGCTGATTAAAATATGCGTCGGAATTCTTTCGTTTTTCCTTTCCGTTCTTATTTTTTCCTCCCTGTTAAACAAGGGTGCGACGGATATGACAATTGATTTTCCGGACAGTTCCTGCCCTGTTGTATCGTTTCTTTCGGGGGACAGTGTGTATAATCCGACGGTCGGATACCGAAACCGGCAGAATCCTGCCCTGATGAAGGAAAATATCACCCCGCTCGGAGAAAACAGGAACCTTGCGTTTGAAATCCGGTGCTTTCACCGGAATGTTACCTCCGTATCCCTGGAAGTCAGAACGGTGGACGGCGGCCGGCTGATTGAAGATACCGAGGTTAAGGATTTTGAAAAAGAAGGAGACGTCATCTCCGTTTACACTTCTTTAAAGGATCTTTTGAAAGAGGGATGCGAGTATGCGCTGACCGTCCGTCTTACGGTGGATGGGCAGGATCTTTTTTATCATACCCGCGTGATTCCGGAGGAAGAGGTTGATGTAAAGACTTATCTGGATTTTACGAATGATTTTACAAGGCGCACGTTTGGTGAAAAAGAGGATTATTCGGAACTGAAAAAATATCTGGAAAGCAATTCTTCCGAAGACAATACGGATTTCGGTTACTCTGATATTCACAGTTCCCTGGAACAGATCACCTGGGGAAATCTTGCGGTAAATCCGGAAAGTGACATCTGGGCAAGGCTTCTTACGATTGAGAAGGATTCCGCCACCCTGATTCAGTACTATGTGGTGCAAATCGGGGAGGGAAAGAGTGCGGAGCATTACCGCGTCGAAGAATATTTCCGGGTGCGCAGGGGAAGCGAAAGAATGCATCTGATTGAATTTAAACGGAGTATGAGCCGTGTCATTTTCGAGGATGATGATATCTTTTACGGCAATACGTTGTATCTCGGAATCGATTCGGGAAACATTTCCATGAAGGAAAGTCCGGAAGGAACAAAACTTGCGCTTGTAAAGGACGGAACCCTGTTTGTTGCCAATCCGTCGGAAAATAAATTCGCAAAAGCATTTTCTTTCTATGAAAGGGAAGACCTTAAAGAAAGACCGTTCGGAGAAAAATCGGAAATCCGGATTCTTTCCGTGGAGGAGGACGGAACATGTGCATTCGCGGCATACGGATACATTCCCCGCGGACTCCATGAGGGAGAGACCGGTCTTTTGGTTTGTGTCTTTGATTTCGCAAGGAATACCCTGGAGGAAAAACTGTTTGTTTCTTATGCGGGATCTCCGGAAGTGTTGTATTCGAATCTTTCAAAACTCCTTTATTTAAACGGTGCCGGAGATTTGTTTTTCTTTCTGGACGGAGGAATCTTCCGGGTGGATCTGGATTCGCTTGAGACAGAAAAAATTGCGACGGACCTGACACCGAAGGCCTTTTCCATCAACGAAACGGGAACCATGGCGGCATGGGTGACGCAGGGTGCGGAACTCGGAGCGAAGGTCATCGAATTGGAAAATTTTGAAACAACAAACCGGTTTGAAATAAAGGCCGGTGCGAATGACCTTCTGAAGCAGCTTGGTTTTATGGGCACGGATCTTGTTTACGGAACGGCATCGGAAGAAGATGTCAGTGTCGATCCTTACGGAAATGTATTTTTCCCGATGCATTCCATCCGCATTCAGACGGAGGAGGGTGTCATTCATAAAGATTATTCCCCTGACGGAATTTACGTCACGGATTGTATTTTTGAGGACAACATGATTTCCCTGACACGGGTAAAGAAGAACGAGGCAGGAGAATTTACGGAAACAGGGGGAGATTCCATTGTAGACAATACGCCGAAGAAAGAAGGAAAAAATACACTGGAGTCCGTGGCAACGGAGAATTATAAAACGGTTTGGCAGATTCATATGACAAAGGAATTTGACAAGCGTACCCTTCAGACGATGGCTCCGAAACTGACGCTGTTTGAGGGAAACAGAGAAATTTCCGCCGGCTCCGGTCAGTCTCCGGAATATTTTTACTCGTATTCCGAAGGAAATGTAACGGGTGTCTGGGAAAAGGAAGCGGATGCGGTAAGATGTGCGTATGAGGAAAACGGGTTTGTCTTAAATTCCGACTCGGACTATATCTGGGAGAAGAAAGCCTTTCAGACGAAGAACCAGATTATGGCAATTCATGAAAATACCGTACCGGAAAACAGCACTTCTTTGGCGGTCTGTCTTGAGTGTATGATGCAGCTGGAAGGATTTTCACAGGATGCCGATGCCATGCTCGCAAGGGGGATGTCGCCGGCAGAGGTTCTGAATAAATATATGATGGACCGGACCGTATTGAATCTATCGGGCTGCCCGATGGAGATTGTATATTATTATCTGAATCAGGACATTCCGGTTTTGGTGCAGACCGGAGAGGAAAGTGCAATCCTTCTGACCGGCTACAATTCCGGTGAGTTTGTATTTATGGAACCGGACCAGGGAACACTTCACAAGGTTTCGAAGGATACTGCGGAAAACTTATTCAAGAGCCGGAAAAACCACTTTATCACCTTCTGCAGAAGAGGTGACCGGTAAACGGAGATTTTTTAATACACAAACGGAAAAAAAAGAATTATAATAACAGACAACACGATGCGGAACACTGTTCCCGGAAAGGAAGAAGCGGTATGGAACGTATTATAACAAGTCTTTTGGAAACGGATGCTTACAAATTTTCCATGGGTCAGGCAATCTATCATCAGTTCAGCGATTATAAGACCACGTGGAGTTTCAAGTGCAGAAACGAGGATGTGCATTTTACAAAGGAAATGGTGGATGAAATCAAGCGCCAGCTTCTTTTATATACGGAACTCAGGTTTAAGGAAGATGAACTGGAATATCTTCACAATATTACATGGATCAAAGGCTCCTATGTTGATTTTTTAAGACTCTGGAAACCGAGATATGAGGATTTTACGATTACCACCGATGCGCCCTGCGGATTGAGCATTGAAACCAAGGGAACCTGGTTAAATACTTCCATGTACGAAATACCGACGCTCGCAATCGTAAACGAAGTTTATTTCCGTATGGCATATGATTACGACAAGCTGATGGACAGCTTCCGGGAAAGACTGGATGCCAAGATTGCAAAACTGCAAAACGGCGAGTATGATCTGTCCGCATTCTCCGAATTCGGAATGAGAAGAAGGCTTTCCGGAGAGGCACAGGATCTTGCGGTAAGACGCCTTGCCGAAGCAGATACGGGAAAATCCGTTTTCGTCGGAACCTCCAATGTCTATCTTGCGAAAAAGTATAATCTGAAGGCAGTCGGTACAATGGCACACGAGTGGATTATGTGCGTGGGCCAGGGAAATCACAAGCACAACCCTGCATACTCGAACTGGTATGCACTCGATGCCTGGGTAAAGGAATACGGTGTCTTAAACGGAACGGCATTGACGGATGCCATTACGACAGACTGTTTCTTAAAGGACTTCCAGTTAACCTATGCAACGCTTTTCTCCGGTGTACGGCACGATTCCGGTTCCCCGTTTGACTGGGGAGATAAAATGATTGCCCACTACGAATCGCTCGGAATCGATCCGAAGACCAAGACGCTTCTGTTCAGCGACAGTCTTGATTTTGAAAAAGCGACTGCAATCAAAAAGTATTTTGAAGGTCGTGCGAAGATTGCCTTCGGTATCGGTACCTTTATTGCAAACGATACGGATGCGCCGGCTCTGAACATTGTCATGAAGACTACGGCCTGCAACGGAATGGACGTGGCAAAAATCTCCGACGTGGAAGGAAAGGGCATGTGCAAGAATCCGGATTATATCCACTATCTGGAAAGATGCATCAACTGGAGAATGACTCATGCCGATGACCGGTTAAGATAAGCGGCTAAAACTTGACACATAAAGGCGGAAACTGTAAAATACCATTGGTGTTTTATGCGCTTTCCGTCTTTTTTTGTACTTATTTTCGGAAAAAACACGAAACAGACAGGAAACCGTATGAGAGGATAATAAATCCACAAGGAGCATAAAAATGTACGAGAAAGTCAGTACGGATCTTAATTTTGTACAAAGAGAAAAAGAAGTAGAAAAATTCTGGAAGGAAAACGATATTTTCCGCAAGAGTATGGAGAACCGCAAGGAAGGAGAGACTTACACCTTCTATGACGGACCGCCTACCGCGAATGGAAAACCGCATATCGGTCACGTACTTACCCGTGTTATCAAGGACATGATTCCGAGATACCGCACAATGAAGGGTTATATGGTACCGAGAAAAGCAGGCTGGGACACCCATGGTCTCCCGGTTGAAATTGAAGTGGAAAAACTTCTGGGCCTCGACGGGAAAGAGCAGATTGAAGCTTACGGTCTGGAGCCGTTCATTAAGCAATGCAAGGAAAGCGTATGGAAATATAAGGGAATGTGGGAGGACTTCTCCGGAACCGTCGGATTCTGGGCGGATATGGATGACCCCTACGTTACCTATCATGATGATTATATTGAGTCCGAATGGTGGGCTTTAAAGGAAATCTGGGACAAAGGACTTTTATACAAGGGCTTTAAAATCGTACCCTACTGCCCAAGATGCGGAACCCCGCTTTCCGCACAGGAAGTGGCACAGGGCTACAAGACCATCAAAGACCGTACCGCAATCGTACGTTTCAAGGTTAAGGACGAGGATGCCTATTTCCTTGCATGGACCACAACGCCCTGGACACTGCCTTCCAATATCGGTCTTTGCGTAAACCCGAATGATGAATATGCAAAAGTGAAAGCCGTTGACGGAAAAACCTACTATATGGCGGTTGCCCTTCTGGATACCGTAATCGGAGCACTCCTTACCGCAAAGGATAAGGAGGGAAATGCAAAATATGCTCCCATGGCGGACGGCAAGGCATATGAGATTCTGGAAACCTTCAAAGGAACCGATCTTGAATATAAGGAATACGAACCGCTTTACGAATGTGCCGCGGTTGAAACCGAGAAGCAGCATAAGAAAGCTTTCTTCGTATATTGTGACGAATACGTAACCATGACCGACGGTACCGGTATCGTACATATCGCCCCCGCTTTCGGTGAGGACGATGCGAGAGTCGGACGCAAATACGACGCACCGTTCGTACAGATGGTGGACGGCGCAGGAAAGATGAAACCCGAAACCGGTAAATTCGCGGGAATGCGCTGCAAACCCACCGAGAAGGAAATCGAGGCGGGCGCCGTAGCCTGCGACCCGGAGGTATTAAAGGATCTGGCAGAGAGAGGAATTCTTTTCGATGCTCCGAAGGCGGAGCATGATTATCCGCACTGCTGGAGATGCGACACTCCGCTTATTTACTATGCAAGAGAATCCTGGTATATCAAAATGACAGCCGTAAAGGATGACATGATTGCCAACAACAACACGATTCACTGGATTCCCGAATCCATCGGAAAAGGACGTTTCGGCGACTGGCTTGAAAATCTTCAGGACTGGGCGATTTCCAGAAACCGTTATTGGGGAACTCCGTTAAATATCTGGGAGTGCAGCTGCGGAAAGCAGATTTCCGTAGGCTCCAGGGAGGAACTTGCAACCCTTTCCGGCAACCCGGAGAATGCAAAAGTGGAACTTCACCGTCCCTATATCGATGAAGTTGTCATTCCGTGTCCCGACTGCGGAAAGGAAATGCACCGTGTACCCGAAGTAATCGACTGCTGGTTTGATTCCGGTGCAATGCCTTTTGCACAGCATCATTATCCGTTTGAAAACAGGGATTTGTTTGAGAAGCAGTTCCCGGCACAGTTCATCTCCGAGGCCGTGGACCAGACCAGAGGATGGTTTTATTCCCTGCTTGCGGAATCCACCCTTCTCTTCAACAAGGCTCCTTACGAAAACGTAATCGTACTCGGCCATGTGCAGGATGAGAACGGCCAGAAGATGAGCAAGTCGAAGGGCAACGCGGTAGACCCGTTTGAAGCACTCGAAACTTACGGCGCGGATGCAATCAGGTGGTATTTCTACATCAACTCCGCACCCTGGCTTCCGAATCGTTTCCACGGAAAAGCGGTTCAGGAAGGACAGCGTAAATTCATGGGTACGCTCTGGAATACCTATGCATTCTTCGTGCTTTATGCAAATATCGATGAATTCGATGCAACGAAATATACACTGGAGTATGACAAACTTTCGGTTATGGACAAGTGGCTTCTGTCGAGACTGAATACGGTTGTCAAAGAAACCGACGCGCATCTTGAGAATTATCGTATTCCCGAGGCCGCAAGAGCATTGCAGGATTTTGTGGACGAGATGAGCAACTGGTATGTCCGTCGCGGCCGCGAGCGCTTCTGGGCAAAGGGTATGGAGCAGGATAAAATCAATGCCTATATGACTCTCTATACCGCACTTGTAACCATCAGCAAAACGGCAGCACCGATGATCCCGTTCATGGCGGAAGAAATTTACAGAAATCTGGTTTGCTCCGTTGATAAAAATGCACCGATGAGCGTACATCTTTGCGACTTCCCGGTATGCAATGATTCTTATATTGATAAGAAACTGGAAGAAAATATGGATGCGGTTCTTAAGACCGTTGTACTGGGACGTGCCTGCAGAAATACCGCGAATATCAAGAACCGTCAGCCGAT
Source organism: Lachnospiraceae bacterium (assembly GCA_024681795.1). Taxonomy (GTDB): domain Bacteria; phylum Bacillota; class Clostridia; order Lachnospirales; family Lachnospiraceae; genus UBA3766. Next base: position 55,740 of record JAILAD010000040.1, on the reverse strand, counting down.
TGCAAAGATGTTTGTCAAGGCACCTTTCAAGCTCGATGAATTTTATACCGAAATCATAGAGGACGAGTTAAACGTAAAGAAAGCGGAATTCACGGACGATGTCAGGGAATTCACAAGCTATACGTTCAAGCCGCAGCTTAAGACCGTCGGTCCGAAATACGGAAAGTCGCTCGGCGGCATTCAGAAGTACTTATCCGAGGTAGACGGAAACGAGGCAATGGATACGTTAAAAGCGAAGGGAAGTCTCGATTTTGAAGTAAACGGCGCGGCTATTTCCCTTGGCGAAGAGGACCTCTTAATTGACATGGTTAAGAAGGAAGGCTTTGAATCCATGGCAGACGGACCTGTCACGGTTGTTCTCGACACCCGTCTTACCGAAGAACTCATTAATGAAGGATTTGTTTACGAAGTAATCAGTAAAATCCAGACGATGCGTAAAGATTCCGGATTTGAAGTAATGGATCATATCACCGTTACCGTATCCGAGAATGATAAAATTGCAGAAATCATCCGTTCCAATGAAGAGGCAATTTCAACCAAAGTTCTTGCCGATGAAATTAAATTCGGTGAGGCATCGGAGAATGCAAAGAAGTGGAACATCAATGGGGAAGATGTCGTAATCGGGGTTGTAAGGAAGTAAAATTTCAAAGACCACACGGATTGTAATCAATCCAGAATCAATGAAAACGGAAACGTTTTCAAAAACGGAGGAAAGAAACATGGCAACAGCTAAGAAACCGGCAACCAAAGAAACAGCAGCAAAAAAGACGGCAGCTAAGAAAAGTACCGCAGCAAAGAAAAGTACTGCAGCACCCGCTAAAAGCACCGCAGCAAAGAAAACAGCGGCAGTAAAGAAAACTTCCGCTGCAAAGAAGCCTGCAGCAAAGAAGGCAAAGAGTTCGGTACCTCATCTTGATTTTGATAAGGACTTATTCAAAAGAAGCGTTGTATACAATGTCAGAACCTTATACAGAAAGACCATGGAAGAAGCAACCGACCAGCAGATTTTCCAGGCAGTCGGATATGCCATTAAGGACCAGATTGTCGATCACTGGTTAAAAACCCAGGAAGCATATGAGAAGCAGGATCCGAAGACGGTTTATTATCTGTCCATGGAATTTTTAATGGGCCGTGCACTCGGTAACAGCATGATCAACTTAACCGCTTATAAAGATGCGAAGGATGCACTTGAGGAACTGGGTGTCGATATCAACGTAATCGAAGACCAGGAACCCGATGCGGCACTCGGAAACGGAGGTCTCGGAAGACTTGCGGCATGTTTCCTTGACTCCCTTGCAACTTTGGGATATTCCGCATACGGCTGCGGAATCCGTTACCGCTACGGTATGTTCAAGCAGGAAATCCGTGACGGTTATCAGGTGGAAGTTCCCGATAACTGGCTTGCAGACGGAAATCCGTTCGAACTCCGCCGTCCCGAGTATACCAAGGAAGTCCGTTTCGGCGGCTATGTAACCAGCTATACCGATGCAAACGGAAGAAACAATTACCGTCTTGAAGGCTATCAGGCAGTAAAGGCTGTTCCCTATGACCTTCCCGTTGTCGGCTACGGAAACGGAATCGTAAATACCCTTCGTATCTGGGACGCACAGCCTGTGGACTGCTTCCGTCTGGACTCCTTCGACAAGGGTGATTATCAGAAAGCGGTTGAGCAGGAAAATCTTGCCCGCAACATCGTGGAAGTTTTATATCCCAACGATAATCACATTGCAGGTAAGGAACTCCGTTTAAAACAGCAGTATTTCTTCGTTTCCGCATCCATTCAGGAAGCCGTTGCGAAGTACATGAGAAATCATGACGATATTCATAAATTATATGAGAAAGTAACCTTCCAGTTAAACGATACCCATCCCACCGTTACCATTCCGGAACTGATGAGAATTCTGATGGATGAGTATTATCTTACCTGGGACGAGGCATGGGAAATCACCACAAAGACCTGTGCATACACCAACCATACCATTATGTCCGAAGCTTTGGAAAAATGGCCGATTGACCTTTTCTCAAGATTACTTCCCAGAATTTACCAGATTGTCGAGGAAATCAACCGCCGCTTTGAGGCACAGATCAGAAGCCGTTATCCCGGAAACGAGGAGAAGGTGAAGAAGATGGCAATCCTTTACGACGGTCAGGTAAAAATGGCCAACCTTGCCATTCATGCAGGCTATTCCGTAAACGGTGTTGCAAGACTTCATACCGAGATTTTGAAGAATCAGGAGCTTCGTGATTTCTACGAACTCTATCCGGAGAAATTCAACAACAAGACCAACGGAATCACCCAGAGAAGATTCCTTCTTCACGGAAACCCGCTTCTTGCAGACTGGGTAACGAAGAAAGTCGGTGACGGATGGATTACCGATCTTCCGAAAATTGCAGCCCTGAAGGATTTCGCGAAGGACGAGAAGGCGCAGGAAGAGTTTATGAAGATTAAATACCAGAATAAACTCCGCCTTGCAAAATATATCAAAGAGCATAACGGAATCGACGTGGATCCGAATTCGATTTTCGATGTACAGGTAAAGAGACTTCACGAATACAAGCGTCAGCTTTTGAATATTCTTCACGTAATGTATCTGTACAATCAGCTAAAAGAGCATCCTACGATGGAATTCTATCCCAGAACATTCATCTTCGGTGCGAAGGCAGCAGCCGGATACCGTAATGCAAAACTTACGATTAAACTGATTAACTCCGTTGCCGACAGAATTAACAATGACAGATTCATCAACGGAAAGATCAAGGTAGTCTTTATTGAGAACTACTGCGTATCCAATGCGGAAATTATTTTTGCGGCATCCGATGTATCCGAGCAGATTTCCACCGCATCCAAAGAGGCTTCCGGTACCGGTAACATGAAATTCATGTTAAACGGAGCACTTACCTTAGGAACCATGGACGGTGCAAACGTTGAAATTGTGGAAGAAGTCGGAAAGAGCAATGCTTTCATCTTCGGATTATCCTCCGATGAAGTTATCAATTACGAGAATAACGGCGGATATGATCCGATGGAAATTTACAGAAACGATCCGGATGTACACATGGTACTGAACCAGTTAATCAACGGAACCTATTCACCGGACGATCCGGAAAGATTCCGTCATCTTTACAACTCTCTTCTTAACACGGAGAGTACTTCCAAGGCGGATACCTACTTCATCTTAAAGGATTTCAAGTCCTATGCGGAAGCACAGAAACATGTCGAGAAGGCATACAGAAACCGTTCCAAGTGGGCACAGAGTGCAATTCTCAACGTGGCATGCTCCGGCAAGTTTACGTCGGACCGTACCATTCAGGAATATGTGGATGATATCTGGCATCTTGATAAGGTAGAGCTGTAATTTCAATGGCTCACGTCGCACAAGCACGCCTTCGACGGGGTTCGGATGCGGTGGCAACTCACCCCTTACGAAGCCTGCATTGTGCTTGTTCGAGTTAGTAACTGAAAAAAGGAGTATTTACATGATAGAACTTAGAGATGGTGGTGCATATCTTATCAACGGCACCGAGTGGGTGGAGGATGCTGCGGAAGTTGCGGCAAAGACCGGAAAGCAGGTAACAAAGGAAGAAGCGAAGCAGGGTACGATTGCGTATGGTATTCTGAAGGCGCACAATACCTCCGATAATATGGAGAAGTTAAAAATCCGTTTTGACAAGCTTACTTCCCATGACATTACTTTTGTCGGCATTATTCAGACGGCGCGTGCGTCAGGGCTTGAGAAATTCCCGATGCCCTATGTACTGACCAACTGCCATAATTCCCTTTGCGCAGTTGGAGGAACGATTAACGAAGATGACCATATGTTTGGTCTTACCTGTGCCAAGAAATACGGCGGAGTATATGTACCCCCTCATCAGGCGGTAATCCATCAGTTTGCACGTGAAATGCTCGCAGGCGGCGGAAAAATGATTTTAGGTTCCGATTCCCATACCCGTTACGGTGCACTCGGTACCATGGCAATGGGAGAGGGTGGTCCGGAGCTGGTGAAGCAGCTTTTAAACCAGACATATGACATCAATATGCCGGGTGTGGTTGCCGTATATTTAACGGGTGCTCCCGTAAAAGGCGTAGGTCCCCAGGACGTGGCACTTGCGATTATCGGTGCGGTATTTGCAAACGGATACGTTAAGAACAAAGTAATGGAATTCGTCGGACCCGGTGTTGCATCCTTAAGTCCGGATTTCCGTATCGGAATTGATGTTATGACCACCGAAACCACCTGCCTTTCCTCCATTTGGAAGACGGATGAAAAAGTGGAAGAATTCTACGAAATCCATGGCAGAAAAGAAGAGTATAAGGAATTAAATCCTGCGGACGTGGCATATTATGACGGTGTCATCACGATTGATTTATCAACCGTGAAGCCCATGATTGCAATGCCGTTCCATCCGAGCAACACCTACACCATCGAGGAGTTAAACGCTAATCTTTATGACATCTTAAAGGATGTGGAAAAGAAGGCGGAAGTATCGCTGGACGGTGCTGTGGAATACACCCTTCAGAACAAGGTACATGACGGAAAACTTCTTGTTGACCAGGGAATCATTGCAGGCTGTGCCGGCGGCGGATTTGAAAATATCTGTGCGGCAGCCGACATCTTAAAGGGAAAATATATCGGATCAGACGGCTTTACGTTAAGCGTATATCCTGCTTCCATGCCGATTTACATGGAATTAATCAAAAACGGCTGTGCAGCAACCTTAATGGAGACAGGAGCGGTATTAAAGACGGCATTCTGCGGACCCTGCTTCGGTGCGGGTGATACACCTGCAAATAACGCATTTTCCATCCGTCACTCCACGAGAAACTTCCCGAACCGTGAAGGCAGCAAACTTCAGAGCGGACAGATTTCCTCCGTGGCACTTATGGATGCAAGATCGATTGCGGCTACTGCGGCCAATAAGGGTGTGCTGACCGCGGCTACCGAGTTTGACGGTGATTTTAACAATTATAAATATTTCTTTGATGCAAATATTTACGCAAACCGCGTATTCGATTCGAGGGGTGTGGCGGATCCGAATCAGGAAATCCAGTTCGGTCCGAATATCAAGGACTGGCCGAAGATGTCACCTCTTCCCGAAAATCTTCTTCTGAAGGTGGTTTCCGAAATTCACGATCCGGTTACGACGACGGATGAACTTATTCCGTCCGGAGAAACATCTTCCTATCGTTCCAATCCTCTGGGACTTGCGGAATTTGCGCTGTCCAGAAAGGATCCGGAATATGTAGGCAGGGCAAAGGCCGTACAGGTTGCCCAGAAGGCCCTGGAAGCAGGAGAATGTGCCGGTAAGGCAGTCCCGGAAGTCGGAGAGGTAATGGGGGTTGTAAAGAAGACCTTCCCGGATGTGGAACATGACAATCTTGGTGTCGGTTCTACCATTTTCGCGGTAAAACCCGGTGACGGTTCTGCAAGAGAACAGGCTGCAAGCTGCCAGAAGGTACTCGGCGGCTGGGCGAATATCGCAAACGAGTATGCAACCAAGAGATACCGTTCGAACTTAATCAACTGGGGAATGCTTCCCTTCTTAATCGAAGAGGGTGAGCTGCCGTTTAAGAACCTTGATTACATCTTCCTGCCGGGCATTAAGAGCGCGGTAGTCGAAAAGAAAGAAGAGATTGAGGCATATGTCGTAAAAGACGGAACACTTTCGAAATTTACGATGAGACTCGGCGAACTGACCGATGAGGAAAGACAGATTATCCTGAAGGGATGTCTGATCAATTACAATCGCGTGTAATTCGTTCCGCGATTCGGATTATGTAAGATGAAAAAAGTACCGGACAGAAAATCCGGTACTTTTATTTTTGGTTCGTGAAGGCACGATACAAGCCCTTCCATTATTCATATTCACGCATTGAAAAAGGAAACTGCACTAGCGACGATCATCGACTAATATTATCCAATGCGGTTTCCTCTTTCAAATGATATTCTCGGTTCATCATCCGCTTTCGCCAACCTGCCGGACTCCGCTTTCACCATCCGCTTCCGTTTGGTCTGTCGATCACTTCGCGCTTCCTTGAATTCGGTTTACAGAAATGTTTTCACAAGACAATGTCACTTATCTTTGTTGTTAGTTTTTGAATTCTCAAAAGTTTGAAATGAAGCATTCCTCCCGAAACCTTCAGGATCCGTCTTTGTCTGACCTGCCGACTACCGGCTTCCTACTTCCTTCAAATATCTTTTGTTTAGTTGTTATGATATAAATATATCACTTTAAATCCAAAAGAAAAGTACTTTAGCACCAACTAAAAAGATTTCGGCATGAAAAAAATTGACGTGATTTTGACTGAAAATGACTCACAATTTCTTGTGGCTGTTTTGCAAAATTTACAATATTTTGAGACGTTATTCGGGTGAAAAAGCAGAACGAAACAGCACCTACAGAATCTCAAACCGAAAACTGACCGCAAGCAGGAACAGGATCAGCAATATGATAAAAATGAGATTTCCGATGTGCCTTTTCTGCTGTACTTTCATGTTTGCAACGAATTCGCGGATTTGCGCATTGATATAGAAATACCATTTGGTCCGTGCCCCGATCCCGTATGCATTCATTCCGAGTTTGCGGGCAAAACGGCCGCTCCGGAACACGTGATAGTCCGTAGTGGAAAAAGCAATCCGGACATTTGAAATCGCATCCTTTCGGTGAGCTTTAATGATCTCCTTTGAGAATTTCATGTTTTCATAGGTGGATTTGGATTTTTCTTCGGTAAGAATGGAATCCCCGCTGATTCCCTGCGTCAGTAAATAATTCCGGATGGCAGAGGCTTCGGAAATTACTTCATCGGGCCCCTGTCCGCCGGAGGGCACGAAAATCAGGTCTTTCCCGGTTTTTTCCTTCTGTTTTTCGGAAAACAGGATCGCCCGGTCCGCCCTGTTTTTTAACAGCGGCGTCAGCGTTCCGTCAGCGCGGAGACCGCTTCCGAGAATAATCATATAATCCTGTTCGTATCTCGGAACAAAGCGCTGCGCCCGAATGGTTCCGAGTATGGTACCGATTAACATGCATTCAAAATAAGAAAGTGAGGAGAAGAAAAGGAGCTCGAAAAAAAATTCCGCGTGAAATCCGAGTTGACCGGAAACATCCATGAAACTGCTCATAATCGGATACAGGAAAAAAGGAAAAACCGTCATCGCGACAAGTACGATACCGAGTCCGATTCCGAGCATATTCCGAATTCGAAATCCCTCTTTTTTCAGCAATACGATATTGCTGACGGAAAGAAGGATGGAAAACGGAAGTACTATGGGAAAGAAAAGTATGGGCAGTCTTGTAAATACCGCGAAGATTTCCCCGAATAAAGTAAAAAGCCGGTCCGGCCAGAAATTTGTGGGATTTACAATGTTTATAATCCAGAAAAGGAGGTTTACGGCGGAAAATACAAGTGCTCCGGCAACATACATGACCTTGTAGGAGTACATATTTGAACGCAGGGATTTTTTTAAGGAAATCGACAGATTAACGACGGCTATCAGGAATAGAAATGCGATTTCATAACGCAGAATATTTAAGTTTCCGACGGATCCGAGGAATCCGTTTTCATAGATGATTCCGGAAGGATGCACCATTAACTCCGTTGTGCTGTCAGGAACATTATTGTTATAGTGAACCGTCAGAGTGACGATACCGGTTCCGATTGCCTTTAAACAGATATTGCACCATTTGTGATCTTTTGAAAAGGAGATATCTTCAATTTCAACGATATCATCCCGGTCGGTCTCGATGTAAACGGAGGTTGCATTATCGTCTTCCGGATAAAAGTGTTCTGTGTAATGTCCTCTTACCACAAAGAAATTTACAAAGGTAAAAATGAGAAGAAGAGCAGCTATCGGAATTGCACGTTTCAGATTTTTTGTCATGGAAGCAGTTTTTCCCCGTTTTTAATAGATTTCCTACAGAGAGAATTATAGCACGGAATACATTTTACGGGTTATTTTTCACAATCTGTTTTTCCAGAAGGCTTCTCTTCATCATGACCTGACGGCCGCATCCCATACATTCCAAACGAAAATCCGCGCCGGTACGGAGTACTCTCCACTTGCCGGCGCCGGGCTTTTTGCAGGGATGCGGTTTTTTCAACTCAATAATTTCGTTTTGTTCGATCTTCATATGATAAAATCATAATTTATGCCTGTCCGTATTTTTTCAGAATGTTCTGAATTCTTGCGGAAGGGTTGAGCAAATCAGATATGGATGCGTCGTGGTTCAGGGTATCAATCAGGTATGCGATGTATTTGCTCATATCGCAGTTGATATACCAGGGACGTGACAGCAATTCCGGTGTCTGGTAAACAAGGTTTGTGGTCAGAACTCTGTAAATAAGTCCGTCGTCAAACGCTTTGTCAAATTTATCAAGCCCGTTTGTAAACAGTCCGAACGTGGTTGCGAGGAAGATACGGTTGGCATTTCTTCTCTTTAACTCTGCTGCAACGTCGAGTGCGCTGTCACCGGAAGAAATCATATCGTCAATGATGATGGCATCTTTTCCGGACAGGTCGGTACCGAGATATTCATGTGCAACAATCGGGTTACGGCCGTCCACAATACGGCTGTAATCGCGGCGCTTATAAAACATTCCGACGTTTAAACCGATAATGTTTGCCATATATACGGCTCTGGATAACGCACCCTCATCGGGAGAGATTACCATCATATGATCTGCATCCAGTCTGATGTCCGGGACATTTTTCAAAAGTGCTTTTGTAAACTGATAGGTGGGAGTAACGGTTTCGAATCCGTGAAGAGGAATCGCATTCTGTACTCTGGGGTCGTGTGCATCGAAGGTGATGATGTTGTCAACTCCCAGAGAGGTAAGTTCCTGAAGTGCAAGTGCACAGTCAAGGGATTCCCTGGTGGTTCTTTTATGCTGTCTTCCTTCATAAAGGAACGGCATAATGACGTTGATTCTTCTTGCCTTTCCTCCGATTGCGGCAATGACACGCTTCACGTCCTGGAAGTGGTCATCCGGAGACATGTGGTTTACATGTCCGCATAACTTATAGGTTTCGGAGTAGTTGCATACATCTACAAGAATATAAATATCCGTACCGCGGACGGATTCGTTGATATTGCATTTTGCTTCACCGGAACCGAATCTCGGAAGCTTGGCATCGAGAATATAGGAATCTCTCTGGTATCCCGCGTATGCTAAAGATCCTTTGTGCTCGCTTTCTCTTTCAGTTCTCCATTTTACAAGGTATTCGTCAACTTTCTTTCCAATCTCGGTGCAGCCTCTGGTAAGCATTAATCTTAAGGCTCCGACGGGAATTGTTTCCAAATTGCGGACTTCTTCGGAATGTGACATGGGACTTCCTCACTTTCTTGTTTGCATTTGTTTTAAATATATTCTGACGTCCTGGCCGGTTAAGGGGCAGAACTCAAAATTGCTGAACATTCTGGAAAATACACGATCCGAATAGGTATTGTTTAACTCTTCCAGAGAAAGATTTGTAGAGATTACCATGGATTTACGTGCCTTCTCACGTTCGTTTAACAGCGTTAATAGTTCCGAAACGCAGAAAGAATTGGTAAGCTCTGTTCCCAAATCGTCAATGACGAGCAGATCACAGGAATACAAAAGCTCTGTCGGATTGACGGTTTGTGAGGCGGATTTATGGAATTTATAATCTCCGATTGTCGAAAACAGCGTAGGTGCGCTGAAGTAAATACAGGAATAACCTTTTTTCAGCATTTCGCCGAGAATACATTTGGACAGAAACGATTTTCCCGTACCGACGGGACCGGAAAAGCAGATATTCTGAGGAGCATTTTCAATTTCTTCCACAAAATTCCTTGCTTTGGATACCGCCTTTTCGAATCTTCTTTCATCCTCGCCGATCTGGAGATCGTAGCGGATGGAGGAGAAATTTTCATTTGATAAATAATCCCGGATGTTGTTCTGCTCGAAAAGTCTTTCAATTAATGCAAGCCGGAAACAACTGCAACGGTTTCCGTCCACGAAACCGGTATCCTTACATTCCTTGCAGGTATAAATCGGCTCCAGATAATCAATCGGAAATCCTGCTTCGATTAAGGCCAGTTTCTGGTTCCTCAAAAGGTCTTCGATTTTTTCGGCAAGCCGGTCGGCTTCTTCTTTATTTCCGCGGATTAAGGCTCTCGCACGTTCTGCACTGAAGGTTACCATGTCTTCTTCGGTTTTGGAATAGGAGGGAATTTTGTCAAAGACTTCTTTCCGTCTTTCTTCCAGTTCATGTGCATGCTCAATCTGTCTTAAATTGTATCCGTTTAATATTTCATTGTAATCTTCTGTGGTCAGACTCAATGTAACAACCTCTGCGTGTATGGTCAGCTTTCGTTAATAAATTTCTGTAAAGCCGCAAAATCATATTTTGTTTTCTGGAACGTGGCTTTCCGGGAATGAGGAGTATTTTGCGCGGACGAGTCTCTTTTCTTTTTGAATTCCGCTTCGGAGTTTTCGACCTGCTGCAAGGTATACAGCCCCTGTTCCTTCCATCTGGAAAGAATACCTTCGGCATACGCAAACCGGTCGGAGTCCGTTTTCATTACGGTTCTCTCGCAGGCTGCAAGAACCATTTCCTTGCTGAAGGAGTAACTTCCGAGCCAGCGGTTTATGAATTCCACTTCTTTAATGGTGGGAGTGGAATTCTTCCCGAGCGCAGCCATAATATCAAAAATATTGCGGTCATATTTGCTGATTCCGTCTTTGGCCTGTTTCGGGGTGGTAATTCCCTGCTCAAACCAGGAGACCGCTACGGCTTCGATGTAATTAAAGCTCTTTTTGTTCTTGGAAACGCAATACTGCAGGAGCAGATCCATCATTTCGAAATCAAATTTCAGCTCTTTATGAATATAAAGAAGACTGCGTAAATCGGAAGGACTTAAGGGCTTCATTAAATAGGATTCCGTAACGGCAATCAGCTCGTCCGTTGCGGGTTCTTCCCTGAAAGTTCTTAAATCTCCGGCAGAATAGGAAGGCTTTTCCGGAACGGAAGATTTCTTTGTTTCTTTTGAATCTTTTAAAAGTTCTTTCGAATTATCTTTTGCCGTTTCGTTTCCGGATTCCGTTTTTCTCTGCTCCGTATTCGGCACGATACTGAGAACGGGAACTTTTACGACATCCTCGCGGACTGCGGTTTCCGGTTTCTTCTGCCCGGAAACGTTTGCCAGACTGATCCGGCAGATTTCACCCGTCAGATCGTACTGCAGGTTCAAAAGGCCGGCTTTTTCCCAGTATTTAAGCGCACGAATAACATCTTTTTCCGTGTGATTGAATTCCTCGGCAATATCGCCGATATCGAAGGAGGCATTGGTGGATGTCTTCCGGAGAAGGTACAGATATACCTTAATCTGGGCATCATTTGCCTCTTTCATATAATAATCGATGAATAAATTGGAAACGGAAGTGCTTTCCAAAAGACCATCGTTTACAAGCTGAATGTGACTCATTTTACAGATTCCCCCCGATTTTAAAATGCCGGGAACAAATAAACGCTCCCATGCGCCTTACGGGACTCCGCAATTCCTGTTTCCCTGCGCATTCAAAGGCATTGTGATTATAGCACAGGATTCGTCAAATGCAAACAAAAAGTTTCCCGCAATCCCTTGATTTTACTGGGTTTTTAAAGGATGTGGATTCTGTTTATAACTCACTGGAATGCTTGTTTTAAGCGAAAAAAATATCCACAGTGTTTTTTTCGTATTTTCCCGAAAAAACCGTGGATATTGTGGATAATTATTTGCCGAGCAGTTCCTCGCCTATTTTGTAGACATCTCCGGCGCCCATGGTTATCAACAGATCGCCTTGGTTACAATTTTCCAGTAAAAATATTTCAATTTCCGAAAAAGACCGGAAATATTCGCATCTTCCGCCTCTTTTTTCGATTTCCGCCTTCAGGTCTTTGGAGGAAATTCCGAGGGTATCGTTTTCCCTGGCAGCGTAGATATCGGCTAAAATCACGTTTTCCGCATTTTTCAGAACATCTGCAAACCCGTTCATCAGAGCCTTGGTTCTGGAGTAGGTATGCGGCTGGAAGACTACCCATAAATGTTCATGGGGATATTTTTCGGCAGCAGACAGGGTTGCCGCAATTTCCGTCGGGTGGTGTGCGTAATCATCCACTATGGTGATGGAACCGAGATGGCCCTTAATCTGGAATCGCCGGTCCGCACCGGTGCATTTCTTCAGCGCCTCCAGGCCGGTTTCCTTGTCAAATTTCAGAATATCCGCCATTGCAAGGGCAGCAAGGGAATTATATACATTGTGCATTCCGACCACGCCGAGTGATACCGGGATAACCTCTCCCTTCGGAGTGTGCATGTTATAAGATGAAAAAGCCGATTCATTAAAGGTTATGTCAGTAGCGTAGTAATCATATTCGTCCGACATGCCGAAGGTAATGACCGGGCATTTTGCGCTTCTCGTAAGTTCCCCGTAATTCTCGATTTCTCCGTTGATGACCAGAGCTCCGTCCTCCGGAATGAGTTCGGCAAATTTCCGGAAGGAATTCCGGATATCGTTTAAATCCTTGAAAAAGTCGAGATGATCTGCGTCCACATTCAGAATAATGCCGTATTTCGGAAAGAATGACAGGAAACTGTTGGTATATTCACATGCTTCCGTTAAAAAATAATCGGAATGTCCGATTCGCACGTTTCCGCCGATGGATTTCAGAATTCCGCCGATAGTAAGCGTAGGATCGGTATTTTCCGCCAGCAGAATTTCGGAGAGCATGGAAGAAGTGGTGGTTTTTCCGTGCGTTCCGGATACGGCAATCGGGTATTTATAGTTTCTCATCATCTGACCCAAAAGCTCTGCTCTGCTTAACATGGGAAGGTTGGCTTCCGCGGCGGCCCCGAATTCGGGGTTGTCCCTTCTGATGGCGGCGGAATAAACAACCAAATCGATGTCGGAAGTGATATTGTCGCTGCTTTGTCCGATATTAACCCTTACGCCTTCTTCGCGGAGCCTCTTTGTCAGTTCGCTTTCCGAATTGTCGGAACCCGAAACGGTAAATCCTTCGGATAACAGGATTTCGGCCAGGCCGCTCATACTGATTCCGCCGATTCCGATAAAATGAACATGAACAGGTTTTTCAAAATCAATTTCATACATGATTTGTTTCTCCTTTTCAAAACCAAATTCATTATAGAATAAGAAAGAAAATTCGTCTATCTTTTGTTTGAATCGGGCCTTTTGTTCATTTTTTATGCGTGAGTGGAAAAAAACAAAAAAGGATTTCGTGATATTGCACAAAGAAAAGGAATTTATTTTGGTAAAACTCATATAAAGTACACATTAAAAAACGAAAAAAACAGAAAATAGTTGTGTTTTTATAGTTCACTTTTTACAAAACACGTGTTAGAATTTTCTTATGGAAGTCGGGGGGCTACCATTTTTTCGTGTTACCTTTTTAGAGACAAGGAAACAGGATGGGGTTGGAACGACCAGGGGGTTGTTCCGAAAAAAATATTGATGTGAGAGGTGAAAGCATGATCAAGAAGGAAATGATTGCCATGTTACTGGCAGGCGGTCAGGGAAGTCGTCTTGGCGTGTTAACCGCAAAGGTTGCAAAACCGGCGGTTTCGTTCGGCGGCAAGTACAGAATAATTGATTTCCCTTTGAGCAACTGCATTAACTCAGGGGTTGATACGGTAGGTGTTCTGACACAGTATCAGCCGCTTCGTCTGAATACCCATATCGGAATCGGAATTCCCTGGGATTTGGACAGAAATATCGGTGGTGTTACCGTTCTTCCTCCGTATGAGAAGAGTATAGATACCGAGTGGTATACCGGTACCGCAAATGCAATTTATCAGAACATTGATTATATGGACAGTTTCAATCCGGATTATGTTCTGATTCTCTCCGGTGACCATATTTATAAGATGGATTATGAGGTCATGCTTGATTTCCACAAGAAAAACGGTGCGGAAGTAACGATTGCCGCAATGCCGGTTCCTCTGGAGGAAGCAAAGCGTTTCGGTATCGTTATTACCGACGACAACCGTAAGATTATCGATTTCGAGGAAAAACCGGAGAAACCCAGAAGCAACCTTGCAAGTATGGGTATCTATATTTTCAACTGGAAGACTTTGAAAGAAGCTCTTCTTGCAAAGGCAAGTCAGCCGAACCTGGATTTCGGAAAGCATGTCATTCCGTACTGTCATGAAAACGGAGCGCCTTTGTATGCGTATGAGTACAACGGATACTGGAAGGATGTAGGAACCCTTCATTCCTACTGGGAAGCAAACATGGAACTGATTGACATTGTTCCTGTTTTCAACCTCTACGAAGAATATTGGAAAATCTATACCAAATCCGAAACACTTCCGCCCCAGTACATGTCGAAAGACAGCGTTACGGAGAAATGTATCATAGGGGAAGGCAGCACCATTTACGGAAAAGTTTACAATTCCATTATCGGATGCGGCGTTACCATCGGTGAAGGCTCGGTAATCAGAGATTCCATTATCATGAACGAAACCGAAATCGGAAAGAACTGTGAGATTACCAAGGCAATCATTGCAGAGAACGTATCCGTACAGGATAATGTAAAGTTAGGTGTCGGAGATGAAGTTGCAAATGAAACGGATCCTCACATCTACAATAACGGTCTTGTAACCATAGGCGAGAAATCCGTGATTCCGAGCGGTGTTTCCGTAGGAAAGAATTCCGTTGTTTCCGGTATTACTACCGCAGCGGATTATCCGGACGGCGAACTCGGAAGCGGAAAAACTTTGATTAAGGCAGGTGATTGAGGATGAGAGCGATTGGAATCATTTTAGCAGGCGGCAATAACCACAGAATGCGTGAGCTTTCCTTAAAGAGAGCGATTTCCGCTATGCCCGTTGCCGGCAGCTACAGAAGTATAGATTTTGCATTAAGCAGCATGAGCAATTCCCATATTCAGAAGGTTGCCGTACTGACACAGTATAATGCAAGAAGTCTGAATGAGCATTTGAGTTCTTCCAAGTGGTGGGATTTCGGAAGAAAGCAGGGAGGTTTATATGTATTCACTCCCGTTGTAACCGCAGATAATTCCAACTGGTACAGAGGAACCGCAGATGCCATTTACCAGAATATCGATTTCTTAAAGAGAAGTCATGAACCCTATGTTGTAATCGCATCCGGAGACTGCGTTTATAAGATGGATTACAATAAACTTCTGGAATATCACATTGACAAGAAAGCGGATATTACCGTTGTCTGCAAGGATCTTCCCGAAAGCGCAAACGTAGAGCGTTACGGCGTAATCAAGATGAATGAGGAAAGCCGTATCGAAGAATTTGACGAGAAGCCGATGATTGCAAAGACCAATACGGTTTCCTGCGGAATCTATGTCATCAGAAGACGTCTTTTAATTGAGTTAATCGAGAAGAGCAACGAAGAGGGAAGATATGATTTTGTTGCGGATATTTTAATCCGTTACAAAGAGATGAAGAGAATCTTCGGATTCAAGATGAAGGATTACTGGAAGAATATCGCTTCCGTGGAAGATTATTTCGAGACCAATATGGACTTCTTAAAGTCCGATGTAAGAGATTATTTCTTCCATCAGTATCCGGATATTTATTCCAAGGTGGATGATCTTCCTCCCGCGAAATACAATGTGGGCGCACAGGTAAGCAATTCACTGGTTGCTTCCGGCTCCATCATAAACGGAAAGGTTGAGGATTCCTTAATATTTAAGAAAGTATTTGTCGGAAATAACTGTCATATCAAGAATTCCATTATTCTGAACGATGTTTATATCGGCGACAATACTTATATTGAGAACTGCATCGTGGAAAGCTACAACACCATCCGGGCAAACTCGAGATATGTCGGAGACGGCGAAGTTAAGGTGCTGATAGAAAAGACCGCGAGATACGAGGTACAATAAAAACTTTTTAGAGAAGATATGGGGAAAAAGAAAACGGAGTGCTATGCTCCGTTTTCTTGCTATAAGCAATATTTTTCAGGCTTTTATCCTGTTTCGGTCTTTTGGAAATACAATTGCTGCTAATGCAGAAACACCGGAAAATAGTATATAATATAGGTGAAATAAAAGCATTCGGGGAGTAAAAATGTATATCATCGCAGGTCTCGGAAATCCGGGAAAAGAATATGAAAATACCAGGCACAATATCGGCTACAGTGCCCTGGATGTGATTGCAGCCGGCTACGGAATTGATGTTTCCGAAAAAAAGTTTAAATCCCTGGTGGGAAAAGGAGTCATTGAGGGAAACAGAGTTCTTTTAATGAAGCCCCTTACCTATATGAATTTAAGCGGGGAAGCGGTGAGAGAGGCCTGTGATTATTTTAAAATTGATTCCGAAACGGAACTGATTGTTTTGTATGATGACATTTCCCTTCCGGTGGGGCAGCTTCGCATCCGTCCCAAGGGAAGTGCCGGAGGACACAACGGAATCAAGAATATTATTTTCCATCTCGGCAGTGAGGTATTCTTACGGATTAAAGTCGGTGTGGGAGAGAAACCTTCCCGTATGGATCTGGCCGATTATGTACTCGGTCATTTTTCCGAGGAGGATGCCGCGCTGGAGAAAGAGGCGTATGAGAAAGTTTCGGAGGCGATTTTACTTCTGATGGACGGTAAAATCGAGGAGGCAATGAACCGGTTTAACCGGAAAGTGCAGCCGAAGGAATAAAGAGGTTTTTGTGGAGTTATTTGATGAACCGATCAGGGAACTGAATGAGTATAAAGAGATTTCGGATGCTTTGCAAAACGGAGTGAAGCGTCTGGAACTGACAGGATGCACGGAGAGTGGAAAATGCCATTTTATTCATACTTTCGGTGCTTCTTTTGACGTCCGGATTCTGATTACCTACAGTGATTTAAGGGCCCGGAATCTTGCGGAAGAGTATTCGATGTATGACCGGGGAGTAAGGGTCTTTCCGGCAAAGGATCTGATTTTTTATCAGGCGGATATTTATTCCAACGAAATTACGAAGGACCGTATGAGGGTGCTTCGGGCTATTCTGGAAAATAAGCCGATTACCGTGATTACGACTTTTGATTCCCTGATGACGCCGATGGTTCCGCTTCGGGTTTTAAAACAGAACATTCTGGAAATCGGTACCGGAAGCATCGTGGAAGAGAAGGCGATTGCACTGAAACTTACCGCAATGGGTTACCGGAAGGTGGCAACCGTGGAAGAACCCGGACAGTTCGCCGTTCGCGGCGGTATTGTGGATGTGTTTGACTTAACGACGGAGAATCCGGTGAGACTGGAACTTTGGGGCGATGAGGTTGATTCCATCCGCATTTTTGACGTACAGACACAACGTTCCTTAAGCAAAATGAATAAGGTCGTGATTTTCCCGGCCTGCGAATTCCTGATTTCGGAAAATGAAAAGCAGGAAGGTTTTCGCAAAATCGGGAAAGAAGTAAAAAAGACGGCTGAAATTTTCCGTTCCAAAGCCATGAACGAGGAAGCGCACCGGTTAGAGCATGAGTGGGATACGACGAAAGAGCAGGTGGAGGAATTTTTCCAGACGAATGTACTGGAAAGCTATATCCGGTATTTTTATCCGGATGCGGAAGGTTTTTTGGATCTTTTCGGAGAGCGTTCCAAAATTCTGTTTTTTGATGAACCGTCCAAAATCGATCATCATATCGAAGCCGTGGAAGAGGAGTTCAGGGACAGTTTTCTGCACCGGATCGAGAAAGGATATGCGATTCCGGGGCAGGCGAATCTGCTGCTTTCCTATGACAGTGCAATTCGGAAACTGGGGAAGGAAATACTGTTCGGATTTACGATTCTGGACGGACATACTTCCAAAATCGGTTTTAAGAAGCATTTCAGGGTTGATATGCACCCCGTTTCTTCGTATAACGGTTCCGTTAACGAACTGATGAAAGATCTGGAAAAATACCGGAAATCCGGTTATCGTGTACTGGTCGTATCTTCTTCGAGGACGAGGGCAAAAAGAATTGCGGAGAATATTACGGACGAGGGAGTCAGTGCGTTTTACGGAGAAAATTCCGAATATACGCTTCAGCCGGGAGATGTCATGACCTATTACGGCCATGTCAGACAGGGATATGAGTTTCCGATGATTCGCTTCGTGGTTTTGTCGGATTCGGATATTTTCGGAAAAGAACGAAAACGGAAAAAAGTGAAGAAATATTCGGGAAGTAAAATCCGGAATTTCAGTGAACTGAACGTGGGCGATTACGTGGTACACGAAAACTACGGAATCGGAATATACAGAGGAATCGAAAAAGTCAATAACGCCGGCGTGACTAAGGACTACATGAAAATTGAGTATGCCGGAAACTCCAGTCTTTACGTTATTGCAGGAAATTTCGATTCCGTTATGAAGTACTCATCCAAAGAGGGAAAGGCTCCGAAACTCAATAAACTCGGAACGTCCTCCTGGAAGAATACCAAGACGAAAGTACATGAATCGGTACTCGGCGTTGCCAGGGAACTGGTCGAATTATATGCAACCAGACAGCGCAGCGCGGGACATCGTTTCAGCCCCGATACGGTCTGGCAGAGAGAATTTGAAGAGATGTTTCCGTTTGAGGAAACGGATGACCAGCTTGCTGCCATAGAGGCAACCAAAGCCGATATGGAAAGCGATAAGATTATGGAGCGCTTAATCTGCGGCGACGTGGGATACGGCAAAACGGAAATCGCAATCCGTGCCGCATTCAAAGCGGTAATGGACGGGTACCAGGTACTGTTTCTTGTGCCGACCACGATTCTTGCGGAGCAGCACTATAATACGTTTACGCAGAGAATGAAGGATTTTCCGATCCGGATTGAGCTGATGTCCCGCTTCAGGACCCCGACGGAACAGAGGAAAACCGCGGAAAGACTGAAAAAAGGTCTGGTGGATATCGTAATCGGAACGCATCGTATCTTATCCAAGGATATCGCCCCTAAAAATCTGGGACTGTTAATTATCGATGAGGAGCAGCGTTTCGGTGTTGCCCACAAAGAAAAATTAAAACATTTAAAAAATGACGTGGATGTACTGACTCTGACCGCTACGCCGATTCCGAGAACCCTGAACATGAGTTTGATCGGAATCCGGGATATGTCCGTGCTTGAAGAGGCGCCGCAGGACAGACTTCCGATTCAGACCTTTGTCATGGAATACAATGAGGAAATGGTACGTGAGGCAATTGTCAGGGAACTCTCAAGAGGCGGCCAGGTTTATTATGTTCATAACAGAATCAATGACATTACCAACGTAACCGCCAAAGTTACTGCACTTGTTCCGGAAGCAAGAGTGGCTTTTGCCCATGGACAGATGGCCGAGCGTGAACTCGAAGACATTATGCATGATTTTATCGCAGGTGAAATTGACGTTCTGATTTCGACGACGATTATCGAGACCGGACTTGATATCCCGAATGTCAATACGATTATTATCGACCGCTCGGACCGCTTCGGACTGGCGCAGCTTTACCAGTTAAGGGGGCGTGTCGGACGGAGTAACAGGGCCGCATGTGCATTTTTGATGTATGACAGAAACGTGATTCTGAAAGAAGAAGCGGAGAAAAGGCTGCAGGCAATCCGGGAATTTACGGAACTCGGCTCCGGTTTTAAAATCAGCATGCGTGATCTGGAAATCCGCGGAGCCGGAAACCTTCTCGGTATGCAGCAGCACGGGAACATGGATGCGGTCGGATTTGAACTTTACTGCAAAATGTTGAATGACGCGGTTTTGACGGTAAAAGGCGAGAAAAAAGAAGAAGAGGAGTTTGAGACACTGGCTGACCTCGACATCAATGCGTACCTTCCGTCGGAATATATCGTAAATGAACCGCAGAAACTGGAGATGTATCATAAAATTGCCTCAATTGAGGGAAAAATTGATTATGAAGAGTTCCGGGATGAATTAAAAGACCGTTTCGGAGAACTTCCGAAACCGGCGGAGGCACTTCTTTCGGTTGCATTGTTAAGAGCAAGGGCGAAGAAACTGTATATTACGGAGATTAAGGGCGGAAACGGGAAATTGAAAATAGCATTCCTTGCGAGTGCGCCGATCCGGGTGGATAAAATTCCGGAATTTCTGGCTTCCTTCCGCGGTAATATCAGATACGTGAAGTCAGCGGATCCGGGATTTGAATATTCCTATCAGATGAGCGGTATTCCGGAAATCGATGAAAAACATCTTCTTGAGGAAACGGAAATGTTACTCGGAAGGCTGGAGGAGTTGTTCTGACATTGAGAAAAGAAAAACAGAAAAAGAACGGGGAAGAGATGCTCTCTTCCCCGTTCTTAATTGAGGGTAATTTGAACTTTCATAAACAAGTTTACGAAATGTTTAATTCTTATTTGCAGCAGAAATACTGGTTTCCGATATGGTCATAAACTTCGCTGCCCTGAACGAATTCCGCCTGGAATACAAGATTATCCGGTCCGAGTGCTCCGTTGGTTAAAAGCTCTTCAGCCCACTGGTAAACCTGAGGAGGAAGATTCTGTCCCTGCTCCACTCTCTGGATTGTTCTGTAATCGTACTGTCCGGGAGCGTAAAGGACATCGGCGAGCGTCTGCGCACCACCGAAATGGTTGTTCAGACGATGAATGATAACACTGCCTGCAAGCTTGTGTACACGCTCGATTGCTGCGGGATCGCTTGCGAATATGGAGAAGAAAACTCCTTCTTCCGCGAACATCATCTGCGCTAAAAGTTCCCTGTTTTCCATATTATAAGCCACCATCGAAGGGGTGATGATATCGACTTTCTGAATGGCGGAGCCTTTGGCAATGACAGGTTTTTTTGTAATGGTACTGGTTGCAACCGTGTTCTCGTTACCGAGAATTAAAGATTCGGAAAATTCATTTTCCTTCAGTGTGATTTTGCGTTCCTTATAATTTGCACCGACTGCAACAGAGGAGCAAACCAGGGATGCGACAAGTACAACGCTTACTGCGATTGCTTCCGGTCTTTTGTAGTTTTTCAGGAACCAAACGGCTGTCTGCTCGGAATTTACTTTAATGAAATTCTCGGTAACTTCGCCGGTAAGTTTCAGTTCCTTTTTTGCGTTTTCAAAAAACAGTTTTAAGGACTCTTTCGTGAAAACATTTTTTAAAGTTAACATTTTTCCTCACATCTTCTTTCCGGATAATCACATATTGCAAGGTACTATCTGTAACGGAAGTATCCTTTATGAATACCCTTTCATACCGATTATTGCGACATTTGAAGAGATTCTCCACTCATCAAATATTTCATGAGTTTTGATTATTATATCAACTCTGCAAGAAAAAAGCAACAAAAAATTAATAAAATGTAACAATTTTGTAATAATTTGGAAGATGTTGTGTAAGAATTTTTGTTAGTGCCATATATAGTGTTTTTATTATGAACATTTGTAAAATGTAATTATTTTGTAAAAAATGAAATCACCGGATGAATTCATCCTGACAGAAAAATGTTTGTAAAGCAGTAAAATGTGGGTTATAATGTCATTTGGTGTTTTAACAAACAGAAAAGAGGTCATTATGGAAAAACTGGTATCGATTCGTGAAATCTTTAAAAACAGGGAAAATTATTTAAATAAGGAAATATCCGTGGGAGGCTGGGTCCGTTCCAACCGTGATTCCAAGTCTTTCGGGTTTGTGGTAATCAATGACGGTACGTTTTTTGAACCGCTGCAGGTTGTTTATCACGATACAATGGAGAACTTTGCGCAGATTGCAAAAATCAATGTCGGTGCGGCTTTGATTGTAAAGGGAACGCTGGTTCCGACTCCGGAAGCAAAGCAGCCTTTTGAAATTCAGGCATCGGAGATTTCGGTGGAAGGAGATTCCGCGCCGGATTATCCGCTTCAGAAAAAACGACATTCCATGGAATATTTAAGAACCATTACACATCTGCGCCCGAGAACGAATACTTTTGAGGCGGTATTCCGCGTACGTTCCCTGATTGCATATGCGATTCACAAATTTTTCCAGGAGAGGGATTTTGTATATGTACATACTCCTTTGATTACGGGAAGCGACTGCGAAGGTGCCGGTGAAATGTTTACGGTAACGACGCTGGACCTTGCAAACGTTCCGATGACGGAAGACGGCAAAGTTGATTTCTCGCAGGACTTCTTTAATAAGAATACAAACCTCACGGTTTCCGGCCAGTTAAACGGTGAGACTTATGCCATGGCATTTAAGAACATCTACACCTTCGGACCGACCTTCCGTGCAGAAAATTCCAATACTACCCGCCACGCTGCGGAATTCTGGATGATTGAACCGGAAATGGCATTTGCGGATCTCGAAGACGATATGATGATTGCGGAGAGCATGATTAAATACATTATCCGCTATGTTCTGGAGAATGCGCCGGAAGAGATGGCGTTCTTCAACAGCTTTATTGACAAGGGACTGATTGAGAGACTGAATCATGTTGTAAATTCCGAATTCGGTCATGTGACTTACACCGAAGCAATTGAATTACTTGAGAAAAATAATGACAAATTTGAATATAAGGTATTCTGGGGATGCGATCTGCAGACCGAGCATGAAAGATACCTGACTGAGGAGATTTTCAAGCGTCCTGTATTTGTAACGGATTATCCGAAGGAAATCAAAGCCTTCTATATGAAACTGAACGAGGACGGAAAGACCGTTGCCGCAATGGACTGCCTGGTTCCCGGAATCGGCGAGATTATCGGCGGCTCCCAGCGTGAGGACGATTATGAAAAACTGCTCGCAAGAATGAATGAACTCGGACTTAAGAAGGAAGATTATGATTTCTATCTGGATCTTCGTAAATACGGTTCCGCGCGTCATGCGGGATTCGGTCTCGGGTTTGAAAGATGCGTTATGTACCTGACCGGAATGGGTAACATTCGTGACGTCATTCCGTTCCCGAGAACCGTAAACAATTGTGATTTATAAAAAACGGGCGAAAGGAAAACGCCTTGGGTTTGGATACGGTAGTTTGTTTTGTTAGTAGAAAGGGGCATGCTGATGGACAGATGCTATTTTCCGAAAGGGTATGAAAGCCCGCAGAGTATCAGGGATACTCAGAAAGCCATTAAGGAAGTAAAGGATTATTTTGAACACGCACTGGCGGATGCACTGAATTTAAGCCGTGTTTCGGCACCTTTGTTTGTTACGCCGGAAAGCGGTCTGAATGATAATTTAAACGGTGTGGAAAGACCGGTTACGTTCGGAATTAAAGAACAGGATGACCGGGAAGTGGAAATTGTACATTCCCTCGCAAAGTGGAAAAGACAGGCCCTTCAGAAATACGGTTTTAAAAAAGGAGAAGGCCTTTATACCGATATGACGGCAATCCGCCGTGACGAGGATACCGACAATCTTCATTCCATTTACGTTGACCAGTGGGACTGGGAGAAAATCATCGACAAGTCCGAACGGAACGAAGATACGTTAAAAGAAACGGTCTTCCGTATTTATATGGCAATCAAGCAGACGGAATATTACATCTGCGGAAAATATCATTTTATGGATCCGTTCCTTCCGAACGAAATTTCCTTTGTTACCACACAGGAACTCGAGGACAGATGGCCGGACAAGACACCGAAGGAGAGAGAGACCCTGATTACGAAGGAAAAAGGTGCGGTCTTTCTTATGAAAATAGGCGGACCGTTAAGAAGCGGTGAGCGTCATGACGGAAGAGCACCGGACTACGATGACTGGGATTTAAACGGTGATATTCTGGTATTTTATCCGATTCTCGGTATTTCCCTGGAACTTTCCTCCATGGGAATCCGTGTGGATGAGACTTCCCTGGTATCCCAGCTTCGTATGGCGGGCTGCGAGGAAAGGGCCAAATTGCCGTTCCAGAGAGCAATTTTGGAAAGAAAAATGCCGTATACCATCGGCGGAGGAATCGGGCAGTCCAGAATCTGTATGTTCTTTTTGCAAAGAGCGCATATCGGAGAAGTGCAGTCCTCCATCTGGCCGGATGAGGTTTATGATATTGCGTTTGAGCATAACGTAAATATTCTGTAAACGGGAATTTGTATGAAGAAAATCGGAAGAGTTCTGGTTCCTCTTGTTTCGATTCTGATTATGATCGGACTTGATCAGTGGACCAAATATCTGACAATTCAATATTTATCGGACGGTCGCGAAGTAAAAGTGCTGGGTGATGCCCTGGTTCTTACTTACGTACAGAACCGCGGAATGGCCTGGGGACTTTTTCAGAACGGGCAGATGATTTTTGCGATTCTGACACCGATTGCCATTGCAGCGATTATTTTCCTGTATGTCAGAACCCCGTGGGAGATTGAATACCGGCCGATCAGGATTGCGGAAGTAATGTTAGTCGGCGGTGCACTCGGCAATTTAATTGACCGGATTTTCCGCTACGATCCGGTTGACGGGCAGCTTTTCCACGGGTACGTTGTGGACATGATTTATGTCAAAGCCATTAAATTTCCGGTTTTTAACGTTGCGGATTCTTTTGTGACCGTTGCGTTTTTCCTGATGATTTTTCTTTTAATCTTTGTTTATAACGAGGACGAGTTTAATAAATGTTTCGGTAATTTTCCCCAGAAGGAGAAAACAGTAAAGGAATCCGAAGAGAAATCCGAAGGAGAATCCGAAGAAGAATCCGGAGAAGAATCCGGAGAAGAATAATTCATTCAGCGGAGGCGGCAAAACAGCCGTAAAGCAGAAGTCAGGAGTAGTTGAAATGAAAATTATAGATGCACATACACATATTTTTCCCGCCAAGCTTGCGTATAAAGCATCCGAGTCGATCGGTAATTTCTACGGAATTCCGATGCATTCCGATGCATCTCCGGAGAGCCTGATTAAATTACAGGAAGAACTCGGCAGTGAAAGATGCCTTGTCTGTTCTTCCGCACTTTCCCCCGCACAGGTGGAAAGTATCAATAATTTCATTGCCGGAGAATGTGAAAAACACCCTCTGTTTCTGGGGCTTGCGGCGATGCATAAGGATTATGAAAATTTCGAAGCGGAACTCGACAGAGCTCTTTCGCTTGGATTAAAAGGTGTTAAATTCCATCATGACATGCAGGGATTCGCAATCGACGATCCGAAATGTCTGCCGATTTACGAAGCGATGGAAGCAAGAGGAATGATTCTTCTGCTTCATATGGGTGATGCAAGATATGAATTTACTTCTCCGCATAAGCTTCGCGATATTGCGCAGATGTTTCCGAAACTGACGATTGTCGGAGCACATTTCGGCGGTTATTCCGAGTGGGACGAGGCATACCGCATGCCGAGACTTGAGAATGTATATTATGATACTTCAAGTTCTCTTTTTATGATTGATAAAATGATGGCACTTCGTTTCATCGATCATTTCGGGGGAGACCGCTATTTCTTCGGAAGCGATTTTCCGATGTGGAATCCGAAGCAGGAACTGGGGAGATTTTTGAATCTCGGACTTGACGAGGAAACCGAAAAAGCAATTCTTTATGATAATTTTGCGAGGGTTTTCGGACTGAACGATTAAGCCGGGAGTTTCGGGATTTTTCACGTGTTTGCGAAAACAGGCATTTTATGGTAGTATAAATGAGTCCGGTTCATCCGGGTGATTGGTGAACGAACGGGGTTTTAAGGGGTTATAAATGGATGCAAGCAATGCCAGTGTTGACAGCTGGGAAGAGGTTATATTAATCTATAATTCCGCGATGAAGGAAATGGTTACGAGACTGGAAATCTTAAGTGAGGAGTTTCAGCATACGCATTCCTACAATCCGATTGAGCATTTGAAATCGAGATTGAAATCGCCTGAGAGTATTGTAAAGAAATTAAGACGTCACGGTTATGAATCTTCCATCGAGAATATGGTAACCTATGTAAAGGATATTGCGGGTGTCCGCGTCATCTGTTCCTTTACTTCCGATGTTTATAAAATTGCCGAGGCGATTTCCGCGCAGAGCGATATTGAAATTCTTTCGGTAAAGGATTATATTAAGAATCCGAAGCCGAGCGGGTATCAGAGCTATCATATTATCGCACTTGTTCCGGTATATCTGTCCGACAAGAAAATCGATACCAAGGTGGAAATCCAGATCCGTACGATTGCCATGGATTTCTGGGCATCCCTGGAACATAAGATTAATTACAAGTTTGACGGAAACGTTCCGGAAGAAATCCGTTTGCAGCTTGTGGACTGTGCCGGACGTATCCGCGATCTGGACGACAGAATGCTTCACTTAAACGAAGAAGTTCAAAAGGCAAATGCTTCGTCCGATAACTGACAGTGCTTTTTCCGTTACCGTTTTTCCGTGAGAAACGGTGTTTTAAGCAAGCGGATTTTATCCGGTAATAATTAAGGAGTTGTACCCAAGTGGTTGTAAGGGACCGCACTCGAAATGCGGCAGGCCGCGCAAGTGGCGCGAGGGTTCGAATCCCTCCAACTCCGTTTGATGGCTTCACAGAATTGTGAAGCCATTCTTCTAAGAGGTTTTGGAAAGATTTGGGAGAGTAGTCCATGAAGAGTATCGCTAAAAAAGAGTGGAAAGGTCCGAAAAGCGGGTTTTACGGATGGTATTTCAAATGCAGGTCGGAAGAAGACACGATTGTTTTTATTGCATCCGTGACGACGGATAAAGAGAATTCTTCGGCAAATCTTCAGATTGCAAACAAAGACGGTGTCTGGAATGTGAAATTTCCGGGGGACTGTTTTTTAAGAAAGGGAGGAAATATTTATCTTTCGGATAATCACTTCGGAAAAAACGGGATTGTCTTTGATGTCACCACGGCAGATTTAAGAGCGAAAGGGAAACTTTATTTTAAGGATTTCACGCCTCTTGATTACGATATTATGGGACCTTTTGCCATGGTTCCGTTTATGGAATGCAGACACAGCATCATGAGTATGCGGCATAAAGTAAACGGTTCCGTAACCATAAACGATAAAAAATATGAGTTTAATGATGCATTTGGTTACTGGGAAGGCGACAGGGGTATTTCGTTTCCTTCGGAGTATCTCTGGACGCAGACGGATTTTGATGAGGGTTCCTTAATGCTTTCCGTTGCGGAGATTCCCGTCGGAAAGAAATGTTTTACCGGAATCATCGGAGTGATCCATTACCGGGGAAAAGAATACCGGCTGGCAACCTATAAGGGTGCAAAGATTAAATTCTTTCCGGACCGCCGTGTTCGCATTATGCAGGATGATATGGTTTTTGAAGCAAAGCTTTACAGTCGGGAGGGGTATGATTTTGTTGCACCGCAGGATGCCGCGATGAGCCGTATCATTCAGGAGAACGTTACCTGTCGGGCCGCATACCGCTTCCGTGCGGACGGGAAAGACATCTTTGCTTTTAAAACAAACACTGCATCTTTTGAGTACGAATACAGATAAGTTTCTTTCGGGGGGAAAGGAAAATGGATCGCATTATCGGTTATCAGTACAGTCAAACGGGAGTTACGGGATATTATTTTTATAAAAACAGAGAACTGGTCTGCAAAATTTCCACGGGACTGTTTTTTCCGGTCTGGATTACCGGGATGGGCAGAGAGTGGGAAAGCAGGTATGATATCAACAATACCGTGCTTCCCGGCGTATCCAGAAAAATAAAGGATGCTGCGAGCGGGGAAACGATTGCAAAGATTACGTATGTATCCCGCGGAGTGTACCGGATCGGAGATTTGATAGAAGTACACTGCGAAAACGAGAAAGAAATATTCACCATGAACGGGAAAGTGATTGCTGTCGTTTCCGCTTTTTCAGGCGGGGAGGTATGGATTCCGGAGGAAGAATGGAAGGAATTCGAACCCTATTTTGAACTGCAGGCGGAAGGGGATATGGATGAGGCACTATTGCTTTTGATTACCAGTTTTCCCGTTTTAAAGTTCGGTCTTACCTGATGAAAAATTGCAACTTGTGGTTGCAAGCTGCAAAAACTTCTTTACATCTGATACAAAACAGGTTATCATAAAGTTCCACCGAGATGAATCGTTGTTTGAAGAAATGCATTAAGGGGCATTGTACCCTTTTGCCGTTTCTTCAAACAGCGATTTTTTTGTGCCCTTTTTGCACGCCGTACCTTGAAAATTTCATACCGTTCCCTTACAGGGGCTCCGGGGAAGCACCGCGACGATATGAGCGTGCCAAGGAGAAAAGGGGCGGGCAAAGTTACCAGGAAACAATCAACTTATTCCAACATAAAGGAGGAAAAAAGATGAATCAATTCTACAAAAATCCCTTAACAACAATTTATCATTATGAATATGCACTCTATCTGGTTCTGACCGAATTATTCCGGTCCGTGGAGTGTAAATCCAAAACCCTGGAAACATTACGGATTTACTATGCCGAGCTGACTTCGGTAAGTGCCTCCGGAAAATGTTCCTACGAAAAGCAGTTTAACCTTGAAGAAAAATGCGAAAACATGGCCCGGAAAATGATTCTTCCGAAAATACATATTTCCGGGGCAAATACCAAGAACGCAAAAGTGTCCGTAATCCTGAATGAGGACAAAACCCATACATTTACGTTTAGATGCGGGGAAGATCATTTTTCCTACCGCTTTGTCCTGAAAGAAATTGAAAGAAAAGAACCCGGAACGGATTCCCCGGAAGAAACGAGACCCGAAAAAATGCGTTCCAGAGAGTATAAGGTATTTTTAAGGGTTTTATAAGCCATATTTAAGACTTAACTGATGTAAATCAGAAAGTTTTTTTGCTATAATACTTTTGGAATCTTAAACGAATCGATTTATTCGGAAGAATGACAAAAGTATTTCTGCCGGACGGGGAAAGTTCCTGTCCGGCAGACGGAAAGGAAAAAGGGGAAAATGAAACGATTTACATGCATTATGCTGGCATTGATTTTGCTGACATTCGGATTCGGAGGATGTTCGATCCTCGAGGATGAAGACTGGGAGGACTACGAGGACTACGAGGACGAAGAAAACGGCGGAATCGGGGATTATACGGACGGACCGCTTGAGTGGGATCCTTCCGCACCCGTACTTTCGGTCGACAGCAATACCGGAATGATGACGGTTCAAAGACCTGTAAGAGAGTCCGAAATCCCGATGGGAGAGGACGGTACCTGGACCGTTTTCGTATATCTGTGCGGCTCGGATCTGGAATCCGACGGCGGTATGGGAACGGATGATTTAGAGGAAATGATGTCTGCGGAAATCGGAGACAATGTGCGGTTTGTGGTGCAGACGGGAGGCGCATCGTACTGGTATAACGAAGATGTGGCGACCGATCAGGCCCAGCGTTTTGTAATTCAGAATCAGGAAATGACGGAAGTTTATTCTTCCGACGAAACCAACATGGGAGATACGGCTGCCCTGACGGATTTTTTAAGATGGGGCGTTAAGGAATATCCCGCAAACCATATGGGCGTGGTGTTCTGGAATCACGGCGGCGGCAGCATTGAAGGTGTCTGCTTTGATGAAAATAACGAAGCGGATGCTCTGACGCTAACGGAGATTGATGCCGCATTATACGGTGTTGCGCCGGAAATGACGGACCGCTTTGAATTTATCGGATTCGATGCCTGCCTGATGGGAACCGTGGAGACGGCAAACGTTCTTGCATCCTATTCAAGATATATGTACGGTTCCCAGGAAATTGAGCCCGGCAGCGGATGGGACTATACGGCAATCGGCAATTTCCTTGCCGGAAATCCGGATGCAGACGGGAAAGAACTCGGAAAAGCGGTTTGCGATTCCTACATGGAAGCATGTAAATCCGACGAGGATTCGGATATTGTCACACTGGCCGTAATCGATCTGGAGGCACTGGACCGGTTTTTAATTGAATTTAACACCTTTGCCAAATCCATGTATGAAGCGGGAGCGGATACGGGAAATCTTTCGCAGATGATCCGTGAGATTGAAAATGCGGAGAATTTCGGAGGAAATAATAAGTCCGAGGATTATACCAATATGGTGGATCTCGGTGCCCTGATTGAGGGCTGCGGCAGTGAGAACGTTTCGGGTGCGGACAAGGCGCTGGAGGCTTTGAAAAATACGATTTCCTACAGTGTAACCGGAGAATCCCATTCTTCCGCTTCGGGACTGTCGGTTTATTATCCGCTTCAGGTACAGGGGTCAACGGAGCTGAAAGTATTTGAAACGGTCTGCATAAGCCCCTATTACGTATCGTTTATCGACCGTCAGAATCTGGGAGGTGCCTATGCCGGCGGATTCGGCCAGGGCGGTTCCGGCGGTGAGGACGGAGGCGAAGACGGTTACGACGAAGATTACGGTGACGATTACGGCGAAGACTACGGGGAGTATGAAGGCGAAGACGATTACTGGTACGATGAGGAAGGCTGGTATGACGATTCTTACTGGTTTGACGAAGATGACAGCTGGTCGTACGGATTTGATTATGAGTACGATGAGGAAAGCGGATGCTACCGGAAAAAACCCAAGGATGAAAATCACTGGGACTATGCCGATCAGATAAAGGAAACCGGTGAAAGCCGGCTGATTACGTTTTCCGAAAAACCTCATCTGAATGATGAAGGTATTTATACTTTTACACTGGATAAAAGAGGACTTGAAAATACGGCAACGGTTTACGGTTATGTATTTCAGATGTCCGAAGATGAAAAAACCATGTTTGAAATCGGCGAAACCCTCGATGTGGAAGCGGATTACGATAAGGGTGTATTTGAAGATTATTTTGACGGTTACTGGCTTTCCCTTCCGGACGGGCAGAATCTTGCAACCTATATAGTGGAAAATAACGATGATTTTATCATTTACACTTCTCCGATTCTCTTAAACGGGAAGGAGACCAATCTTCGTCTTAAACAGAACCGGGACGGAGAGGTTACCGTGGAAGGCGCCTGGGACGGAATCGACGAACACGGTGCTTCCTCCAGAAAAATAACAAAGTTAAAAAGCGGTGACAAAATTGTTCCGATGTACTATACGCTTGATGCGGATACCATGGATGAGGGACAGGCACAGGGTTCGGAATATGTCGTTTCGGACGATTTCGAAATTCTCTACGGTGTTTTGGAAGAGGCGGATTATTTCTACGCATTCTGTATTGATGATATTTATTATGATTATTATCTGACCGAATTTGAACTCTTCCATGTGGATGAAAACGGTGAAAGTTCGTATTATTCGGAGTAGGAGGAATTTAAATGCAAAAGAAAACTCCCAAAAGAAAGCAGATTGCTAAAATTTTAAAAAAGCATAATACATGGATTGGGATTCTGTTTTTTCTTCTGATTGCATTTCTTGCGTTTGCCATATGGTCGGGACTTGTAAGCGCATTCGTTTATTACATCGCGGAGTCCAAGGTAATGGGAGAATACAAAGTGATTTCCTATATGGCAGAACTCTATGAGAAGACCGGTTCGGACGAATCCTTTGAAGATCTTCCCGATATGGAGACCAGGGATTATATCGTTACGGACCGGAACGGAAATGTTCTGTACCAGAGAGGAGAAGATACCCGGGGAGAGGTGAATGCGTATCTGGAATTTCTCGGAGGCTCCGAGCCCGTTAAGGCAACAGCGGATCAGAGTACCAACTTTTTCTATACCGATGAAGAAGGGGAAATGGATATTAATTTCAGCCTGTTTATTCCGTGGTTTTTAAGCGATGAACTTAATTCGTTCGTAAAAAAGGAAAACGGCAATTCGAATTTCTATTTTCCGCTGTGGCTTGAAAAGGATATCCGAAACGGGTCTGAGGTTTTTTACGGAAAGGCCTATGCGGAAGTTCGCTTAAATGATGCGTTTTTCCTGCTGCTTTTTGCTACGGTTTTGTTTGTGCTGGTTTTGGTTGTGCTGGTTCTGATTCTGGTGAATATCATAACTACCGCCATATCACAAAAGCGTATGGTAAACGTATTTTTCCTGGATGTTGTGACCAAAGGGCATAACTGGATGTGGTTTCTGATTCGCGGAGAACAGATTCTTCTTCGAAGAAAATACTCCAGAAACCGTTATGCCGTACTGGATATGGTTTTTGTAAAATACCGGAATTTCTGTGTCTGCCATTCCGTGGAGGAAGGGGAAAAGATGCTTTGTACAGTCAATGACAGAGTTTCCGGCATGCTTGCAAACGATGAAATCATTTCGCATTACGCATCCGCCAATTTTGCCGTTTTGTTGCATTATTCCGATGAAAATCAGTTAAAGGAACGAATCGGGAAAATAATTCAGGAACTCGAAGGAATGGACGGAATTCACCGGATTGCATTTCAGGTCGGCGTGGTAACCCTGGGTTCCGCTGTGGAAACCGGAAGAAGAGGAAGAAGACAGCTTGTGGATCTTGAAAGGGAATACAATAACGCCTGTGCCGCAAGAGCGACTCTTTCAGAAACCGATGAGTCCGGAATTGCGTTTTTTAATGAGCAGCTTGTATCCGAACAGAAGTGGATCGACACCGTTCAGGAATGCCAGAATTCGGCGCTTAAAAATGAGGAATTTGAGGTTTATTACCAGCCGAAATACGATCCGAGAAACGAAAAACTGAAAGGAGCGGAAGCCCTGATTCGATGGAATTCCCCGGAACACGGTTTAAGACCGCCTTCAGAGTTTATTCCGATTTTTGAAAAAAACGGATTTATCGTACATATCGATGACTATATGCTTTTCCATGTTGCAAGGGATCAGAAGAACTGGCTTGACCGTGGACTGGACTGTGTTCCGGTTTCCGTAAACGTATCCCGTGCACATTTTATTGAAAGGAATCTGGCGGATCATATCCGCGATCTGGTGGACAAAGTCGGAACTCCGCATGATTTGTTGGAAATCGAACTTACCGAGAGTGCGTTTTTTGATGACAAGAAAACAATGCTTGAAACCATTACCAAACTCCGGGAATACGGCTTCCATGTTTCGATGGACGATTTCGGCTCCGGCTATTCTTCGTTAAATTCCTTAAAGGACATGCCTCTTGACGTGCTGAAACTGGATGCCGGATTTTTCAGCGGCGATCTGGATGACGAACGCGGAGAGATTGTTGTATCCGAGGCAATCAAACTTGCCAAGAGTCTGAATATGGAAACCGTGGCGGAAGGTGTGGAAGCAAAAGAACAGGTTGATTTTCTGGCACGTCAGGGATGCGATATGATTCAGGGTTATTATTTTGCAAAACCGATGCCGAAGGATGAATATGAAAAACGGATGACAGGATCTGATTTAAAGACCCCGTCATCCGATGATTCCGCAGATGGGAATTCTGTTTCCGAATCGATTTAATCGATATTGTAATTGATTTTCTTTTGAGGCGTCAGTTCCGCATCCGGGAACTGGCGCTTTGTTTCTGCAATCAGTTCTTCATAGTTCTTATAGTTAAGCGTATTGATTTCCTGTCCCATAAATACGAGAAACTGATTTTTCTCCGGCAGATACGCGTAGGCCGATCTTACCGCTGCAAGCAGACCGTAGTCTTCTGTACTTAAAAGATATGTTTTCACGCTGTCCGTTAATGCAAGGAGTCCGTCTTCTTCGTCAAAAACCGTCAGGCTGATCGAGCTGTCCATATCCAGGAAATTAACGAATTCCTGTGTTTCCAGACTGAAGAAAAATACCCGGAAGTCACTTCCCTGAAATGCAAACTTCTTTTCATCATTACTGAAAAACATATACGGATTATTGGAGCTGTATGCTTCCGTTTCATAATACAGGGAACAGTCGTTCATATCGATAATACGGATTTTGCTGTCCCTGCAGTAAAGTGCAAAATATCTTCCGTTCGGGCTAACGGTCATCAGGTCCGAGGTCCCGACATCCTTCAGGGATGGAACCAGATTCAGGGAATCCGTATTCTTTTCTTCTCCGGTTGTACTGTCGATGATTTTCAGGGAATCATCGAACAGAAGAAAGAGTGTTTTTCCGTCCGGAGAAAAGACTGCATCCCTGATGGAACGGTCATAGGAAAAATGCAGGATACATTTCCTGTTTATAACATCCAGTACGTAAACTTCGCGACCGGAATAAACACACATATTTTTCTGCCCGTTGACGGAATGAACGGAATAATAGGAATTGGTGAATTCCTCATCCGGAATTTCCGAATAGAAAAGATGTTCCGTTGTCTGTTTTACCGGATCGGTAACGGTGAAACCGTCGTTGTCCGGAGTAACCATAACTCCGTCAACAAAGAACTTTTCCAGTGCGGAATAATCGATTTCCGTCGAATAAAGAAGCGTACCGTCCGAATCGTAGAACCGGTATTCGTTTGTGGTCGAAGAGGCAACGGAAAAATAGCGGCCGTTTGTTTCCATCGATTTAAGGGAAAAACGTTCCTCATTCGGAAGAAATTCTTTTAAATCCGCGGCCTGGCTGAAAGAAAGGCCGTGTACATAGGGAGAGGAAGCTTCCACAATAAATGCCGATACCGTATCTCCCTTTTTGCCGACCCGGATTGTTTCCGGATCGAAACTGCACTGGAAGGAATAATCAGGGTAGTACTGCCCTGTACTGATATCGACAATATTGAGCGTTCCGTCCAAAAACAGAAGGAATGCCTTTTCGCTGGAACCCGCCAGATACTGTCCGCAAATCGGAGCCGGATGGGAAAATGAACTGATCAGTTCTCCGCTTGTCTCGTCGAAGGTATAAGAATCGTACTGGGTGGAGGCAAGAATATAGTTATGATCACCGCCTGCATCGGAATAGGAGTTGCAGTCAAGCAAATCGTATTGTCTGTGACGGAGGTAATAATTTCCTTCAAGGGATTTACTCCAAAGCAGCTTTCCGTCTTTTGAAAGGAGAGAAAGGTGCCTGTTATTGGAGCCGTCCGCGTTCTGTTCGGGCTCCGTGTAAAGAATTGCGGCATTTCCGTTTTTGGTGAATTTAATTTGTGTCAGGAAATCAGCCGGAAACGAAACGGAGTCTGCCTTACCGGTATCCAGGTCAATGAAATCGGCAATCGTCTCCTTGTTGTTAAAAGAAAGAACGCTCTGTTCCGCGATAACGGTACCGTATTCGGGACTGTAAACCAGATCGCCGTAGGTAGCGCCGTCCGGAAGTTCAAATTTCTTTTGGAAAAGAACGGAGAAATCCGAAAGATCCAGAACCGTAACCGTATACTTGTCGGAAAAAGCCACTTTCCCGGCAGACGTGTGGAAATCACAGCTTCTTATGGTGTCGGGCGGAGTGTATTCCGCAAGTTTGTTATGATTGTAGTCGTATTTTACCAGAGAACTCCGATAGCAAACGTAGACGGCGTTTTTATCTGCATTGGCGCCAATCAGATCCTCGTAATTTCCATCCGGATTAAGGGGGACGGGAACATCGGTAAGTTTTTCAGAGGTTTCGGTATCCCAGACTGCCGCATTTCCGTACGTATCCGCTGTGGTTAAAAGGGTTCGTTCGTCATTTAAAAAGAGGTTCTTTAAGTTATAATCGAGCGTAAGTGTCTTGTCAAAATAAAGTTTGTCGCCGAGCGTATATGCATTCAGCGCATTTCCGAGCGCATATTCCGCCTCCGAAACAAGGGGACGGTCGTTCTCTTCATCCGGCAGACCGGCAAGTGCAACCAGAACTGCATCCTCTCTTTTTCCGGACTTCAGTAAAGATTCGGACTTTTCCGCATAGAAACGGGACTGATTAATCTGTTTTGCCTGCAGTTCCTTCAGGATTTCTCCGGCCAGAAGGGTTTTTTCGTTTGCAAGTTCCGCTTTTTCTTCCGCCAGTTTTTTCATTCTGGAGGCGGTGAATGCATTATAAATACCGAATACGGTTCCGAAAACCGCAAGGCATCCCACGGCGGCAAAACCGATGGCTAAATTCCGCTTGATGATGCGTTCCTTATGACGCTGCTTTAAATCGTCATAGGTACAGCCGATGACGGGTGCAGCCAGACGCAGGAATTCGGCATTGAATTTACTGTTCCGTTCCTTTGCATTGTTTGCCCGGATATCTGCGGCAAGCGGTTCTACGGGATTTCCGGCATCGTCAACAAGGAGAGGGGCGGGAAATGCTTCCCACGGCTCACCGTCGATTAAAATCGCCAACACATGTTCTCTGTCATGCATCCCGATGAAGGTCTCGATTTCTTTTAAAACCCAGTAGGATTCCGGTGTATCCTTTGAGCAGATTACAATTAAATATTCCGCTTCTTTTAAGGCGGAGGAAATATTGTCGTTTAAGTCGCTTCCGATGGGCAGCTCTTCCTGGTCGCGGAAAACCCGGTTAATCCTTTTCTTTCCGGTTTTCTTCCGGACGGATGCGGGAATATGATAGGTTTCCAATGCCTTATGAAGCTTTTTTGCAATTTCCATATCGAGCGGTGCATGGCGGTAACTGATAAAAGCATCGTATCTCATTCGGGTTTCTCCTCTTTCCTGTAGGTTTTTTCAAAAATACTCCGTTCAATTATGTACACGTCCGAAAGGTCGTCCACACGGACCGCAAGGTAGTCGCCGGGTTTCCCGAGATAGTATTTGTTCGGATCCCACGTCGTGAAAACTTTCACACGATGGTCAAGTTCCCTTGCATAGATTCCGTTTCCGCCCGTTGCAATACAGGATTTTGCAAAGGGCAGCAGGGCAATTCTCTCGCCCGAAATCAGATCGTTTACGGTCGGGTTGTATGCGGTTACCTGCTTCGGATAAACATAGGGTTCGTCGAGAAGTTCGTAATTGGATTCGAATTTTGTTTTTTTGCAGGGATAGATTTCCCCGTCCACACCGATGATGATGTAGGAATCCTCACGGATTGCAATGTCCACGTCTCCTTCAAGGGTACGAACCGCAACCTTCGAACCTTCCTTTGCCAGATCCGTCGATTTTACGAAACCGACTTTGACGGAAAGCTTCCGGTAGAAGGAGAGATTTGCGGGATTTTCTTTATGCCTGCCGGAATAGATGATTTCGGTTTCCTTAAAATACCGGTCCAGGGATTCCTTGAAATAGGAGTCGACGGAATCCTCATCACAGGAAATTCCGGCACGGAGAAGCAGATCTTTTTTTAAGAAACCGCCGGCCTTGACCAGATGTCCGCCGCCTCCGCCGAGACCTTCTCCAAGAAATGCTGCCAGTTCGTTTGCCTTTACTTCCTTTACGCAGCTTCTGACGGAATACTTGACGCCGTTATCCAAAACACTGTATACCAGACAGCTTCCGATGCTGTCGACTTCCAAAAACATATCGCTTACAAGACCCAGAATATTGGGGTCGCAGGGCTTTGAGGAAATGATGCCGCAGGGATATTCGCTGTTGTAGGAAGCCTCTTTCAGGGCATCCGCGGCAATGGAGAGTTCTTCCTTGGAATAGTTGGAATTTCGAAAGAGGGTGATGTCGAGCGTGTTGTATTTGGCGCTGTCCTGTAAATCCCTGTCGGCGGGATGACAGAGTTCCGAAAAATTACCGGTGTCCGTCATAAGTCCGTAGTAAAGTGCCGTGGAGAGACTTCCCTTTCTTTGGCTGACATCGTCAAAATCCTTGTTGATATCATACCCTTCTTCCGTCAGCAGTTCAAAAAGAATCGTGGAACAGGAGCCGTATGAGGAACGGATATCCGACAGCTCCGGCTGTTTCCCGGAGGACTGGTGATGATCGATGATCGCGATGTTTTCCGCCTCAAACCCGGTAACATTGCTTTCGCCGTACTGGCAGTCCACACAAATCAGAAGATCCGGTTTTGCAAGAGAACTGACATGTTTAACGTCGATTTTTAAATTCTGTATCATAAGCGTCAGATTGGATTTGGAAACGGGATGTTTCCCGCCGTAAACAAACGGAACGTCCATTCCCTGCTTTTTAAAATACAGCTGCAGGGCAAATCCGCTTGCAAGGGCATCCGCATCCGGGTTGTCGTGACACTGGATTACAATGTTTTTGTATCCGGTAAGATTCTTTAAAGAAAAAGCCATATTCCCCTCCCTTTGATTCCGGCCGAATCAAACAGTTTCAGATATAATTCAGATAAAAATGCGAAATCATAAAAACATAAAAACTCAATATAAAATATATCAGTAAATCGAATAAAAATCAATGAAACAGGGGACTCGGAAAGGGGCGATTTGTAAACTTGAAGAATGTATCAATCTGCGGTAAAATAAATATATTTACGGGGTATTTTTATTCTGGGATTGGAGGGTGAAATTATGAAACGAATCGGTATGCTGACCAGCGGAGGCGACTGCCAGGCTCTGAATGCCGCCATGCGCGGTGTTGTAAAAACCATGGCTGCCAGCGAGGAAGAAGTTGAAATTTACGGATTTTTAGACGGATACAGAGGCCTGATTTACGGTAATTACAGAATGCTGACCGGAAAGGATTTTTCAGGTATTCTGACAAAGGGCGGAACCATCCTCGGAACGAGCCGTACGCCTTTTAAAACCATTAAGGATCCCGACGAGAACGGCCTTGATAAAGTTGAGGCCATGAAGCATAACTATTATAAATTAAATCTGGATTGCCTTGTAATTCTGGGAGGAAACGGAACACATAAAACGGCCAACCTGTTAAGACAGGAAGGATTGAATGTTGTTACGCTTCCCAAAACAATTGACAATGATCTTTACGGAACCGATATGACGTTCGGTTTCCAGAGTGCCGTGGATATTGCAACCAACTGCATCGACTGTATTCATACGACGGCTGCGTCCCACAGCAGGGTATTCATCGTGGAAGTGATGGGACACAAGGTAGGCTGGCTTACATTAAATGCCGGCATGGCGAGCGGTGCCGATATCATCCTGATTCCGGAGATTCCGTACGATCTGGACGAGATTATTGCCGCAATCGAAAAGAGAAAGAAAAACAGCCATTTTACCATAATCGCGGTTGCGGAAGGTGCGATTTCCAAGGAAGACGCGAAATTATCCAAGAAGGAATATGCAAAGAAATTAAAGGAAAGACCTTATCCCAGCGTTTCCTATGAACTTGCCGCACAGATTGAGGAAAGAACCGGACAGGAGGTTCGTGTTACGGTTCCCGGACATACCCAGCGCGGCGGAAGTCCCTGCCCGTATGACCGTGTATTTGCATCCCGTCTCGGCTCGGAAGCCGCAAACCTGATTCTTCAGGGAGAATACGGTTTCATGGTAGGATACAGGGACCGCGAGATTGTGAAAGTTCCGCTTGAGGAGGTTGCGGGTAAATTAAAGAGCGTTTCGCCCGATGCAAGAATCGTAAAAGAAGCCAAGATGCTCGGCATCTGCTTCGGTGACGGAAATACCAAAGCGGAAGATTCCGTAAAAGAAACAAAACCCGGAAAGGATGCGAAATCCGAAAAAAGCAAATCCGGAAAAGACAAATCGGACAAAGACAAATCGGACAAAGATAAATCCGACAAGGATAAGAACGAGAAAAACGGAAAAGAAAAAGATAAAGATAAAGATAAAAATAAAAAATAAGTCATATTAAAAGCATGATGTAAAAAAGGCGTATAATGAAGCCTTAAATACACAGAAACAAAAGAAGTATACAAGGATCGTATGTAATAATGTCATATATGGCAATGTATCGCAAATTCCGTCCCGCCGTATTTTCCGATGTGAAGGGACAGGATGCGATTGTAACAACATTAAGAAATCAGATTAAATCAGGAAGAGTCGGTCATGCTTACCTGTTTTGCGGAACCCGCGGAACAGGTAAGACTACTGTTGCCAAAATTCTGGCGAAAGCCGTAAACTGCGAGAATCCGAAAGACGGGGAACCCTGCGGCGAATGTGCCGTATGTAAGGGAATCGCCGCCGGAACGCTTTTAAATGTCGTGGAAATCGATGCGGCTTCCAACAGCAGCGTGGACAATGTCCGTCAGATTGTGGATGAGGTATCCTATTCCCCCACGGAAGGGAAGTACAAGGTTTACATTCTTGACGAGGTTCATATGCTTACTCCGGCAGCCTTCAATGCCCTTTTAAAAACTCTGGAAGAACCGCCTTCATATGTGATTTTTATCCTGGCGACTACGGAGTCACACAAGATTCCGATTACCATTCTTTCCAGATGCCAGCGATATGATTTTAAGAGAATCAGTCTTGAAACAATTGCGGACAGAATGCGGGAACTGACCGGAAAAGAAGGTGCTGAAGTAGACGATGATGCGCTGAATTTCATTGCGCGTGAAGCGGACGGTTCCATGCGTGACGGCTTAAGCCTTCTGGATCAGTGCCTTGCATTCCATTACGGTGAGAAATTAACTTACGAAAAAGCACTGGAAGTTCTGGGGGCAGTGGACGACGGTATTTTTTCGGAAATTGTTCAGTATATTGCGGCGCAGGATACGGTATCGGCACTTCATATCGTGGACGAGGTATCGGTACAGGGCAGGGATTTTACCCAGTTTGTGGGAAATCTTCTGTGGTATTTAAGAAATCTGATGCTCGTGAAATCTTCCGAGGTGTCTGCCCAGAGCCTTGAGATTTCTTCGGAATCGCTGGAGAGACTGAAGGGGATAGCGGCCAAACTGGAACTTACCACCATCATGCGTTATATCCGGATTCTGTCGGATTTAAATGCGGATATGAAGTATTCGGACCAGAAGAGAATTCTTCTGGAAATTGCCGTAATCCGCATGTGCAGACCGCAGATGGAAGAGGATACGGATTCCCTGATTGACCGGATCCGTGATCTGGAAAAGAAAACAAGAGGTGCGCAGATTATTCCGTTAAACGCTACGGGAGCGGTCAGCTTAAATGCACAGGGACCGGCGGTTATGGGAAGAGCAAAACCCGTCAGGGAAAAGGCACTTCCGGAAGATGTTAAGAATGTGCTTTCCAATTGGGATTCCATTCGGGAAACGCTCGAACCGCTTCTTGCCAACCAGCTTTTAAACTGCAGACTTTCCATCAATGATGAGGATGTTTTGCTGGTGGTCCCGACGGAAAAACTTGCAGAGAATTGTTTGAAGCAGGACGGAATGATGGATCACTTAAAGGATGCCATTGCAGAGAGAGTCGGCAAAGAAGTGAAGATGGAATTAAAGCCGATGGTGGAGGACGATGATTTTACCGATCACTATGTGGATGTGGTAAAAATGTTCGGCAAACTGGTCGTAAAAGACGATACTATTTAAATGATACTATAGTTAAATTTAAGGAGGAACACATGGGAAAACGCGGAGGATTCCCCGGCGGCGGAATGCCGGGAAACATGAATAATCTGATGAAGCAGGCACAGAGAATGCAGCGTCAGATGGAAGAGCAGCAAAAAGAAATGGAGAATCGTGAGTTTGAAGCGACTTCCGGTGGCGGAGCCGTGAAACTTGTGATTACCGGAGCGAGAGAAGTAAAGAAACTTGAAATCGCACCGGAAGCAGTGGATCCTGATGATGTGGAAACTCTGCAGGATTTAATCGTTGCAGCCATGAACGAAGCACTCCGTATGGTAGAAGATGCAAACGGGGAAGCCATGAACAATATGGCGGGCGGACTGGATCTCGGAGGACTGAAATTCTAGGATGAGTTCCGGTGATATGTATTCCGGTTATATCGGAAAATTAATTGAAGAATTGGAAAAACTTCCGGGGATCGGAAATAAATCCGCGGAACGTCTTGCATTTCATATTATCGGCCTGCCGAAGGAAAGAGTGGAGAAACTGTCGACCGCACTTACCGAGGCAAAGGCGCATATCAGATGCTGCAGCAAATGCTGTACGTTAACGGACCGGGAGATCTGCAGCGTCTGTTCCGATGAAGAGAGAGACCAGTCGACCATTATGGTGGTTGAAAATACAAGAGATCTTGCGGCATATGAAAAAACCGGGAAGTACAAGGGCGTATATCATGTACTTCACGGAGCAATTTCACCGATGCTCGGAATCGGTCCGCAGGATATTAAATTAAAAGAACTGATTATCCGTTTGCAGGGAGACGTAAAAGAAGTGATTATTGCGACAAACTCCAGCCTTGAAGGAGAAGCGACCGCAATGTATATCGGAAAACTGATCAAACCGACGGGAATCAAAGTAACCAGAATTGCGAGCGGCGTACCGGTCGGAGGAGATTTGGAATATATCGACGAGGTAACGCTTTTGCGTGCACTTGACGGAAGAATTGAAATATAACAGAAAGCCGGAAGGCAGACAGGGGACAAAATGAGCGTAACGGAAAGAAAATTCGGCGTAACAAAAAAAGGGGAGAAAGTTACTCTTTACACGATTAAAAACAGCAGAGGAACCGAAGCGGACGTGATGAACTTCGGAGCAACACTTGTGGCACTTCGTATGAAAGACAAAAACGGAATCCAAAAGGATCTGGTTCTCGGTTTTGATGAAGCAAAACCGTATTTCAAAGACGGAAATCTTTTCGGTGCCACGGTCGGACCGATTGCGAACAGAACCGCAAAGGCCAGATTTACGTTAAACGGAAAAGAGTATCTTTTAAAGGCCAATGACGGTGAGAACAATCTACATACCAGTCATAAAAAAGGCTTCCAGAAACGCTTGTTTAAGGGACACGCAGGCGATAATTCCGTGACATTTTCCGTTTCGAAAAAGGATATGTCCATGGGGCATCCGGGAAATCTGGACGTAAAGGTTACCTATACCTTAACGGATAAAGACGAGCTGAAAATTTCCTACTATGCCACCACGGATAAAGATACCTATATCAATCTGACCAATCACAGCTATTTTAATTTAAACGGTCATGACAGCGGCAATATTTTCCACGAAAAAGTTAGGATTTTTGCCGATGCCTTTACTCCTGTTGTTAAGGGAGCTATTCCGACCGGAGAAATCAGATCCGTCGAAGGCACTCCCATGGATTTCCGAAAAGGAAAAGAAGTATGCAGCGATTTCACGTATGCGTATGACCAGATTGAATTTGTAAACGGATACGATCACAATTATGTTCTTACGGAAACGGATGCACGTTTTCGTGAAATTGCGGAAGTGACGGATGAGTGTTCCGGAATCCGAATGACGGTATCCACCGATCTTCCGGGAGTTCAGTTCTATACCGGAAACTGGGTGAATGTGGAGTCCGCAAAGGGCGGTGTTTCATATGGCCCGAGACAGGGACTCTGTCTGGAAACCCAGTATTTTCCCAATTTTGCGAATGAGGCAAATTTTGAAAAACCGGATTTCGGTCCCGGCAAGCCGTTTAAATCCGAAACGGTCTATAGTTTTGAGGTAATAAAGTAGGATAATCCGCGGATGAAAAATAAAAAAGCAGGCGGAAAGTTCGGAGGGACGAAAAACTTAAAACCGTTAAACCGGTTTACCCCGAAGCAAAGTCCGCATAAGGAAAAAGAAAATAAAACCGAGGAACTCTGGGCTAAGATTTTAAGACACAGAACCGAAATTCTGATTCGCGTCGGAATTGTGATTGTGGTTCTGCTCCTGGCAACCGGATTTTTCTATTTCAGTTACCTGAATAAAGAATACGATTCCATAAATGTTGTGAAAAGTTCGGATTCCGTTGTGACTATGGGCTCTGAAGTAATGCGTTTCGGAAACTGCATTCTGGTTTACAGCAATGACGGTATGAAATGCGTAAACGAAAAGGGTGATGTTGTCTGGAACGAAACCTTCCAGATGCAGAATCCGATGATTGATATCAGCGGTGACGTGGTCGGAATTGCCGACTATAACGGAAGTATCATCTATATGATGAACAAAAGCGGAAAACTTGGAACCATTAATACCGGTATGCCGATCCGCAAATTCTGTGTTTCCGCAAAAGGTCTGGCGATTGCGATTCTGGACGATTCCGATATTACGCCGATTCATATTTATGATACGTCGGGAAATACGGTGGCGTATTTTTCCACGAGTATGAGGAATTCCGGTTATCCGATTGACATTGCCATTACGGAAAGCGGTTATGTGGTTGCGGTTTCCTATCTGTATGTGGATAATGCATCTTACAAAACGGATGTGGCATTTTATAATTTCGGGGAAGTCGGACAGAACCAGACGGACAATCTGGTCAGCGGATATACCTACAGTAACGCGATTGTTCCGGAAGTTCGTTTTATCGATAATTCCAATGCGGTAGCGGTTGCGGATAATCGTCTGATGTTCTATACGGGAGACCAGAAACCGGTCAGTTCCGGAGAAGTACTGGTGGAAAATGAAATTTCGGCGGTTTATTACGGTGAACAGTATGTTGCGCTGGTATTCAACAATACCGGAGAAGGTGACCGCTACATGGTAAATGTGTATGACCGTAACGGAAAAATCAAGGATACGGTTTCCTTTAATTTTGCCTATGAAGACATCCTTCTTACGGGAAATCATATTGTGGTTTACAGCGCCGACGAGTGCCTTGTACACGTAATCGGCGGAATCGACAAATACCACGGACCTCTTGAGGGAGGTGTGCTTGCCGTTCTGCCGACCGGAGTAAACTACCGGTATGTACTGGTAACAAACGAGAGTATTCAGACCGTTGAATTAAAATAAGA
Organism: Lachnospiraceae bacterium; assembly: GCA_024681795.1. Taxonomy (GTDB): domain Bacteria; phylum Bacillota; class Clostridia; order Lachnospirales; family Lachnospiraceae; genus UBA3766. The sequence goes on along the minus strand of JAILAD010000040.1, from coordinate 11,520 downwards.
AATTTGATTTATAACATTATCACAATTGAGGAAAAATTACAGCCGGAAATCGGAAAGATGACCCGGCAGAAGCGGAGATAATGCATAATAAGACGGAAGCTTCTGGATGTCTTTCAAAAGATGATAGATAATCGGGTCCAGGAAAAAGGCCATGGAGAATGTGATTGCGAAAATCAGCACACATTCTCTTTTTTTGAATTCATACTGAAAGAGTTTCGGGAATGATTTGGTAAAAAGGCGAAGAACACAAAAGCCGATGACGGCGCCGAGTGTATTCATCAGGATATCGTTTACGTCGGTAAGCCGGTTGCAGAACAACTGCGTAATCTCAATAAAGGTGGTAAAGCAAAGTGCCGTTATGAGGGTATTTTTAAACGAGAAAAACTGTCTCCATAAAGCCGGCAGGAAAAAGCCGAACGGAATGAAGAGAACGATATTTAAAGCGCTGTTGAAAAGATCGTTTTGGATGCCGTAAAAGGGGATCAGCTGCAGTCTCGGGTTGAAGTGCATACGAAGTGCATCCGGGAGTTTGGTAATGCGGAAAACAAGCAGCATATACAGGGAAAAAAACATATAAAGAAGCATCTTCTTGTAATCTTTGAAATAGAACTTCTGCAGAATAAGCAGCGCTATTATGATGATACAAGGAGACAACAGGGAACGAAGTCTTGGAAATAAAAAGGTAAATACGGACACTAAACCGGACATGAAACCCACCCTTTATCAAAATACAGAAATATTATACAATGATTTCCCCAAGTTGCCACAAAATATTGAAAGATTCTTCTATTTACTTTTTTATTATAATTTCTATAATAAATATCGGATTTGTCCGGAAAATGGAATCCGGACGTCTTTAGAGGGGATTTGAATGAAAAACAGATGGTTATTCGTAATTTGCATGATTGCAATTACGCTGGTTATTGCGCTCTCTGCACTTCTTGTTGTCAGAAACGTAAAAAGTAAAGAGCCGGTTATCAGTACGGAAAGTCCGGATTCGGAGCCGCGAGTGGTCGTATGGGACAGTCAGGGATTTACAAGCGAGAATGTATCCGCACGGCCGGAAGGGGAGGTTGTGTCCGGGATTCCGGAAGTGAGTGAACCGGTTACGGAACCTGTGATTACATCGGAGGAGACTTCTTCGGAATCCGGAAATACGCAACCGGAAGAAGTCGATTTGCAGGAGTATTTTGCAGACAGCGTTTTTGTAGGCGATTCTATTTTTGTGGGATACCGGAATTATCTCGCAAATCACAAAGGGTCTCCCGTTTCCGGAGCATCCTTTCTTGCTGCGTCCAGTTACACATCTGCGCATGCCCTGGAAGAGGATGACAACCTGCATCCGATTTTTCAGGGAAAGAAACAGCCGGTATGGAAAACGATATCCGAAATCGGTGCAAAGCGTGTATTTTTAATGTTCGGAACCAACGACCTGGTGGTAAAGGACGGAATTCGGGCTTCGGGAGATGTCTTTGCACTGATAGATAAAATTCATGAAGAAAATCCGGATGTCGAAATTGTGATCATCAGCATGGTGCCGGTATATGAAGATGTAAGTAAGGGAGCGCTGAACAATCCGACAATCGATATCTATAATTATTATCTGCTTGCCGCGGCGGCGGATCACAATGCGGATTTTATCGATCTGAATACTTCTCTAAAAAATGAAAAGGGAAATATTAAGGATGAATACTGTTCCGATAATTATGTGCATGAAACGGACAAAGCATATCAGGAAGTCTGGGATCCGATTTTGACTGCATATGCGGCAGGCGAAAAGAAAACGGATGAAGCGGAGATGAATGAGCAGGAGACGGCCGTACAGGAATAGAGAAGACAACGTATTAACGGGTAATTCGATAAGAAAAGGGAAATTATGAAGAAAAAAATTGCAACGGTAATGATCGGAGTTTTGGTTCTGGCAGCAGGAATTACAGCCTGCAACGGGAAGGAGAAACCGACCGCTTCGGATATTCCGGCGGTATCGGAAACATCGGAAATATCAGGTGCAGCGGCGGATGTTTTATCAACGGCCGACTGCTATAAAGCCATTCAGGAAAAAATCGCTCTGCCGGAAATGTATCTTGCGGATGATGAGTATATCATGAATTATTACGGAATCGACACCGCAAAACTTTCGGATTATACCTTTGCATCCTGTACCGATCCGACCAGAACGGATACCGTAATCCTGATGGAGTTAAAGGATGAGGCGGATGCGGACGAAATTGAAGCGTGCCTGAACCTTTACCTGGAACAGATGGAAGCGGAAATGGAAAATTACAATCCTGCAGCCAACGAACTGGTAAAAGCGTCTTCGGTTCGCAGAAACGGTAACAGGATTGATCTGATTATCTGTGAGGACAGGGAAAGCGCACTTGCTTTGGCAGACGGTACCTCAAAATAGTTTCGGAAAGAGCGGTACATGGTTTTTTCAAGTCTACTATTTTTAATTTTGTTTTTATCGGCATTCTTGATTTGCTATTTTCCTGCCGGTGCCCTGATCGGGAAAATCATTCCCGGTAGGAATCCGCGCAGGACGGTAGCTGTCAGGAATGCTGTTTTATTGTTCTTCAGTCTCTTTTTTTACTCCTGGGGAGAACCGAGGTGCGTCTTTTTAATGCTGTTTTCTTCCCTCGTGGATTATATTGACGGCATTCTTCTGGAGAAGTTTGAGGACCGTCCGGGAATCCGGAAAACATGCCTGATAATTGCCCTGGTGATTAATATATCGATTCTTGGTGTGATGAAGTATGCGGATTTCTTTGTCGGAAGTCTGAATGCGATTCCGGGTGTTTCCATTCCCTTACCCGGCATTGCGCTCCCGATCGGAATCAGTTTTTATACCTTCCAGACCACCGGTTACTCCATTGACGTATACCGGAAAAAAGTAAAGGCGGAGAGGAATTACTTCCGGTATCTTACATATATTTCCATGTTTTCCCAGCTGATTGCAGGGCCTATTGTCCGCTATTCTCAGGTCAGTGAAGAATTGCGGAAAAGAGATGCGAATTTGGATTTGTTTACCAAAGGATTCTATCGCTTTTTAATCGGATTATTTCGAAAGGTCCTGATTGCCAACCGGCTCGGGGCTTTATGGGACAGTCTTCGGGCGACGGAGGGGCTATCCTGCCTTGGAGCATGGCTTGGAATGTTTCTCTTTACCCTGCAGCTTTATTATGATTTCAGCGCATACAGCGATATGGCGATCGGGCTTGGTTTGATGATGGGATTTCATTTTGATGAGAATTTCCGCTATCCGCTCTCGGCTCAGTCTTTGACGGATTTCTGGAGAAGGTGGCATATTTCTCTCTCCGGCTGGTTTCGTGATTATCTCTACATTCCTCTCGGTGGAAACCGGCACGGAAAGCTCAACGAACTTCGAAATCTGTTCATTGTCTGGTTGCTTACGGGACTTTGGCACGGCGCTTCCTGGAATTATGTGTTGTGGGGATTGTATCATGGAATTTTTCTTGTATTGGAAAAATTCGTATACGGGCATTTGCTTGATAAATTACCCAAATTTATTCGCCACTTGTATACGCTGCTCATTGTGGTGCTTGGCTTCGGAATTTTCTATTTCGAGAAATTCGGGGAACTTGGCAACTATCTTATGTATGCATTTAAACTGGCGGGAAACCGATTCGCCGGACCGGAGATTCTCTGGATTGTCGGGAACAATATTCCGCTGATTGTTGTAGCGGTAATCCTGATGTATCCGATTTTTCCAAAAATCCTGTCCGCGTATCATTCACTGCGGGAAGGGACGAAAAATGTATGGTATCTGCTGGGCGGGCTTGCGGCCACGGGATTATTGTTCCTTTGCCTTGCGGAGTTGACGGGAAATTCCTTTAATCCGTTCTTGTATTTCAGGTTTTAGAAGCGGGAATCTTACAAGGCTTGCTATGAGAAGGCAAGGGGAAGAAAGAGAAAAAGGAAGAGTAAAAGGAAGAGAAAAAGGAAGAGTAAAAGGAAGAGTAAAAGGAAGAGTGAAGAAAGAAAAGGTTATCAAATTAATAAAGAATATTCCGATATTTCTGATGATTGCGATGCTGTCTGTTTTTGCAATCCTTTTTGTGATTCTTCCGAAGAAAACCTTCTCTGAAACGGAGAACCGGATGCTGGAACAGTTCCCCGAAATTACCGTTAAAGATATCGTGAACGGGGATTTTCAGAAAGGATTTGAAGAGTATCTCTCCGACCAGTTTCCGCTGCGGGACACTCTTTTGTCCGTTTCGGTTCGCACATCCCGCGCCCTTGGTAACCGAGAAGTTCATGACGTGATTTATGCCGCGGATGAAAACGGAGAAACACGATTGATTGACCTTTATAAGAAACCGCAGAACCGGGAAAAGTTTACAAATGGTGTGATGAATTTTTCCGGAAAACTTAACCGTGCGAAAGTAACGGTATTGCTTTTGCCGACGGCGATTGACTTCTACCGGGAGGAATTGCCGGAATTATATAAGATGCAGGATTCTCCGCTTGAAGCGGATACGCTTTCCTACTTTGAGAATGCGTTTGGCGAAGCGGCGGAGGAAGGAAGCGATGATGCGAAGGATGGAAATCTTTCGGAAATCCGGTATGTGAGGGGATATAAAGAGGCTGCGCTTTCGGAAATGGAAGCCGGTCATAATATCTACTATAGGACGGATCATCATTGGACAATTTATGGAGCATATGCGGGATATAAAGCATTGGCACCGTATCTGGGAATTCCGGAAGTGAAGAAGGATGCTTCCTGTTTTCATGCAGCTTCCAATGATTTCTACGGAACAACCTGGTCGAAGGTATTGGATTCTTCGGTTTCACCGGACCGGATTGATATTTATACCAATCCGGCCTGGGCCGGTACTTTGGAAGTATCCTACGAGGACACCGGCGAAAAGGCGGACTCACCCTATGAGATGTCGTATGTAAGTAAAAAGGATCAATATTCCCTGTTTTTAAATAACCAGCACACGCTAATCTGCATCAAGAACCCGGATGCGGATACCAAGCGGTGTGATGATGCAAAGCATTCCTCTCTTGTCATCATCAAAGACAGCTATGCAAACAGTCTTGTGCCCCTGCTGATCGATCAGTATGAAACAATCTGGGTCTTTGATCCGCGCTATTATAAGGGGAGTATTTCCGAGTGGGTAAATGAGCACGAGGAAGTGGAAGATGTGCTGATAGTTTATAATCTCGGAACCATGGATGAGGATCGTGGAATCGGAGGAATCTATTAGAATTAAATGCTTTGCGAATGGGGGTTGTTGATAGGGTCAGCCCCCATTAACATTTTTCGGTATTCCAAGGGAGTACTTCCGTAGCGTTCCTTAAAGATTCCCGCAAAACGTCCCTGATTGCTAAAACCGCAGGAAGCGGCAATCTCCGATATGGGCATTTGGGTTTCCCTAAGCAGTGCGGAGGACCTCTTTAAGCGTTCTTCCTGCATATATTCCGATACGCTCATTCCGAACATAGCAAAGAAATAATTCCTAAGACTGGTCTCGGAGACATTTAACTGCCGGGATATTTCACGCATGGAAATGTGCCTGGAGATATCGCGGGTCAGGATTACCCGCACCTCTTTGGCAAGTCCCGCCTGCCATTTGGTAAGGTAGAGAGCATTTGCCGGCGTTATGCTGTCGGTGTTTGAGAAAAAATGAAGAATTTTTAGGACGCTAAGGAGGAGTAATCCCCTGTCGGGGTTCTTTTCGGCATACAGCTCCGCCCATACCCGTTGACATTTCATATCGGTTTTCAGAATGGACAAATTCTCCCTGTTGTTGTATTTGCGATATAAATCGTCGATGTTTATGTGGAATAGATCTAATATACGGAAGGTTTCTTCCGTGAAAAGTTTCTTATAAATATAGATTTCAAAACCCCGGTAATTTGCGTAAGGGTAATAGAAACGATCGGAGACGATTAAAGAACCGATGCTGGTAAATTTATCTTTCACATATCTGTATTCATTGTCTGAAATTCTGAATTCGCATCGTCCCTCGATACAATAATTTATAAGCATGATGTCTTTGCCGTGCAGGTAGCTGCCGATAGGCATCTCCGGCGCATGTACATCGTTCAGTGTCACAATAATACCGGGAAGAAACGGATAAATCGTAATCTCTACATACCCATTTTCCAGTTCGTTTCGTATTGTGCACGGAGAGTCGATGGTTTTAAACATTTCAAAAGTAAAATGATTAAAAGAGTCTGTCTTTTTCATGATACGATTCCGGTGTCAATTTGTCCTTTTTTGATAAAATGGCATAGAAAGTTAGTGATGACTAACATATAATACCACATGTTTTTGTTGTTGAAAACAGGTTTTTAGAGAGAATCAGGAGAAGAGAAATGAATCTGACAGAAGTAAAGAACGGTGAAAAAGCTGTAATTGTTAGAATTGAAGGCGACAGGCGATACCTGTCCAGAATCACATCCATCGGCCTGAACGTGGGATGCAGGATTGAAATGCTTCAAAATGTGAAGAAGAAACCTTTGCTGATTTACGGCAGGGACACCATGATCGCATTGAATCGGAAAGAGTCCGAAAGAATACAGGTGGAGGTAGGAGCATAATGGGAAACACAAGACAAATTGCCCTGCTGGGGCAGCCAAACTCCGGGAAATCGACGATTTTTAATACTCTCACGGGGATGCATCAGCATGTCGGTAACTGGCCCGGAAAAACCGTGGAGAAAAAAGAAGGAAAATTCACATACAAGGATGTCACATATACCGTTGCGGATTTGCCCGGATCCTATTCCTTATCAGCCAATTCCGATGAGGAGATTGTCACCAGGGATTATGTGGCAAGAACCGATTTGGATCTTGTCTGTATTCTGGCGGATGCCTCACAGCTTGAGAGAAGCTTGTATATGCTGGCTGATTTTGCCGGAATTGGGACGCCTGCCATGCTGGTTCTTACCATGATGGATGTGGCCAAAAACAAGGGGAAAAAGATAGATGTCCGGAAATTGTCCGAAGCGCTTGGAATCAATGTTTGCTCCGTAATCGCGTATGATAAGAAAACGTATGATTCGTTTTTTGCCGGAATGGAAGAAGCCATTCAATCGGGCAAAAGACTGAATGCGGATGCGTTATATGCAAATATCAGGCAAAGCGAGGGAGCGGAGACATTTGATGCGTATTTGGAAAAGGCAGGAAAAATTGCCACACCGAGACGCCCGAAAGAGTGGATTGCCATGAAGATGCTCGAAGGAGACGAAGCAATCCTTAGGGAACTTTCCATAAAAGGTGTGAACCAGCCTCCCGCAGATCCAAAAGGAGCGCTATACACCAGTGATGCCAGATTCCGCTGGATTGAATCTCTTTTAGAGGAAGCGGTGGTCGATGAAAAGAAAACATCGGAGCTTCTGACAAAGTTTGACAGAGCTGCATTGGGACCCAGAAGCGGAAAATGGGTGGCCTTCGGGATTATGATACTGGCACTTGCGGGCGCCATGATTGTGGCGGCGCCGATGATGGGAATTGGCGGTGCGCTTCCCTCATTACTGAATCCGCTTGCGGATTTGCTGGGAAATATAGGTGTATCGGAAGGAATTATTCATTTTATCAAAGCAACGCTGATTACATCCCTTGGTTGGGTGGTTTCGATGGTGGGCTTCATTTTTGCCATGAATTTCGTATTCGGAATTCTGGAAGAAGTGGGCTATATGGCAAGAGTATCGTATGTTTTTGACGCCGGCATGAGTAAGATCGGACTGCAGGGTAAGGCACTGATGCCTATGATCATGGGCTTTGGCTGCACGATGGGAAGTACATCGGGAGCAAGAGTCATCGATTCCTACGGACAGAAGGTCATGACAATTGCAGTGGCATGGGCAATTCCCTGCGGCGCGACATTTGTGGTAATCCCCACACTCGCCAATGCGTTCTTCGGAGTCGGCGGCGGCATTCTTGTAATGTTGCTTATCATCCTGATCATGATTGTGCATGTAATCGTTACGGCAACGATTTTTGGAGCCAAATTGAACCCTGCGGATAAAAGAAGCGGAATGGTAATGGAGATGCCGCCCTATCATAAGCCGCGTTGGGGATTTATCCTGAAGAACTCCTTAATGCGGATGTGGGATGTGTTTAAGAAAGCATTCAGCATTGAACTTATTGTGTGCATCATTTTCTTCTTCTTAAGTTATTCCAAATCCGGAATTGAAGGAAGTATCCTTTATAAAATCGGAACCTTTATTGAGCCGGTATCTTCCTTTATAGGATTAAAATGGCAGACCTTCATGGCGTTCTTTGCGGCGATGATTTCCAAGGAAGCGGTTCTGGGTGTGCTTTCGGCGATTTTTGCAAACAGCGGAAGTATCGTGGATACCACAACAGGTCTTGCGGCGACTTCCGATAATATTGCACAGATTGTAGCAACGGCCATCCCCAAGGCGGAAGCCCTTGCATTCATCGTTGCAGTGACCTTTAATATTCCCTGCCTTCAGGCGGTGGTATCAACCTATCATGAGACTCACTCCGCGAAGTGGACGGCAAGAATAGGAGGATATTATATTCTGACGGCGCTGCTTTTGGCGGCTATTGTATATCATGTCTCCGGATTGTTTTTCAGATAAGGAGTAAAACGTAAAAAGGATGGACGAATTACTGACTATCCTGCAAAGCAGGAAAAATATCTCCATGCCGGAGCTCTCGGAGGCGCTCCATATGTCGGAGGCGCTCATTTATGCCAGGCTCGAAAGATATGAGCAGCTGGGATATGTAAAGCGTGTGGTAGAAACGACCGGCGGAGGGTGCTCGGGAAGCTGCGGAAATTGCAAAGGATGCGGAACGCATAGACCGGAATGGAGACCTTCGGTTTATTGGACGATGGGAGAACGGTTAAAGTGAATACAGCAAATATAGCAGTCATTGCGGCTTTCGTATTCCTTGCGTTAATCATTTGCTATCCGCTTATAAAACGTTTGAAATCAAGGGAAGACTGCTGCGGTAACGAGAAAATAAAGATTAAGCGAAAGAAATTAAAGAAAGCGGCAGGAAACTACAAACTGGCCGTCGAAGGAATGCATTGCAAAAACTGCGAGAAACGAATCACAGAGGCCATAAACAGCATGGATAATCTCGCCTGCCGGGTGAGCCTGGAAAAGCAGGAGGCGGTAATATATTATGAGCATTTCCCGCGAACGGATGAGGTGATTAAGAAGCTTGGAGAAATGGGCTTCTATACTACTGTGGAGTCAGATTCCGTTAAATAAAGATATGCGAATCAATGAACAAGCCCCGTCACTCTGACGGGGCTTATTTTGCCGGCGGTGAAGAGGCGAAGTCAATTTAAGAAGCCATCGGGATATATTGACAAAACAAAATGGCAAATTTTAAAACGATTTATAATTGTTGAAATATGAAATGCGCTGATTTAAGAGACTACTTGAACAGGATAAACAGGCAGAAATGAATGGATCAAAAAAGGCGGTAGAGAAACAGAAAAGAAGATTGCAGTTGGCAAGACGCGAAAATGCGGTGCCGGTAATCATTTTCTCGGGAGTGCGAATGCTTGCGATATCTGTTCTAATTGCGCTATGCCTTGTACAGGTGGTTGCCTTTGCGCATTATGAAATTCACAATAATGAGTACTGGCCGCTTTACATTTTTGCCGTTCCCCTTACGGCAGGGTTTCAGGTGCTCGCCTGCATTCCGATTCTGCTTGACGAATCTTTGTGTTTTCTGGAAATTGTATTTTCCATACTTGCGATTGCAATAAAAGGGGAAAGAAAAAAGAAAAATTCATTCATATCTTCTCTGTTATCGCATTGATAAATATCATCGGGGATGGATTGCTTTGCATTCCGTACTATTATATCTATATATTTGTCCTCAGGCAGGACGAAAACGATCTGCTCGGTGATGTATTGGGGTTGAGAAATCCGCAGGCATTATTTACTGTATATGATATTGTGTTGCTTGTTTTCATCATTCTTTCCGTTGCAATGTATATTGTAACGGCCGTAAGAATACGGAAACAAATCCGGTTATCTTCTTTGGCGAAAAATGATATGAGAAACGATGTCTCTGCCGATCAGACGATAAATATCAAAGAGATTCGGGAGAGGAAAAAGAAAAAATTAGCCGGATGGGCGCTGGTGACCGGGATTGTCTCGGCATCGGTCTGGACAATTCTGGGGATACTATTGTTTGTTTTAAATATCTGGAAGAGGCATCCGGAACTTCTGCTTACGGTTTTTGCCGTTCTTTTGCCGATTGCCGTTCTTGTATTAAGCATTCTTGCATTAACTGTGAGAAAAGCACGGGGAAATAAGAAGGACAAAGGAAAAGTCATAGCCTCCTTATCGTTGATGTTATATAGTCTTATTCCTGCCGTTTGGATGGTCCTGCTTGTACTTTTATGCTGTTTACGGCTGTTTTTCAGAAACACGCATTTATCGGAAAAGGATTCTGTTCTTTTTGCGTTGGAAGACAGATATCATGAGAAATTCATTATGGTCATTGATGAGTTCGTGGCACCCAAAGAAGATCCGGAACTCGTATTTTCCGGAGAAGATGCTTCCAAAATCTGGAGGAATGGGAATTATTATTACAGAGCATACATGGCACGTCTGGTGCAGAATCAGATCCGGGAAGACTTAGGAGAGCTATATCCGAACGCCTTTCTTTATATAGATACTATCTATGTTCCTTATGAAGAAGGGTATGATTTTAAAAATACCGGACTGCAAGATAATTTGAAGATAATGGATCGAAACAAAATAATGTCCGGCGAGTACTATTTTGAAGTGACGGTATTTCTTGACAAGAATAAAGGAAGTACCGGAAAGTACGAAGACGAGTATCGGTATTTTATCGAGACACTTTCAAATATGGCAAAAAACGGAGAAAAGCTTCGTTGTAGAAATGTGGAATACTACTGGTTGGACGAGGGGACGATTGAAAGAGCCAAAGAGTTCGTAAAGAAGAAACCGTTCGCCGTCGGAGATGATCTTGACCGGGAGGTGTGGGGATTTGAACAGGATTGGCGCTCCCGGGACTACGAAACGGGAGAGATTGGAAATCCGCCCTGCGTAAATGCAAGATTTGTGCCGGATGATAAGGCAGATGTAATCAAGAAACAGGAGTTTATCTATCGGAGGAAACTTTTGGAGAGTAAATAGTGCTCTCTTAAGTGTGTAGAATTACGTTTTTTGCAGCCCACAAGAAACATACGCGCCAGTATGTCAATTACACTCTCTTAAGTATGTAAAATTACGTTTTTTGCAACTGCAAAGATGCGTCTGGATGCAAAGCCCCATCGTTTGATGGGGCTTGTTTGGAAAAAAGAAAAAATCAGGAAAAAAGTTATTGACAAGCAAATTTGAGAGTGATATTATTATCAAGCTGTCGCAAAAACAGATGACAGCAGGAACCTTGACAAATGAACAGCAATGCAACCCTGAAAATTCCAAGTTAGCAATGAGCAATGCCGGATTCGGAAACGACACAGACAGCGCAGGTTTACCTGCAGATGGATGTGGAGTGGACGAAGACGATAGTGCGAAGCACGTG
>JAILAD010000007.1 GCA_024681795.1 Lachnospiraceae bacterium | reverse complement strand
CACCAGATCACCACCCACAAAAAGGAGATTCTTCAAATGAAAAAGAAACTACTTGCAATTTTTACCGCATCCCTAACATTACTTACATTGTTTGGCTGCAACAAAACCGCGCCAACTGACGCAATCTCTTCCGAAGCCACCTCTACAGAGACCTCCGAAGTTGTATCGGAAGAAACCAAAGAAGTCACATCCCTGTCACAGGTTCAGCCGATGGAAGGCTTTACCGACAGAATGGACGACATTCTGGTAAGATACGACTGGCAGATAGGAAACACCGTCCTGACAACCGACAATACCGTAGAAGACCTAATCCAGACCATTCAGGACTTTTACGGATACGCTGACGAAGATATTTTTTACAGCGATCCGCGCACATTCATGGACCAGATTGAAATAATCAATTCCCAGATATACGGTTCAGGCGCAGATTATCTTGAGAACGCCGCAAAAGATTATAAGGATTTAAAAGAAGGCAATCCGAGTCTTCGAGACGAATCCTGGGCTTTAGAAATCGACAAAGCGTTAAATTCTAGGATGTGGATATCAGACGATATTTTTTCAAATACCGCAAACACGGATTATGATTGTGACTATCTTTTTGATACAAACACTATCGAGATTCGCGAAATCCCGTTGGTAGAAAGCCCCAACAGCGGGTATATAAACGGAAAAGTGAATCGAAAAACGGTTGACGAACTGTATGTAAGCCATAATTTTGCCAGAATGCGTATTTATCCGGAAAAAACAAAAGGCCTTGCAGACGGAAGCTGCCCCGATTATACTAAAAATTCTGCCACGCCATTCGACGTTGTTTATGATATCGGAACACACAAAATTCTCTTTATTGGATACTTTGACTTCCTTGATATGTTAGACCAGGGTTCCGGAAACCATTATGATTACGATGCAGACATCGCCGGCACCAGCGTTTATTACCGGAAAGCAGGAGAGTATGCCGGAGAAATCAGAGTTATTGATACAGACTTATACGACAACCCGATTGAGCCGAAAAGACATCTGGATCTGCAGTAAGAAAATCGGCACCAACGCGCCAGCACATCAGCACATCAACAACAATAACTGAAAAACAAGGAGAGCTCGGTATAGTTGCCGGGCTCTAATAGAAAAAACCTACTCAATCCGAGTATCCAGCAATGCAATTGACAAAACGGGATAATTATGGTGTTATTATCCCACGGAGAAAGGAGGCTGATTATATGCCACAGATTATGCCTATCAAAGATTTAAAGGATACATCATATATTTCTGAAATGTGTCATAAAGCCGAGGAACCGATTTATATTACAAAGAACGGTTACGGAGATATGGTGGTGATGAGCATGGAGTTATTTGAATCCCTGCAGAGAAAATGGAATATGTACAGTGATATTGAGCTGTCCGAACAGCAGATCAAGGAAGAAAAGACGAAAGATGCAAGGAAAGCTCTTTCAGCAACGAGGGAGAAGTATGGCTTATAATCTGATCATTACGGACAGAGCGAACCGGATACGCACAAACTTGTATTCATTGAAGGATACGAAGAAATAAGACATCTTGTAACATTTAGAAAAGTGGAAGACGGACCAATGCTTTATGACTCATATACAGCGCACACCAGTTCCGATTATTATTTCATTGATCAAAAAATAGCAGAAGAAAATCCGGAAGCATACCATATTACCGAGGAAATGATTACGGAATTAACGAAAAAGCTGCAAAACCAGAACAAAGAACGCAGAGAACAAAATAATTAATACAACAAACATATAAGAGCCTGGTGAAATATGCCGGGCTCTTATTGACCGCAGCTTAATTTATTGATACAATTTAGTCAGAAAGACTAAGGCGGTCATATTGACCAGATATTACAGGAGGAATCCGCAATGAAACAGGTAAACATTCTGGAAGCAAAAACAGATTTTTCAAAACTGATTCGTATGTTAGAAACGAAAAAAGAAGATTCTATTACCGTGGCCAGAAACGGAAAGCCGGTAGCCAAAATTGTACTTATCAATGAAACACCCGTCTCCAAACGTATTGGCGTTGCAAAAGGCAAATTTACCGTAAATGGGGATTTTGACGCTGATAACGACGACATTTCCAATTTAATGATGGGAGGAAAACTATGAATCTGCTTCTGGACACCCATATCGCAATTTGGGCATTAAACGATGACGCTGCGCTTTCCGATAAAGCCAGAGAACTGATTCTTGACGAGAATAACACAATATATTACAGCACGATTTCTGTATGGGAAGTTCTCCTCAAACACGCCAGAAAACCTGAAAATATTCCATTTGACGAGAATGATTTTTCCAAAGGGTGTAAAGAGGCCGGATTTGTCATGCTCAATCTTTCAGAGAAGCATATACTTACCATACAAACTCTGGAAAGGCCGGATAGTGTCAAAGAACATAACGATCCTTTTGACCGCGCACTCTTAGCACAGGCAAAAGCAGAGAACATGTTTTTGCTCACCCACGACGATCTCATTCCCGGTTATGGAGAACGGTGTGTTATTCCGGTGTAAAAGCCAATTTGCGATCGGGAACGGAACACCTTTTCCTGCGAATTTCGTATATAATAAAAGAGATACAAATATGGCGCCTTTCTCAACACGATACAATCAAATAAAGAATTAAATAATATAAAATCAAAAAAGGACACCAAACAAATAATGAAAAATACAAAAGTTATATTAAACAACTTTATAGCTCGAATAAAAGATGAAAAAAAATATCAAATTCACGGGGGGATTTATCACGCTCTGCAAGTTGATTTCGCATATAACTCAAATCATATAGAGGGAAGCAAACTTACTCATGACCAAACAAAATACATCTTTGATACAAAAACGGTCGGGATTGTACCGGCAAAAGTAGATGATATAATTGAAACCGTGAACCATTTTCGTCTTTTTGATTATGTCATAGAAACAATGGACGAAGAATTAACAGAAGACTATATAAAACATCTGCATTATATCCTAAAAAACGCCACCTTTAGCAGCGAGTCAATGGAAGCAGTTATAGGAGATTATAAGAAATACCCTAACGAAGTTAGCAATATCGAAACAGCACTGCCATCTGACGTTGGAACAAAAATGAAAAAATTGTTGCATAGTTACAATGAAAAAAACATTGTTTCATTTGAAGACATTGTAGGATTTCATGCAGATTTTGAAAAAATCCACCCATTTTATGATGGAAATGGAAGAGTTGGCAGAATACTTATTCTTAAGGAATGCTTAAAAAACGACATCATTCCATTCTATATTGACGATAAATATAAATTTGAGTATTATCGAGGCTTAAAGGAATGGCAAAATGACGGAGACAAGACATATTTAAGGGAAACCTGCTTATTTATGCAAGATCACATGAAAAAGATATTCGATTATTTTCAAATTGATTATCAAAAGCAAGGCGGTGAAGGCGGCGACGATGGTGATGCAGACGGGACCGAATCTTTTGGCTCTTCTTCTGAAAAAAAAACTGAATCCGAAAGAGACGACGATGATTTTAGTCCTATTTCAGACGCATCCGTTTCTACTGACAACAATTCCGGCAAGGAAACAGGCGAATCAGATAAGACGGATGGTGATACAAGGAATTGCAGTAATATCGTAATTTCCGA
>JAILAD010000004.1 GCA_024681795.1 Lachnospiraceae bacterium | reverse complement strand
ACTATGCCGGTTATTAATGTATTCTTTGATAACAACAATGTACAGAACGGCAGATACTACAATGCAAACCGTCGCGCAACAATCGACATTACGGAACACAATTTTGACACGAAGGACGTGGTAGTTGAAAGAACAGCTTCCATTGCAGAAGGCAACGTAGCAGTTCCCGGTGTGGGAGCATGGACCAGACAGGCTGATTTAAACCGTTCAGAGGTATTCTTCGGTCAGGATGGTGACTATACCATGAAGGTTGACTATGTAGACCTTGCGGGTAACCCGGCACAGACTTTCAGCATTGATTTGTTTACCATTGATACCGTAGCTCCGACACTGGAGATTACGGGTGTTGAAGATAAGCATGCGTACAACGGAAATGTTGCACCGGTTATTACCTATCACGATATTAACTGCGATAAAAACAGTGCAGAGGTAAGAATTTCCGGTTACAAGCATCCTTCCGGATCCAACTTAAACGGTGTAAGAAGCGATGCGGCATTCGGCGGAAGCTTTGCATGCGACAATATCGAACGTGTTCGCGAAAACGATGATGTTTATACGGCAATCGGAAGTGTCAGAGATCTTGCCGGAAACGAAACATCCAAAGATGTTATGTTTAGTGTAAACCGTTTCGGATCCACATATATACTCGGAAAAGAAACAGAAGAACTGGTTGACAAATATTATACGAACCAGGAAGAAACACTTATCGTAAAAGAAATTAACGTTAACGAGCTTACGAAGACGGAGGTTTCTTTCAGTAAAGGCGGTGAGCCTAAAGATTTGGAAAAAGGAACCGGCTATACCGTTCAGGGTGTGAAGGTTGATAACGACGGATGGTGGGAGTACAACTATGAAATCGGTGCCTCCAGTTTTGCGGAAGACGGTGCTTATATCGTTAACCTGAAATCCGAAGACGCAGCGACAAATGCGAACTCCAACAATTCCATCAAACAAAATGACGGACAGAATGAATTACCGATTGAATTCTTTATTGACAAAGCAGCACCGAGCCTTACTATTTCCGGTGTTGAAGACGGCGCTAGATACAGAGAAACACAGCGTATCATCGGTGTTCGTTTTGACGACAACAGTTATGTAGCGGATTTGAAGTTCTATGTAAATGACCAGTTGATTAATCAGTATGATGCGAAAACTTTAGCGGAACTGGACGACAGCCTGATTGAGTACACGGCACTTTCCAGAAACAACTGGCAGAATGTAAAAGTTGAAGCTACGGATGCGGCAGGAAATACCAATGAAGTGAAGATTGACAGGTTCCTGATTACCAGAAACTTCTTCATTCAGTTTGTAAATAACATACCTCTGTTAATCGGAAGCATAGTTGGTGTATCGTTGCTGGTAATCGGTTTGTTCCTGTTAATCTTCTTCTTAAGACGCAGGAAGGAAAGATACTAATCTGACAATCAGCGATTAATATGTTTAAAACGAATGAAATTTTTGGCGGTACGTATCAAATTATAAAAGAAATCGGAAGAGGAGGTGCAGGCGTGGTTTATCTCGCTCTGCATCTCCGCTTGCAAAAGTACGTTGTTATTAAGCGTATTTTAACCAATCATCAGGATTCACCGAGTTTACGTGTGGAGACGGATATTCTGAAAAATCTTCATCATCCCTCCCTTCCCCAGATTTATGATTTTATAGTGCAGGAAGGGGAGGTTTATACCGTAATTGACTATGTGGAAGGAAGAGATTTTTCACAGCTCGGGTGCGGAATAGGCGTTATCGATCCGCAAATGATGATGAAGTGGTTCAGGGACCTGATGGAAGTGCTTGAATATATGCATACCAGACAGCATCCGATTATCCACTCGGATATCAAACCGGCGAATATTATGCTTCGGCCGAACGGTGATATCTGCCTGATTGATTTCAATATTTCCCTGGAAGGCAATCAACAGGGAATGATTATGGGATACAGTGATGTATTTGCTTCTCCCGAACAGGTCCAGCTTGCGCTTGCATATACGCAGGGAACCCCGCTTGATTATACTTTGGATGCCCGTACTGATTTATATAGTGTGGCGGCCACAATGTATTATATGATGACGGGAATTTTGCCCAATATATACGGACAGTTTCCAAAACTTACGGAAATTGACGGATTACCGTATCCTCAGGGCTTTTTAGTGATTTTGGACCGTTGTCTTTCGATTGACCGGAATCAGCGTTATTCTTCAGCCACCAAAGTTTTAAAAGCGCTGGATAATCTGAAAAAACTGGATATCAGATATCGCAGATATTTACTGATTCAGGCAGCGACCTGGATTGGGTGCGCATTGATAATATCTTTGGGTGTTTTCTTTATTATACGGGGAACACAGAAGAATACAGAGGATTTGTATCGAAGCAGGTACAATGAATTTTATAATTCGGCCGTTTCCGGTTCCGATATGGAAACAATCAATATCGGTTATGAATTATTGAATGAAAGCAAATACAGAGGTATTTTCGAAAAAAATCCGTCTGACAAAGCCATGATTTTCCATACAATCGGTGAAGCATATTACCGGATGGGAGATTATCAGGGGGCTGCGGAAACCTTTGCGGAGGCAACCCGTTCGGCTGAAGTAACGGATGTAAATCTTGGAAATTATTATCTGGATTATGCCATGGCATTGGCTGAATGCGGAGATTACAATGAGGCAAGAAACAAGATTCTTCTTGCGGGTAATTCGGTATCCAGGGGATCTGTGCTGCTTATCGATGCAAAAATTGCCGCACAGTCCGGTGACAGTTCACAGTGTGCAGAACTGGTTTCGCAGATTCTGTCGCTGCCGGGGAGTGCAGAGGAGTGCGCTGAAGGATGCATGCTTGCTGCACAAAGCATCGGCGTGAAGACAACCACCGGAATTGCCTGGATGGAAAAAGCACTCACATACAAACAAAGTACAGAGGTGTTAAGACCGCTCGCCTCGAATTGTCTTGCCATTGTTTCTGATTTCGATAATCGAAATGAAAAGAATACATGGGTTGAGAAAGCCATTCGGTACTATGCCATGTTGGTAAATATGTCGGATGCTACGGACGAAGACCGTTTGGGTTACGGAATGTCCCTGTATGTAGCCGGGAAAAATGCGGAATGCGTACAGGTGTTGAGAAACTGTGCGGAAAGAGGGACAAACGATTATCGTATTTATTTATATCTGGCACTGGCCTACGCTCAGATGAAAGACAGTGCTTCGGCTTCGGCATACTGTCGGACGGCGATGGGGATTGTTTCGTCCATGACGGATGAAGAGAGAAGCAGGGCCGACGGAGGAATGTTGCAGAAACTGGCGGAACTGGCTGTCGAACTGGATGTGAACGCAAATTGAAAAGCAGTTCATCGAAAGGGATAAGAGAAGTAATGGATGCGCAGACTATGATACTGGTCGGAATAATGTTGGCAGTCATGGGAGTTGTTATTTTGGCCGCTTCCCAATTTTTGTTATTTCGATGGTATAAAGGATTTATGGAAGAATAGGGGAAAACAGGAGAAAGAGTATGAGTACAAAGAGAAAAGTAATATTGGTACTGATTGTTGGATTATCAATGCTCCTGGTTGTTTTGGTCGGTGGTTTAGCCTGGTACGGTTATGACAGCACCAATTACACCAGACACATTGCGCGCGCGGAAAAATATTTAAGTGCCGGTGATACCGAGAATGCCATCCTGGAATACCAGGTTGCCATAAATATGAAACCCGAGTCGGAAGATGCATATTTAAAACTTGCAGAAATCTATTCCGGTCTCGGACAGAATACCATGGCTCAGTCTGTTCTGACAAAAGGTTTCAACGCAACCGGAAGCAATCGGATTACACGGGCGTTGGCCGTATATGCGGGTAACGGAATACAGGAGGCTGTGAATGTAGTAGAAGGAGGCGAAGGTGCTGCTCCGGATATGATTCTTTTTGACGGTGAGGGAGAGGGAATCAATACCGAGTTGCTCTCCGTTATCGGATCTACGGAATACAACGATTTGCGTAATAAATACACGGTAGACAGCAATGCTTCCGCTGACGGCGGTTGTATGGTACGTCTTTCTTCTATGGGGGCAAATCTTCATTATGACAAAAAAAGCACGGACAGTTCAGGAAGAAAGCCGCTTGGTTCAGCGGAACCCGATCAGGCTGTCCTTGACAATATACTGTCACTGTTTTATGGAAAAAAAGGCGTAACAGAGCAGGATCTGAGTTATTTCGGTGCAGAAAATATCGGTACCTATGATGATGCTTCGCACGGGAAGGTTATTACTTTTGTTTCCGGTGCATGTATGGTAACCGTATCTCTGGATGCAAACGGAACCATTTCCTCCGGGGCATGGCACAGTATCGTACCTTTATCCCAGACCGAATATGCGGATGAAGCGGGAAGCTGTACAGCCAACGGAAAGGTTTTAAGTTCCACAACAGGCGGAAACGTAGTGGATGCGGAACTTCGTTTCCGTGAGGGTGACAAGACATTCGGTGAAATTATACAAACCGTCCGTTCGGATTCCTTTGGCGGATACAGCATTCTGTTAAATCCCGGAGAATATACCGTGGAAGTGCAGTGTGTTGGATATACTACCGAATTCTTCCCGATTGAGATCGGTTTTACAGATTACGTGACTTTGGATGATATTTACATTTCACCGTTGCTGGGTGACGGACAGATTCGTATTGTTCTGGAGTGGGGAAGCAGTCCCAGTGACCTTGACTCTCACCTTGAGGGTAATGTTGACGGAGGTGGTCATATTCATACTTTCTTCAGTCAGCAGAAGGAAGTTCGTAATGGTGAAACAGTTGCGGAACTGGATCTTGATGATACGGACGGATACGGTCCGGAAACAACTACCATCTATAATACGAACGGTGTTTATACCTTTAAGGTTATTGATTTTACGGGATCCGGTACCATGTCAAATTCCGGTGCAGTGGTTAAAATTTACCTTCCCGACGGATCCGCGCCGATTGAAGTAAATATCTGCAGCGGTCTGAACAATGAATGGAATGTATGTACAATCGATCACGGAAAAGTGACGGTAAATAACCGGTAGTATCAAAACATAAACCGGTAAGAAAAACCATAAAGAGTGGTAAAACAGAACGGAGGGAGCATAGGAAATGGCACTGGGGCAGTATGGGGATAAAATTAAGAAAATAGTGGATAACGGCTCCATCTCCTTTGAAATATCAGATTCGGATTTATTTTATGCGACCGGCTTTAAGGTAATTCAGAATTTTCCGGGCGGTGGGATGGTTCGAGCCATGTCCTCCACTTTAAACGGCAATATGCGGCTGGTGTACGATATAAGCAGACTGATGCCATTATCTGTGTTAATGCCGAAGATGGACCCGGAACAGTTTTGTAATTTTACGCTTGGGCTGATTGTCCTTGTGGAATCAATTAAGTCGAACGGATTTATTTTCGGAGAAAACGTTTTCCTGGAGCAGGATATGGTTTTTCTAAATCCTGCAGATAATCAGGTAAATTTGATTTATCTCCCTCTTAAACAGAACCAGTCCGTGACCGTGCAGCTGGATAAGCTGGAAAAAAATACCATCAACCTGATTCGTCAGCTTATGAAACAGTATTCTTCCGTTCAGGGAGAGGAAACGAAGAATCTTCGGGATTATCTTTCGGAAGGAGGAAGTTCCCTTTCCGATTTGAAAGAAATAATAATGGAAATTCATTTTGAAGAAAATGTTCTGCCCGATCCGGTTCTTTCGATTAATCAGGAGAAGCATGAAGAAATCATTCCCGAAAGCCTGATTCTGGAAAGAGTAGGGGGAAATCAGGGGCTGATTCTTCGGATCAGTCCGCCGGCAGCGGTAATCGGAAGGGATCCGGCTGTTGCACAGGTACTGATACCGGACAGCTCCATCAGTAAGAAACACTGTCTGATTTGCAAAGAGAGTACCGGTTGGAAAATTGAGGATTTGCAGAGCAGTAATCATACCTGGATCGGTGACAGCAATATTTATCTGGAACCGTATCAGCAGTATGAAATTAAGCCGGGAGATACAATTACGCTTGCTCGTTTTGTGTTTCAGGTAAAGGCCGGAATGGGAGAGTGAGGGAATGCGTTATCAGGTTTATATGGCGGATGCGGATCTGTCATATTTAAGTAAACTGGAATTGATGCTGTTTCGGGATTACGGGGATCAGATTGAGCTCCATCTGATTACGGATTCGAATTACCTGGATTATCTCTTTGCTTCTCCGCAGATGATTGATATCCTTGTTATTTCGGATTCTTTATGGAAGGAAGAGTATAAGAAACAGTTAATTCCCAATCTTTTTTTCTTAAATGAAACGGAAACCCCTGTACAAACGGAAGTCAGAGCAGTCAATATCTATAAGTATTCCAGTGTACAGAACGTAATTCATACCATAGGTGTGGCTTTAAAGCATTTAATTAAAGGAAGTGCCGGAAAGCAGGAAAAGAAGATAGTTTTGGTATATTCTCCGCAGGGCGGTTGCGGAAAGACAACGCTTGCCGTCGGAACTGCCAATGCGCTTTACCGTCTGGGAAACCATGTGCTTTACATTAATGCGGAAACCATTCAGACATTTCTGGGGAAAGAGAATGACGACATATGGGGAAATCGTGCTTTGATCAGTGCACTTTCCACGGGGCGTTTTTCAAAAGAAGTTCTGGAGGACAATATTGTAAAAGGTGAAGTGGATTATTTGCGACCGCTTCAGTATTCCCTGTTGGCAAACGGAATACGTGACATGCATTATACATCACTGATTCATTCCGTTAAGGAATTGTTGCCTTATGACTACATTATTGTGGATACATCCAGTGAATTCAATGATTTCAAAGCACAGATGATTGCGATGGCCAACCAGATTCTGATTCCCTGTCTGCAGGATGAACAGGGAGCCGCAAAGATGGAGGCAATGCTGAGAAATCTGAATGCCAGTGATAAAAGAAAATATGTTTTTATCTGTAATATGTATCGGATAGGAGAGAAGAATCTCCTGCTGGATACTCCGATATGGCCTATGATTCACTATAAGGTTCCGTACCGTGATGAAAACACGGACGGAAAAGCAGAAGATACAAACTCCGGATATATGGAGATAGCCTACAGTCTGGTGTAGAAAGATTTTTGCATGCATGTTTCTAAATTTACGGAGGCATAGATGAAGGATAAAGTTGTTGTAACTTTAATCGATCACAAAAATAATCAAATGACGGACCTGGAACTTGATTTGGATATTACGGCCCAGGAACTTTACAGCGGTTTAAGTGAAGCATTCGGATGGGACGCAGGTCAGATGGTAATCGAGAACTGCTATCTGGCAGCCGAGAATCCGATAGCGCTTATAAAAGGAAACCGGAAGTTATCGTATTTCGGTCTTCGGAACGGAAGCGTTCTGCATTATATCCGTCATTAGTAATGACAAGAATAACGAGAGGGGATAAAGACGTTGGGGGATGTCAGATACAGTCTCGAATTATTTTTCGGAGGAACATACCGTGAACAGGAAGTGGGTATGGATTCTCCTTCTGAAATTGTAATCGGAACCACGAAGAACTGTGTGGTCCGTTTACCGTCTGAATTATTTTTTTCCGATTTTGAAATCAGCCTGGTAAGAGATGAACTGGGAGAATGGAAAATCTTCGGCGGAGAAAACAACTATCTTAGTGATGACAATATGCTCAAACTGAGAACGGTTTCGTTGACTCACGGAAGTCGTTTTTCCGTGCATTATCAGAATGGGGATACGGAAATCTGTCACGGGGAATTTCTTCGCAGTTTTAGTACGGGATATACGAATTACACCAGTTATGTGGATTTATCCGGAATTTCGCAGATTGAGATCGGCGGTAATACAAACTGTCAGATTTTAATCCGTGACGAGGCAGTGGGAAAAGACTCCATTACTTTTTGCAGAAGCGGAAACAACTGGAGAGTTGTCGATCACAGATCCCGTTACGGTCTGGCGGTAAACGGAACCCGTATAGAAGACAGTGCGATTCTTTATGACTATGATTTTTTCTCTATTGCCGGGCACAGTTTTTTCTTAAAGGAAAATCATCTGTACATGTGCAACGATCCGATGATTCAGGCTGTCGGTCTACGTATTCTGGAACATTCCGATTCCAAATCCAGCATGATTTATCCGTATCTGAATAAAAGTACCAGAATGTTCTATCAGATTCCGACGGAAGAGATAGAGTATATTGATCCGCCGGAAAAATCCAAAGAAAGAAAACAGAATCTCTTTATGATGATTCTTCCTTCTCTGGCCATGTTAACCATGATTATTTTCCTGCGGGGTGTACTTCCGAATCTTTTTGACAGTTCGGGTGCAAGCAAAGGTTTTGCAGGAAACGCATTTATCCTGTTCAGCGCCGGAAGCATGTCCGTCGCTATCATTACCAGCATTATTAATTATAAGAGTCAGAAAAAACAGAGTGAAGAGGATGAGATGAAGAGAGTCGAATCCTACTCTGCGTATGCTCAGAAAAAAGAAGAAGAGATTATCGGAAAGCGAAATGAAGAGGCGTTGTTAATGGAAATGAATACGCCTGCCATTGCCGAGACGATGCAGGCCGTATGGGATTTTAACGGCAGGCTTTTTGAACGCTGCGAAACGGATGAAGATTTCCTTTCCGTAAGAATCGGTACAGGTGCCGTTCCAAGCAGACAGCCTGTTAAATACAGTAAGAAAGAGCGACTCAGCATAGAAGATGAGATGGTTACCTGGCCGGAAACCATCGCAAAAAAATACGAGTATCTTCCGCAGGCGCCGATTCTTCTGCCGTTAAAAGAAGTAAATATGGTGGGGATTGTGGGTAACGGGCCCATGGTATACGAGCATCTGAAGGTTATGATTACCGATCTTTGTGTTCGCCATTCCTTCCAGGATTTACAGATGGGACTGATTTTCCCAAAAAAAGATTATGCAAAATGGGAATGGATTAAGTGGCTTCCCCATTTTAACAATGAAGTGACGGGAATGAGGAATATTGCCTACGACGATATTTCCTATAAAGTTTTTGCAGAGAATTTATACAAAATATTAACGGACAGGGAAAACGATTCCGAAGAACCGGGCGGAAACAGGAAAGCGTTCAAAACCCATTATGTTATCTTCGTGACGGAGTCCTATGATATTATGCGCCATCCCGTCAGCCGTTTCTTTACAAACGGCACTTCGGTGGGAGTAACATTTGTGTTCTGTAACGGTGCGGAAGAACTTCTGCCGGATTGTGACAGAATCATTCGTCTCGGCAGCGATGTGAACCAGCTGGTGAATTCTTCGGATGCCGGAAATGTACAGCTTTATACCGCCTACGGGATACAGGACGTACAGGTGAAGAGAATTGCCGAGAAACTGGCATGTGTTGTAGTTGATGAAGTAAGTCTGGAGAGTCAGCTGACAAAAAGTATTACGCTGTTCCATCTGCTCGGAATCTACAAAGCGGATGATCTGGACCTTAAGAAAAGGTGGGCGGAAAGTAAGGTATACAAGAGTATTGCGGTTCCGATGGGGGTGGATGCCAAAAATGAAGTGGTATATCTGGACCTTCACGAAAAAGCACACGGTCCTCACGGTCTTGTTGCAGGTACAACCGGCAGCGGTAAATCGGAGTTTCTGCAGACGTATATACTTTCCATGGCTACCCTGTTCCATCCTTATGAAGTCAGCTTTGTAATTATCGACTTTAAGGGCGGCGGTATGGTGAATCAGTTCAGGGAACTTCCTCATCTTGCCGGCAGCATTACGGATATTGACGGACGTGAAATCGACCGAAGCCTGTTGAGTATTCACGCAGAACTTAATAAGCGTAAGGAATTATTTGCCCTGGCCGGAGTAAATCAGATTGATGCATATATCCGGAAATATCGTGCCGGAGAGGTTCGTGTTCCGCTTCCTCATCTGATTCTGATTGTGGATGAGTTTGCCGAATTAAAAGCCGATCAGCCGGAGTTTATGAAAGAACTGATTTCCACGGCGCGTATCGGACGTTCGCTCGGTATTCACCTGATTCTTGCCACCCAGAAACCGAGTGGTGTGGTGGATGCACAGATCTGGTCCAACAGCCGATTCCGTGTCTGCTTAAAAGTTGCTACAACGGAAGACAGTAAAGAAATGCTGAAGAATCCTCTGGCAGCAGAAATCAGAGAACCGGGACGTGCTTATCTCCAGGTTGGAAACGATGAGATTTTCGAACTGTTCCAATCCGCATACAGCGGCGGTTCGGCAGAAAGTGAAATCTCGGTAGGCCAGAGGGATTATGAGATAGACAAGATTGCGTTAAACGGCGGAAGAGAGGAAATCTTTGTAAGCAGACAGGAGAAGAAGCAGGGCGAAGAGGTAACCCAGCTTCAGAGTATTGTGGAATACATTCACAATTACTGTGAAGAGTCCGGTATTCCCCATCTTCCCGGTATCTGTCTTCCTTCACTGGAAATGGTTATCCGTACGGATGAAATAAACTACAGTTGTAGGACAGAAAGCATTTCGGTTCCTGTCGGAATCTATGATGATCCGGAACTGCAGCTTCAGGAACCCGTAAATCTGGAAGTTTCCAAGGATAATATCTATATTGTGGGATCTTCCCAGATGGGTAAGACGGTCCTTCTGCAAACCATTATCTACGGCCTGATGCGCAGATATACTTCTGAGGAGGTAAATCTTTATCTGGTTGACTGCGGAAGCATGGTGCTGAAAATTTTTGAAAATGCTCCTCACGTGGGCGGAGTTGTTCTTTCCAATGAGAGTGAAAAATGTAAGAACCTCTTTAAACTGCTGTTCCATTTTGTAACGGAAAGAAAGAAGGTTCTTTCGGCAAGCGGAGTCGGAAACTATGCCGCTTACTTAGAGGCAGGACACAAGGATATGCCGATGATTGTTGTGGCGATTGACAATTTTGCCGCATTTAAGGAATTCTTCCCGAATGAAACGGAACTGATCGGCTCTTTGAGCCGTGAGGCAATCGGTGTGGGAATTTCCCTGGTTGTTACGGCAGCAACAGCCAATGCCCTGAGTTACCGTGTACTGGCAAACTTCGGAGTAAAACTTGCACTCAATTGCAACGATCCCAACGAATACGGAAATATTTTCGGGCATTGCAGGACAACTCCGAGAGAGAATCCCGGAAGAGGACTTCTGCTTCTGGATAAGCGTATTTTAGAGTGGCAGGCGGCAATATTCGGAAAGAGTGACAAAGAGGCGGAGAGAAGCAAGGAACTGATGACATTCCTGAACACGCTGACAGGTCCGAAAGCACGCGTGATTCCGGTTATTCCGGAACAGCCGGAATGGAAGATGTATTGCTCTTTGGCTTCCGTTCTTTCTTTAGCTTCAACGGGCGACTATCTTCCTTTTGGTTACGATCAGGAGACAGCGGATGTATACGGTATCAATTTAAAGAAGACATACACCTATATTATCGGCGGAAAGGGAAGAACCGGAAAAACCAATGCCCTTAAAATTGCAGCTTATTCAGCTGCCATGATTGGTGCAGAGGTGGTAATTTTTGATTTTGAAAATGAATTCAGAAGTGTCGCAAAAGAAATTCAGGCGACTTATATTGATGACCGCGTAAAGATGTCCGAGTTTTTCACGGCTCTGTTCCCGGAATTTCTCGAGCGTAACAAACTGAAACAGGAATGCCTTGCGGAAGGACTTTCGGAAGAGGCACTGTACAGGAAAATGGGCAGGTACGGGAAGAAAGTGTTTATTGTCGGGAATCTGCCTGAATTTGCAAAGAAAATACGTAAGGGAGACGATGGGGTCAAGGATGTTTCCGGTTTTGTGCAGAATGTTCTGGATAAGGGCGCAAGGCACAATATTTACTGGTTCGCCGGTCTGAATTACGACGGTATTGCAGATGTGCAGTCGGACAGGACGTATCTGAATTTTGTAAAGGAAAAGGTCGGTGCACACTTCGGCGGAAATGGGCAGGATCAGCGTATTATGCAATTCCCGAATGTTCCGTATTCAGCTCTTACCAGGAAATTAAAGCCCGGAATTGCCCTGCTTTCGGCACATGAAGGAGATGAAACGGATACGGTGGTAGTTCCGCTTCTTAAGACGGAGTAAGCATTTTATAAAAGATTGATTAAAAGATCCGGGAGTAACAGTTTAAGCAAAAATGATTTACCTTCTTACACTTCATGAAAATGATAACGAGAAAAAGGAATTATCCGAGGTTTACCGCGAACTGGCGGCTAAACTTACGGATGATTATTGGGACCTTCATTTCAGTAAATCCGTGAAGGAATGTGCGGATTACTTAAAAGAGGAACCGATTTTGGATTTTCTGTGTATGGACGTATGTGTTCCGGATTGCATCTCATTTCTTGCCCAGATGCGAAGGAAGTATTCGGATTCGCCTCTTGCGCTGGTAACGGATATAAAGACACCGCCAACCTTTTATCTTAAACCCGGTATACGACCGGATATGATTTTGGTGAAACCGTTTGAACGAAAAACCGTGGAAGATTCACTGGAGGAATTTTTCCGGGACCGCCTTTCCAAAATGGAAGAAAAAGAAGGGGATATGAATTCTTTTGTAGTGGAAACCAGAGACGGAAAAACCTTTATTCCCTTTCGGCAGATATATTATTTCGAAGCAAGAGAGAAGAAAATTTTTCTCCGGACTCTTCATGAAGAATACGGTTTTTACGCAACCATAGAAGAACTTACGGAGAAACTTCCGGATACTTTTGTCAGAACACATCGCAGTTTTATAATCAACAAAAACACGGTGGAGACAATAAAGGGAAACAATGTCTATTTGCGAAAAGGATTTTGTGTGCCGGTTTCCAGAAGTTACAAGGGTACACTGATTGAAGCGTTAAGAGGCTGACAGCGTTCGGCAGGGATACGGAATATCGGAAGTCAGAACAGAGAGAAAGAAAGAAAAAAAGATATGCAGGAAAAGACATATGAAATAACCGAAAAAGGAATCGGACTCGGAGAGTGGGAATTTATCCTGCTCTGTAATGCCTGCAGCATTTCGGATGTTGTATGTTTTGAACAGCACGAGAAAACACCGGGTGAAGAAGAAGCATTGCAAACCATATTGGAAATGGTGAAAAGAAACCTTCTGGTTCATAACGGGGAAGCATTTCGGTTGTCGGATGATATGCTTGCAATCATGAAAGTAATTGCCACACGCAAACACACGGTTATGCTTCGTTCGCCGGAAAGGGAAGTGCCGGATTGCTGTCTCTATATAAGTGAGGAAGAGAATCTGGTACTGGCGGAACCCGGTGCAAGAGAAGGGGAGTACATTGTATTAAAAATGTTTCCAAAGACTATTCTGCGTGTGTTTCTGGAAAACGGCAATTATATTCCGAACAGCAAGATTCCGGGGGAAGTTCAGGAAATACGCAGAAAAATAGAAAAAACGGATGAGTACGGAGTCGAGTTTACCGTTTATGAGGAAGCAGAACCGTCAGATTATCGTTTTAAGGCTGATTTCTATACCGGAACGGAAGAAATGAAAACATCAACTCTGTATGTTTACTGGGATAAGGGTAACGAACTGATGCTGGAGATAACGGGTACGGATAAAAAGGCGGATTATTACTCGGAAGACAGACTTCTGGAGACGATTCTTTTGCTGGCTGGTCTGACCTGATATACGGAAAAAACTGTTTTGAAATAACGGAAACACAGGAAACACAGGAAAGAGTTATCAGAATTGCCGGTTTAAAAATGCAGTTTGTCAGAAAAATGTGCATTTCGTCAGTTGGTAACCGAAAAGATTATTTCACCGGCTATAATGCAAACATAAACAGTAATTCACGCGAACAGAAATCATATATCCAAGGAGACGAACATGAATGTAATCGAAGCGGATTCACAGGCAATGAGAAATCAGATAGAGCAGTTAAGAAACAGCCTTGCCGCTACAAACAGTACGGTTAGTGAACTGGAAGAATCCATCCAGGCTCTTCAGAGTATGTGGGCCGGGGAAGCGCATAATGAATTTGTTAACCAATGCATACTGAACCGGGAACAGATGCAGGATATGTGCGAGGTAATTGAAAATATTATTGAAAGCATGCTGGCTGCGGTTGCGGAGTATGACTGTTGTGAAGGTGCAGTCAGGGATACGATTTCTTCTTTCCGAATGCCGTAAATGCAAGATAAAAAGGGCGGTTAAAGAGAAGACGGTTTATAAGAACAACATATAAAGACAGAGAGAATGGTTATGAGTTTGACGAATATCGAATTTAGAGTACAACCGAATCAGTTGTTTGAGGAATCCACTCACATGCTTACGCTGGTGACAAAAATGAGGGATCAGATGGAAGTCACCGCACAGATTATGAGTGCGACGGAAACGTACTGGCGAGGGGACGGGGCAGACATGCACCGTAATCTGTTCTTCAGTCAGAGAGAGAATCTGGAAAACTCCATCCGCAGGATTGAGCTTCGGGCAAAAGATCTGGCAGAGATTTCCGAGAATTACCTGACAGAGGAATACAGAAATCGAATGGTTTCGGATGCATTACCCTCTGATGCCATAGTGTAGACTGGAGGATAAAATGTTTGTAGTATATCCTGACAATTTAAGAAATACGGCAGAACGTATTTTGAATGAAATCCGACTGAGAAGTGAAGCATACAATAAACTTCAGTCTGCCTGTAATGCACTTTCCAATATGTCAAGCATGGATGAGCAGGTAAATCGTTTAAAACAGCTGATGAAAGGGTTGGAGGAACAGATTTCCGCTCTTTGCAGACTGCATTCCCTGTTGGAAGAAATCCGGTATCTATATGAAAGAGCGGAGCGAAGGGTTTGCGACAATGCAGAAGGTGTGCGTACGGAAAACGAGAGAATAGTAAGCAGACAGCATATGGTACAAATCGTACTGCCGAGGGGAGTTCGAATTATGCAGGGCCTGTAAGTGACATGCATGAAATATCGGAACAAAAAGAACGAATGAATTGTAAAAACAACAGCGGAGAACCGGGATGACAAGAGCACAGGTTGAAATTAATTTTGAAGAAGCAAAGAGAC
Organism: Lachnospiraceae bacterium; assembly: GCA_024681795.1. GTDB lineage: Bacteria > Bacillota > Clostridia > Lachnospirales > Lachnospiraceae > UBA3766. The sequence goes on along the minus strand of JAILAD010000004.1, from coordinate 27,066 downwards.
AGGCCAGAGTAATAGAGGAGGCTGTTGAAATTCTTCGCAGGGCGGATCGGGAACATGCTGAGATGCAGGATGGTGCCGCAGCGGTTTGGAAAGGCCGGAATGCTGACCACTTCCAGTCCATAAGCAGGGAACTGGGGAAAAAAATGGAAAAGCAGACGAAGCTTTTTGCGGAACTGGCTGAATGGACCAGACATCGTGCACAGGTACTGTATGATGCAGAGATGGAAGCTATTCGAATCGCAGAAGAAAGGGCTTATCGTGAACAGCAGACAAGAGAAGCCGAGGCAGCCAGAGCAGCTGAACAGGCACGGGCGGAAGAAGCATCAAGACAGCAGGAAGAGCAGGCCAGACAGGTGGGGGAACAGATCGGCAGAAACATAAGGGAATTGTTTGATAACCTTCGCCGATAGGAAATAAATATGTCGTTTGTCGGATAATTCGGCAGTCTGTCATATAAAGATCATTATTTACAGCTTCGGCTGTATGATGAATATATCAAAACAAACCAACCAAAACTAATTTTACAGGAGGGTAAAAAAATGGCATTAATCAGAGTAACGGCAGAAGAATTGAAAAATCGTGCAGAGATGCTGAATGAAGCGAATGCAAATTTGAAGGCTAAGATTCAGGAATTCGAAGCAGCTTCCCAGGCACTTGCAGCACAGTGGGAAGGCGAGGCAAAAGATGCATTTGTGAATGCATACACGCAGGACAAGGCTCAGATGGATAATTTCAGTAATGTTATTACGGATTACTATCAGAAACTTTCGTACATTGCTCAGAACTATGACGCTGCAGAGCGTAAGAATACGGATATTGCCACTACCAGAAACTATGGCTAAGCCGGTCTGAACGAGAAGAAACCAAATTACTGTAAACGCTATTGAGCGATAATTGAAAGGAGAATAACCATGCAGGGACAATTATTAGTTACACCGGAAGAAATGAGATCAACAGCCGATAATCTTGAAGGAGTACACGGACAGATTACAACACTTACACAGCAGATGCTTGATGATGCAAGAAATCTTGCTTCCGTTTGGGAAGGCGATGCAGCAACTGCTTACATCAACAAATTCAATTCCCTCGAAGACGATATGCAGAAAATGCGCAACATGTTAAATGAGCATGTAAATGACCTTCGTGAGATGGCAGGCATTTATGAGAACGCTGAAAAATTAAATGAATCGGAAGCAAATTCCCTTCCTTCGGACGCAATTTCATAATAGAGCGGACAGATAATGACGGTATGATTATGGTGCGTAAAAACCGTAATCATACCGTTTTTCAAAACAAAAACCAGAGTAAAACAGAAGTTAAAGAATTTAATCGGAAGAGAAGCTTCCGGAAAAAAGAATCGGAATAACGAACCGAAAGTGATAAAGAAGTATTAGAAAAGAAAGAAATAAATAATTCATTATATTTTGGGAAATTTAACTTTGAAAAAAACGGCAGGTTAATACGGATTGCCGGGGAAATATAAAGATAATATCAAAAATGAGGAGGTATCCGAATGAGGGAAATAGAAGTGAATACCGATACGCTGCTGCAGCAGCTGACTCAATTCAGGGATGAGGCGGAACAGCTAAAGCAGGTAATAGGAAAACTTTCACAGACTGTCGAGGAACTGAATCCCATGTGGGAAGGGCCGTCGCATACCGCTTTCTATCAGCAATATGTAGCGGATCATGAAGAATTTGAAGATTTTTTGAAGATGCTTATGAAAATTGAGAATCACTTTGAGGAAGCAAATAACAAATACAATATTTGTGAAGCGGAAGTCGGCAGTATAGTGGATTCCATTATTGCATAGGGAGGATAAACATGAGTCTGGTAAATTGCGAAGTACTTGTAGAACCTCAGGTACTATATGATAAAGCAACCGATATGGAAGCGTTAGTTACTGATTTGAGGAATCGTTTGGAGTTAATAGGTCAGACGGTAAAATCCACGGAAGTGAATTGGAAAGGCGAGGCAGGAGATCTTTACCGTCAGATGTTCTTTATACATAAAGGATTAATGGATGAAATAGTTACCCGCCTGAGTGAACATCCGAAAGATTTAATGGAAATATCCGGTGTATATTCACAAAATGAAGAGATGAATGTTCAGATTGCTGAATCACTTCCGTCGGATGCAATTGTATAAGTTGGCAGTGTAAGAAACGGGACTAACAGGGAAAAAGGAAGAAAAAATGGCATATTTTAGAGTGAATACAGAAAATTTAGATGATGGATGCATTAGTTTATATTATTTTTCAAATTTTATTAAGCAAAACGCCAATCAGCTTTCACAATATAAATATAACTGCTTGTCCGACAGTGTTCGCGAACAGGTGGAAAAATCAATGCAGATTCTTAGCGGCAACCTCACGGAGTGTGGGCAGCGGTTATACAAAGAGTCGTTAAGCCTTGGTTATGTAATTAACGAATATGAAAAAACGGAAAAGGATATTATGGGTGGTATTGCCAATACCCCTGCAGGAGTTGTGGCGACTATATCCCATTCCGTTTCTGAGGCAATTAATACGCTTAAGGAAATGCTAAAAGGTAATGTAAAAAGAAGAGAAGTAACGCCCTATGAAGTCGATAATATTCTGTTCGATGATGAAGGCAGTTACGGCGGAGACCAGGGATCGGCAATGAATATGAGCTGGGACCGCAGAAAAGAACTTTGGGAGATTGCTAAACGAAATAATCCGGATATTTCATTCTGGTATTTTGTTCCGTTGATTGGAGATATCGCCGGACCGGCGAATTATTTCAGCAAAATGAATAACGAAGGTTGTGGATATGTTTCTATGGCAAATGTTGTTTTTCAGGAGTATCTTGGAAGAGAAGAGGAGTTTGAGAGGGACTTCGGTTATCCGATGTATTATAACGGCGATTTAAATTATGATGCCTTAATAACGGATATTTATTCACGATATGATGTTGATGCAGAATCCGGAGTAACCTACAATACTCACAAAGAATACTTAGAGGACTTTATGGGACAGCATGGTATAGATGTTGATTTGCAATACGAAGAGAAATTATCCTCCTGGGAAGTAATCAATAATCTGGAAAAAGGAGATGAAGTGCTGGTAGCATTCTACCATGGAAATATTTACAGTTCGGTTGAAGACGGGGTACTTTCCCAAAGCCATTATATAAACGGAGGTCATAGTATGATGGTTACCGGTGTTACGAAGGAAGGATATTTAATTGTGTCATCCTGGGGGAAAAAGTACTATCTGAATCCAAATGAAATAATTAACGATCAAACAGACATTTTTTATGAAGTCGTAAAGCATTAAAAGGAGAATAAAATGATATCTTTAGATGAAGCAAAATCGAACTACAGAGATCTGGCGGAAGCATATTTAAGAGAAGTATATTCCATTGATTCTTTGGAAAAAGGCTTTATGAATTCCAAGGGAAATTTCATGGTACCAACAGGGATTGATCATTTAATCACTCTTTATAATTATCCCAGGGTTGAGAATCTTTCGGAAGAGGAATTCGAATTTCTTTCGAAAATCTCCGAGGAACAACCGAAAGAAGAAAATATGGATCATGTAATATCTTTTATCGAACAGACATACAGGAAGGTGTTGTATTTGCCCGGATGGGAACACGGAGACGGAAGAACCGGGGAATTTTATCCCAGTATTCACGGAGAGGCGGTTCTTCCGGTAGATTCCATTGTTTTTCGGTTTCATGACAGCATTCCCAATATTCCTATTGATAAAATCAATGTAGAGGAAGAAGATCGGAAAACAAGGATTTTTATGAACGTAAAAGCCCAATTTGAAAAACTGGCAAATAAAGAAAACAAAGATTATGTTTGGCTTCTGCGTTTCTAAAAAGATTTTTCCTGTAAACAATCGGGTTAAACGAAGAACAAAGAAAGGATAAAATTATGTTGGATCTGAATGATAGCATTGAACTGAATAATTTAGGAATCAGAGAGAATCAGGTTCGTTTGGATTATAGCCAGGCAATGAATACTGCAATCAATATAGAGAACATTGCCAAAAATATTCGGGCTCAAATGAAAGGAGAATTTGATGGGGTTATAAACGGAATCCATCTGGCATGGGAAGGAGAAAATGCAGACCGTTTTTGTAATAAGTGTAATACTACTTCCTCGACAGTTGATAAAACCGTATCAGATTTACTGATTGTAGCAGATAAAATACAGATAATGGCAAAGAATACTCTGGATGCGGAACTAAAAGCCATCGATGTCGCCAGGGACAGGATTTATAACAAATAATCATCAGGAAAAGATTAACAAGAAAAACAATGTATGTGAGAGAACAGTGAGGTGTTTATGGCGGATTATATCAGGGTCGATACAGGACAAATGCGAGAGGATTCAGAAGAAATAGACATTTTGGTGGAGGAAATTCCCAATCAGATCAAAGAGTTGGAAGCAGTGCTGATTGAATTAAGCCATACCTGGGAAGGCGATGCGCATGAGGCATTTCAGGCACAGATGCTTGCCGATTTGGAATATATGACAGATGTGTACAGAATCGGGAAAGAATATGTTAATTCTTTTGATGAAGCAAGAAAAGCCTATCAAACGGCGGAATTAAATGTTCAGGAAGAAGTGGGGACATTGTATATGTCATAGCGGGGGTTACGGTATGGAAGGATCTAACAGAATAGTGGTACAGACCGAAGAATTGGAGATGGCATCGGATGTAGTTTTAAAAGTATTGGGCAGGACGATGCATCTCTTTGAGTCTCTTGAGGAGAAGGTCCTGGAAGCCAGGGAATATTGGGAAGGAAGCGGAGTTGAAGCGCATATTTCCTCATATCAGCAAAAGCAGGATTATATTGATGAAATATCTAAAAGACTTACGGAACATGTAAATGAATTGAGAACGATGGCAGGCATATACAGCAGTGCGGAAGAAATTAACATTTCCGAGGCTGATTCGCTTCCGTCAGATGCCATTATATAGGGAGGTAAAACATGTCAGAACAGAATTCTCAAAATACGGATGAAATGGGAATATATATTGATTTTAACGATGTTATTGCCAAATCAGAACAAATGGAAGCCTTGGCCAAGGAAATGGGGGAAAAAGGTGTTAAATTAATGGATGAGTGGTACAGCTTCAATGCATGGCGCGGAGAGGCTGCTTCTGAATATAAAAGGAAAATCTTCTGGCTTTCCTGCAATGTTCTTTTGGAAGCTAACCGGTTAAAATTAATGGCAGAAACCCTTAAAGCTGCAGCAGAGCGTTTGAAAGCCGCCGAGGATATGGCAAATAATATTTTCGGCATTCATCAGGGAGGAAGATAATGATTGTTAATTATGAGGAGCGTTACAGGTTAATAGAATCACTTCCGGATCAGGACGAAAGAGGAAAACTTGCGTCGGAAATGTTGCATGATAAGTACGGAATTGAATTTGGCTGTTTTAAGGCAAGGCCGGCAGATGTTAATTTCGACTATTATACTATGATTATGTATTCTACGGACCGCCCGGAGATGTTATTTGAAGCAAGGGTTGCTCTGGATAATTCCACTATTTGTGATGAATATGCCGTTAAATCGGCATGCAGTGAATACTGTGAAAAAATGCTGGGCCGTATTTCCGATTTAAGCGGAAAATTATTTGTTTGCATGGGTTCCTTGATCAGAGGATTTGAAATCGAAAGCACGAAGCTGTCCATAGAGCAAATTCAGGAATATAATCCGCAAAATTGCTATATTATTGATTATTTTTATACACCGGAAGAAAAGGGAGAAGATGATTTATATACAGCAGTAAATGAAATGCTGTCGGAGGATTCTTTAATATCCGGTGTTCTTAATTTGTATATACTGCCGGATGAAATTCGAAAAAGGGCACAGGTATATCGGGAATCCCACGACAGAGAATATATGGATTTCAGTAAAGTCCTGGAGGGCAATAACCCTGTTCGATTTAATATAGAAAAGGGTAAAATTGCCGAATCAAGGGAAGAATGGGAAGAAAGGATGGGCAGGAATAAATGAGTTATACAGATGCTGAGATGCAAATTGCGTCCTTAATTGCTTATTTAGATATCCCGGCCGGTGTTTCTCTTGGCCGGTATATGGATACTCATCCCGGAGATTCGCGTGTTCAGAAAATCAGGGATATTGCTGCGAACACCCGTGGGGACGAATCTGCCTATGATAACTGGCGAATAGTCGGAGTCGGAGACGATCAGGATGCAAGCGGAATGTACGGTTGTATGATAGACGACGGTCAGGGAAGTGCTATTGTTGCCTTTCGCGGAAGTGAGTCAGATAACATGCAGCAGGTAATAACCGACTGGCTTGGTGCAGATGCGGGATTACTTAACAGCACGGAGACATGGCAGCAACATCAGGCAGAAGCGTTTGTAAAGCAAATGTATGAACGATTTGGTGATGAGTATGACTCATTTGCTTTTACGGGACATTCTTTAGGCGGAAATCTTGCGATTGATGCTGCTCTTGATGCTCCGGATGGTATGCGTGACAAAATCACCCAGATTGTCGGTCTTGACAGTCCCGGATTTTCAGATGAATACCTTGCTGTTCACGCTATGAGAATTGCAGAAATGCAGGGACGAATTGATCATTATCAGTGGAGTGCGGTAGGTGCTTTATTATATACTCCCGGAAGAACCCGTACCGTTAATGTTGATGATATGGGAAATGACTGTTTTGGCAGACATGCTCTGGCAAATCTGAATACAGACGGCGGGTATGTATCGGACCGGCCGGGAGGTCCGACGCCGGATGAAATCGCACTGATGGGTACAGCGATATGGGCGGATCATTCTTTATGGGGAAATTTGATCAGTGGTATTTCAAAGATTTCACAGGGAATTAACAAGATTGCAAACTGGGGTAACGATATGAGAGTGTCAACTGCTTCCGGCACCAACAGTCCTCTCCGGTTTGAGGTAAACATTCCTGCGTTGTTAGCGCTTTCCGAGCAATATGGTGATATAGAAGAAGATCTCCGTCAGGCACAGTCAATTCTGGATGATATTGAAAATACAATAAAATACCGGTCTGCAGTCGGCTGGCTCGTAAAGCATAAGATATCAAAGGAAAAAGTGCGTGTTGAAGAACTGGCAAATCTGCTGGGAAAACACTGTACGATATTGGAGAATGCTAGTAATTATTACCGGCAGGCGGATTTGGATGCAGAAGCGGCGTATGATAAAATGTTTATAAGCGGAAGAGCGACAGCCGGCACAGAAGGAACGGTATAGTTCAGCAGGGAGTGTGCAGGCCACTCTTATTTTGGAGGATTCATATGAGAATTAAGACTGTGCTGAAAAAAACTGCGGGATTCATTTTGATAATGACGATGTTCCCAATGCTTTTTGGATGCAATTCCGTTTCTGCCAAAAAGGCGGATCGGGATGTTGCGGATTATGTTGCGAAAACGATTCCGGAGCCGGCACATCAGATTGATGTTATTGTACAAAAAGGTGCTATGGGCAAGAATGAATATCATTATACGTTTTCGTCGAATCAAAGGGATTTGACATTTGATGTTTATTACAAACCCGATGATAATTTTGGGAAGTACCGGTTTGAGAATTTTTATGGTATGGCTGCCCGTAAGTATTATGAAGATGCATTGACGAAAGAAATAGCACTGTATCCAAACAGTGATTTGAATCAAAGCGGAACATTTAATACTATCGTATATGTGTCCACGCAGGATGATGCAAAAGCTCTTGCGGAAATGCTGAGCAATTGCAACAGGATTGTGTCTGATCAGTGGAACTATACGCCGGGGGCAGACTTGACAGATAAAAAAATAATGGGTATTCATTTTTATTTCTTTCCGGTAGGAGGAAATAAAGAGGATACGTCATCCGGTCTTGGATCGTATACGCTGAACGGAAGCGATGACGCGGACACCATTTACAACGAGATCATTAAACTTCTTCAATAGTCCTGTATTACTGAAGCAAAGCATGGAATGAGTAAATGGTTGAATTATTTTATATTTATTAATGGAAACGGGTATAGGAAAAAGAGTACGCTAGTACCCCCATGATTGGATATGACAGATAAAAAAAGAAAAACAATTATTATTCTGCTCATTATGTTATCGGTGAATCTGGTACTGCTTGCCGGTGTGTTGGCATGGTATGGATATGACAGTACCAGTTACAGCCGGCATATTACGCGTGCTCAGAAATATATAAGTGCAGGCAATTATGATCAGGCCATCCTGGAGTACCAGGCTGCAATACAGAAAAATCCCCAAACGGATACGGCATATGAATTGTTAGCGGATGTATATAACGAGACCGGTCAAAGGGAAAAAGCAGAGTCCACATTAAAGGAAGGAATCCAAAAGACAGGAAGTAAAAAGCTTTCCGCAAAAGTAGAAGTGATAATGCCTGTTGCGGGCGGGCAAATTATTCCGGAAAACAATAATGACGATACTGCGTTTTATTCCGAAAACGATACTGCGGAAAGCATGGAAGACGGCGATTCTGCGGGAGAAGACGAAGAAAAGAATGATGAGATAAATACGGAAGATACCTCGGGGGAGCCCGAGTCTGAAGAGAAGGATTCGGAGGAATCATCTGAAGCCGGCGAGGATAGTTCCGATAATCCGGGTATTTCAGATAATACATCGGAAATTACCTCGGAAATCACCTCGGAAGAATTTTCGGATGACAGTGAAACAAGCAGTCAGGGCATAGAAACCGATGATAACGGTGAGGATTTTTCCCAGAATGATAATCCGAGCGGGGAAAACGGAAGCGAAGATGTTGCACCGGAAGACAGTTCCGAGAATGATCAGGGTGACAATTCAATAAACAATAATGGAAATGATTCACAGAATACAGATGAGACAAATGACGGTGGAACATTTTCGGAAGAAGAATAAATACATAAGTGCTGTAGAACGTTTGTTAATAAACGTATATAGACAAGTATATAGACAATAGGAGGAGAAAAATATGAAGTATTGTAATCAGTGTGGTAATCAGTTGGAGGATAGCGCTGCTTTCTGTACCCGGTGCGGTTTTCAGTTTGCAAGCAATGCGCAGCCTTCTTATGCTCAGAATGCATATGCATCAGCCGGAGGGTATCCGACGACGGCCATGCAACAGGGAAAACCCGTAAAAACCGGCCCTACAGGCTTGAGTATTGCCGCATTTATTTTATCCTTCTTCATTCCCTTAGCCGGGTTGATTATGGGAATTGTTGATCTGGCAAAGAAGAGCGGAAGAAAGAAAGGATTGTCCATTGCAGCGGTTATCCTGTCTTCGTTCGGACTTTTGTGGATGTTGCTTTTGGTTGGCATTATGGCTCCGTCATTGACAAAATATATTGAAAAGACAAATGTTTCGTCAGATATCCAGCTTTGCGATACGGTTAGAACGGCAATTACTACGGCAATGATGGATCCAAGTGTTATTGCCGGTGATTATGACAGTATTCGGTTTTTTTCTGACGGAGAGTGGCATTCCGTTACAGCTCTTGGCGGAGGCGGAACAGACGGTACACTGAATGGAGCGGTTTATGAAATCATAGGTTTTGATCCGTACGATATTGAAAGCCATATCAATTCTTCCTACCTTGGTGGAAAGGCATCGAATATGCAGTTTAGAATTGTTAATGGTAATCAGGTAGAAGTTCGTATTGAAAATTCCGATTCACTCGGCAGGAAGGGTTCATCCGGAGCAGATCCGATATCTGTACCTTAGATTAAAGAGATATCTGAACCAAAAAATGTAAAATGAAAATCCTGCAGCAGGTATCAAATGCTGCAGGATTTTTTTATTCCAGAGAGTAAGTGCAGCAGTAAATATACTTTCTGATTTTTTTATCATAATACAAAAGAATCCATGGAATGTTGTTGATCTCAGCGAAATCCCGCTGGCGTGTTCTTTCGTTTGCAGGTGTTTCGGATATTTTTTCCCCGTACAGACTGCTTAGGATTTCATAATATTCCGCTTTTAAATCGCGTTTTTCAATATAACCGGTGGCAGCAAGATAATAATTTTGTCTTTCGTCCAGTTCCTCCGATATATCCGGATCCCGTTTCAAGGAGGGATTCTTTTTTATTTGCTCAAGCAATTCCGTATAATCTTTCAGAGCCTCCAGATACATGTCATATTCAAATTTATCTACCGTTTCGGGCATGGCGGAAAGAAGGGTACCGATTCGTTTCAGCCGGATCAGGTGATTCTGTCTTGATTTACTGATTTTTTTGTCAGAAACGGCGGTATCTTTTTCTTTTCGTGCTTTTAATGCGTAGGATACCTTTTGGTAATCATATACTGCGTTTAACAGTCCGCTTTCCCGGATGTCGCATATATCCCGTTCAAGCGTTCTTATAGACCCTGTCTTTGCTTCCCGCATTAAATCCTTTGGCGTGTATACATAGTCTCCTTGGCTATATAGGAGAAAAAAGATCAAAAGCTGTCTTGTGATTTTTGGTAGTTTCTCATTTTTCATTTTGATTTTCCAGATTTTATATACGTTTATGGTTGCTTTTGCAATTCAAAAAAAATAATTTCAGCTTATGTCAATATACGACACACTATTGTCGCCTGTCAAGAAGCTCAATATGGTAGGATGTATTTCAAACCACAACCACCCATATCATTTTATCATCCGCAGCCAAAGCCCAAACGGCGCCGGGGAGGAGGAATTGCAGGATGACATTCCCAAGAAATTGAACAGGGGAAATTCCATTATAAAGTGTAGCGGGGGTGTAGCGGGGGTGTGACGGGGACTGTCCCCGAAAGACACCCGGAATACAAGAAAAGGAAGGGATAACAATGAGATATTATCGTTTTGCATTAAAAACCACTGTTTCTTATATTGAGGCAAATTCCAAAGTACGGCTGAAAGATTATTCTTACGACAATACCATCTGTGCCGTAAATAACTACATCTACAAAAAGGTACAGAACGGTATCACGTTTTTCATTTATCGCGAAGACGGGAAGCAACTGCTTTCGTCATTTTCCTATGATGAAAAACGCGATTCATACATGAACTCTCTGAATACCATTCTCGGTATAATGCGGGATGCATTCTGCATTCGGATTCACTGTATCTCGGAACGTGAGGAAATCACCATGAACGATTTCCTGGAAAACCTTCTTGAATCCAAGCGCAGAGATTATCTGAGCGGAGTCCTAAGAATCCGTGATATTTCGGATTTGTGGATTTATGATGCTGCCTATGCCGATGACTGGAAAAATGTTCATTTTGATCTGGATGAAAAAATCATTTCCGACAGAAAGCCGGTCAGCCGCGAGATATACGATTCCGGCCTGATTCAGGAACTGGAAGAAATCGGGACACATCCGAATACTTCCGGATATGTCGGAAATCTCTGTCACTATATTGTTTCAGCGCGGAGCCTGGAAGCCACAGCCGATATGACGGAGTGTCTCATGCAAAAACTCCTTCAGGCAAATCGTCTGACCAGCAGACGTATGGAGATTATCCGGAATATTTCAAAGGATTTGTACAAATATCGTACGAATTATATTGAAAAAACCATCGAAAACAATGACGGAGGGGTAATTGTAATTGACCTGACCGAGCGTTTCGGTGAAGATCCGGTTGAATATACCATGAACAGCAGATATCTGGAAAAAATGTTTAAAACCTATCGGAACGAGTGCCTTTTTGTATTTACCTATAATATTGATAACCCGGGTTTTGCTTTCCAGATTTTGCCGAAATTAAACCGGTATGTAAGGACGGTAGCTATTAAGGAGGGCACCGGTGACAGAAAAGCAGCGGTTTCCTACCTGAAAGATTTAATCGGCAAATCCGAATATGCAAAGTATGCCGGTCAGGCATCCGAATTCCTGAAACTGTTTCCGGGCGATTCTTTTACGCAGACGGATGTACTTCAGGCATATGATAAATTTGAGCCATGGTGCCTCGGCAAAAACGTCTTCCATGTTCCTTTCGACATTAATGATGAGTTTATGCTCGATCGTGACGAGAATGCCGGATCCTGCTATGACAGGCTGCAAAAACTGATCGGCCTTGGTATCGTAAAAAAGAAAACAGATGAAATCATTGCAGCAAATCTGGTAGCAATCGAGCGTAAAAAACGCCTGGGCAATAAGAACCAGGGAAGCTGTATGCACATGATTTTCAGCGGTAATCCGGGAAGCGCCAAGACAACCGTTGCCAAACTTTTTGCCGGAATAGCAAAGGAAAAAGGGATCTTAAAAAGCGGTGCTTTTGTAGAACGCGGAGGGATGGATTTAGACGGTCTGGGATGCGTATATGCCATCCGAGAAGCGTTTGAGGCCGCAAAAGGAGGCGTTCTTTTCATTGATGAAGCATATTCCCTAAAAAGCGATGTTGCGGTTACAACTCTGATTCAGGAAATGGAAAATAAAAGGGAGGAAGTTATCGTCATTCTTGCCGGGTACGAGGACAGAATGAATGAGTTCATGGAACGAAACGAAGGTTTAAAAAGCCGAATCCCTTATACCGTCGAGTTCCCGGATTACACGGGAGAGGAACTGACAGAGATTTTTAAACTGATGCTGAAAGAGAAAAACTTTTCCGCAACGGATAAAGCAATCGGGAAAGCAGAAGAACTCTTTTCCAAGGTCTGCTACATCGATAATTTCGGAAACGGAAGATATGTCCGAAACCTGATTGAAAATGCCGTAAAAAAGCAGTCCGTCAGACTTCTTTCGAACGGAAAGGATACCAACAAGATTCGGAAAAAAGACCTCTTCTTATTAACGGAAGAGGATATCTGCAGCTTAGAGGATGGTCTGATTTCCGAGAGGGAAAAAGGAAGTGCCGAAAAGGAACTGGATGAGCTGATTGGTCTTACAAGAGCCAAGGATGTCATTCATAAAGCCATTGCTGGTTTTAAAATGGATAAGATTTGCCGGGAACACGGCATTTCGAAGGATAAGTCATCCTGCCACATGGTATTTACCGGAAATCCGGGAACGGCAAAAACCACGGTTGCAAGGCTTTTTGCCGAGATTCTGAAGGATGAAAAAATCCTTCCGGCAGGCAAATTCGTCGAGGTCGGCCGTGCCGATATCGTAGGTGAGTTTGTCGGAAAGACGGCGCCCTTAGTAAAAAAGAAATTTAAGGAGGCGCAGGGAGGTGTGCTGTTTATTGACGAAGCCTACTCTTTGTCCGACGGACAAACGGGCGGCTACGGGGATGAAGCCATCAACACCATCGTTCAGGAAATGGAAAATAACAGGGATAAGGTAATTGTGATATTTGCAGGTTATCCGAAACCCATGAAGGAATTTCTGGAACGAAATCCCGGAATGTCTTCAAGAATAGCATTTCATGTAGAATTTGATGATTATTCATCAGATGAATTATGTGAAATCACGAAACTTATGGTTTCGAAAAAACAGTATGAAATCACGGATGCAGCCATGGACAGGGTTCGCAGCCTGTATGAAAAAGTCAGAAATGACAGTGAATTCGGTAACGGCCGTTTTGTCAGGAAAATTCTGGAAGAAGCCGAAATGAATCTTGCCATGAGGATTGGAAAAATGAATCCTTCAGAGATTACCACAAAGCTTCTTACCACTATCGAAGCCGAAGATATTCCGGCCACACCGAAGACGGAAAGAAAGGCCGGTGTCATCCGGATCGGCTTTTCAGGCTGATTCGGGTAAGGTTTATTGATTAATATAATTCCCTTCTTTATGACGAAAGTAAGACGGAACATGATATATAAATCATGTGAGTCCGAAATTGTTGTAAAGGAGGGATTATCAATATACCCGTTTGCAAAAGAGTCTGAATTCCATGTATTTTATAAATAGTGTATAATGTGAAGGAACCATTTTGTTCGAAACCAATAATAATGAGTGAGGTGCCTGTATGAGAAGGAAAAATGCAACCGTATTTTTTGCATTACTGTTTTTGTGTTGTTCCGTATCCGGATGCACAGGGGAAAAATTGCCTGCAACCGAAACGGCTTCTTCGGCAAGTGAAATTCCGGAGATTGTTTCGGAACCTGTTTCGGAAGAGGAAGATGCTGAAATTCTGGGGCATGAGTACCTGAAGTCGGAACTCCTTTCGGAATGTCAGGTTTTTCTGGACTACGGAACGGATATTCCGGATTTCTATACGGAACTGAATGCAACGGAAGGAAGTATGGATTTTCCGGAGAGTTTTGACCTTCGTGAAAAGAATGTTATTCCGGAGGTGCGGAATCAGAGCCCGTGGGGAACATGCTGGAGTTTTGCAACCATTACCGCGTGTGAAAGCAGCCTGCTAAGTACGCTTGGTCTTACGGTTGACGAATATAAAGAGAAATACGGGGAGGAGCCGGATTTTTCCGAAAAGCATCTTGCATATTTCGGTATGCTTGCCATGCCGGATGCGGATCAGTTTCCGGAGGGCGAGTATCCTTATCCTTTGGAACAGGCAGGAGAGGGGACTTACCCTTTGGCAAGGGTAAAGGAGTTACCTCTTAACATCGGCGGAAATTATCTGGAATCGGCATCTGCATTTGCTTCCGGAATCGGTATAAGAAGTGAAAAAGAATTCCCGTATCAGAATTCTGAGGGGCAGTATGATGCCGACGGCGACTGGTCGATTCCGGAAAGCGAGCGGTTCGGTTCTCTTTATGTGATAAAAAATACAAACATTTTGCCGAATCCTTCTTCGCGTGATGAGGAAAATAACTATATATACAATCCTTTCGGAACGGAAGCAATCAAGAGTGAGCTGATGAAGGGAAGGGCGGTCGGAATTGCCTACCTTGCAGATCAGTCTGTTCCGGCACCTTCTGCAGAGAAAATAAATGAATTTGTTGATTCGGTGATGGCAGTTCATCCGGACATTAAAAAAGAAGATTTGCAGAAGTTTCTCTATTACAGGAATAATGTTGACGGAGCTGCAAGTAAGCAATATACGGATGCGGAATTAAGAGAAATGCTTAAACTCCGTCTTATTATATACGAGATTCCGGAAGATACATACGATATTGATTCGCTTGATACGAAACAAGTCAGAACTCTTATATTCACCGCGGATCTGGGAAAACCGATTGAGGAGATACCGGAAGAGGAAAAACATATCTATCTGAGTTTTACAGGCGAAAATGATTCTGTCTGGGCACAGTACACATATGATATTGATTATGCGAATCATGCGGTAACGTTAGTCGGCTGGGACGACCATTTCTCCAAAGATAATTTTCTTGCGGATCATAAACCGCCGGAGGACGGGGCATGGATTGTCAGAAACAGCTGGGGACCGGACTGGGGAATGGACGGATATTTCTATCTGTCCTATTATGACTGCAATATTGATGTTCCGCAGAGCTATGAATTCTTTACAAACGAAGAATTAAACGGTACCGGAGAGGAAGAAGAGCCGACAGATGGAGAAAATACCGCAGAAAACGGGGATAACGAAGCGACGGAAGAAAAGGAAATGACGCTCATAAACCAGTGCATTCTGGAGAATGACTTTATGCCGGCGGAAATGTATAATTCCACTCTGTTTAACAAGCCGGTGTATGCGGCTAATATTTTTACCGTTGATGAGGATATGGATATGGATTCGGTATCCGCACTGACAGGTGATTTAAACGCAGAGGTTACGGTGGACGTATATCGTCTGAAGGATAACTATAAGGACCCGACGGACGGAGAGAAGGTGTCATCCGTAACAGAGACATTTACATTCGCGGGATATCACAGAATGCTGCTTGATGAGAAACTTCATTTTGACAAGGGCGAGAAACTCGCAATTGTAGTAAAGGAAAGTGTTATGACGGATCAGGGCGAGAAGTTTGCATTCGTCAATACCTCCGCGCTCGGTGCGAAAGGCATTACATATTTCCGGTATCGTCATAACGGATCGGATGAAAACGTGACGAAGTATAATCGCGGTATCATTAATCCGGGGGAAAGTTTTGCGGCATATGAGGATGGTGAATGGCATGACTGGGCGGATGAGGTTGCGTCCTTCAGGGACAGTGCGCTGGGAGAATGTGTGTCATATGATAATCTGCCGATTAAGGGGTACGGTGTAATGGGGTCAGGCACCATTACAGATTAGGAACCGTAATGGGGTCAGGCACCATTACAAAGGCACCATTACAGATTAAACATAGTCAACAGCATTTATATTTTTGTGACCGAATATCAGCTTGTAAAATGAGAACATACCGTCCAAATTATCATTTCACACCAAAATACGGATGGATGAATGACCCAAACGGTCTCATCTTCTGGAACGGAACATATCATATGTTCTATCAGCATAACCCGAACGGGCTTCAATGGGCTCATATGCACTGGGGACATGCGATATCTTCTGATTTAATTCATTGGGAGCATCTGCCGGTTGCATTATGCCCCGATGAAGACGGAGATATTTTCTCCGGCAGCTGCATCTTTGACAAAGACAATGTAAGCGGTCTCGGAACAAAAGAAAATCCTCCGCTTTTGGCTTTTTACACGTCCCACCGGATGGAAGACGGGCGGGAAATGCAGTGTGTTGCCGCAAGCACGGACGGAATTTGTTTTGTAAAATATGAGGGAAATCCGGTGATTCCTGCATCTCCGATTGCACCGGAGTTAACGGGGATTCAACCCGATACGGGTAACGATGGAAGAAAAGCTTTTTCCCCGGCACGGGATCCGTTCGTATTTCGAAATCCCGTAACAGGCGGTTTTTCACTCTGTCTTACGACCGAAAAAACGGTTTGTTTCTATTCTTCCGAAAATCTGCTCTCGTGGGAAATGACAGGAAAATTCAGTCTGCCGCCTTATGCCTTTCAGGGAATGATTGAATGCCCCTGCATATTCTTTGCGGATGTTTTCGGAAAAAAGAAGGCGGTCCTGATTCTAAGCATGGATTCACCTAAGGAAGAATATTCCAAATTTCCAAAGGATGCGTTGCCTCATTCCCGTCTGATGCAGTATTTTGTCGGAACGTTTGACGGCATGAAATTTACGGCGGACATTGAACAGAATCAGCCGATTCTGATGGACACCGGAAGGGATTTCTACGCAGGGAATCTCTTTGCCGGTACGGATTTTCCGATTCTGATTGCGTGGCTCGGAAATTCGAAGGAGAGTATGGAACTCCCTACGGAAGCGGAAGGATTTCGCGGGGTTATGAGTTATCCGAGGAAACTTGAGCTGATTAAGACCCCGGAAGGATATCGCATAAAGCAGTCGTTTTATCCCTCTCCTGATACGGATGTGAAGGGATATGAAAAAGGGGAAAACACAGAGTCTTTCCGAGACGGATGCGTACGAGAGATTCTTTCGGAAAACGGTCTTTGTTCAGAAACATATCTCATATAAAAATATACAGAAGGAAGTAAAACATGAAAAAGAAAATCATATCAATTCTGCTTGCATCATTATTTCTTACGTCATCAATAACCGGTTGCACGAGACCTGCCGGTCAGACCGGTTCCGATACACCTTCCTCCGAGGTGGCTTCGGTTGTGGCTGAGGTTCAAAGTAACGAGGTTACCTCGGAAATTGCAACGGCCGACCTTCTCGGTTCAGAGTATCTTATGCAGCAGCTCTCGGACGGAACTACCCAAATTATGAAATACGGAAATGATGTTATAGACTTTTATTCGGAACTGAATATGAAAGAAGGAGAAAATGATTTTCCGGGGACCTTTGATTTAAGGGACAGGAATATCATTACGGAAGTAAGGGACCAGTATCCGTGGGGTACCTGCTGGAGTTTTGCAACCATTGCGGCATGCGAAGCGAGTATTCTTACCACACTCGGACTTACCGTGGATGAGTATAAGCAGGATTACGGAGAGGAACTGAATCTTTCCGAAAAGCATCTTGCCTACTTTGCAAATACGGCTCTGCCGGAAAAAAATATGTATCCGGAAGGGGAATATCCGTTTGAGGAGAGTCAGGCGGGTGAGGGCTCGTATTCGCTGATTTCGGGGGAAAACGGCGTGTTTAACTGCGGCGGAAATTTTCTGGATTCGACCTCTGCGCTGGCAGCCGGAATCGGTCTGAACACAGAAGCGGATTATCCGTACTGTAATTCGGACGAATATCTTGTATGCGGCGGGGACTGGTCCATTCCGGAGAGCGAACGTTTCAGTTCAGCCTTTGCACTGAAAAATACGAATGTTCTTCCGAATCCCGCGATGAGGGATGAAAACAACAACTACATTTACAATGCGGTCGGAACGGAGGCAATCAAAAGTGAACTGATGAAGGGAAGGGCAATCGGAGTCGGTTATTATGCGGATCAGTCCATGCCGTTGGAACCGGGAGAAAGCCCTGATTCCGAAGATACGGTTTACCTGAGTTTTACCGGGGAAAACAACTCCGTCTGGGCACAGTATACATACGAAGTAAAAGACATAAACCATGCGGTAACGATTGTGGGATGGGACGATGGTTTCTCCAAAGATAATTTTCTTGCGGACCATAAACCGCCGGAGGACGGTGCGTGGATTGTCAGAAACAGCTGGGGTGATGAATGGGGAATGGACGGATATTTTTATTTATCCTATTATGACCAAAATCTCTGCATTCCGCAGTCCTTTGAATTTCTGACGGATGAAGAACTTTTTCCGGAGATAGCGGCAGAAGGTGAAAATAAAATCGTGATACCGGAAGTTGAATATGTTCTGGAAAATGACTTCATGAGTGCGGGAATGTATAATTCCACTTTGTTTTCCAAACCCGTCTGTACCGCGAATATTTTTGACGTCGATGATGATATGGATTTGTATTCCGTTTCCGTACTGACAGGAGATCTTAACGCTGAAGTGACCGTTGAGGTATACCGCTTAAAAGATGGATATAATAACCCTGCGGACGGCGAGAAAGTGGTAAGCGTAACGGATACCTTTACTTACGCCGGATATCACAGAATTCTGCTTCAGGAAAAACCGCGCTTTGAAACCGGAGAGAAAATGGGCATCGTGGTTTGTGAAAGTGTTATGACGGAAGAGGGAGAAAAATACGCAATTGTAAATAC
Organism: Lachnospiraceae bacterium; assembly: GCA_024681795.1. Classification (GTDB taxonomy): domain Bacteria; phylum Bacillota; class Clostridia; order Lachnospirales; family Lachnospiraceae; genus UBA3766. The sequence goes on along the minus strand of JAILAD010000004.1, from coordinate 8,101 downwards.
CACTTCTCTCGGTCCGACCGGTGTTACCGCTTACAGAGAAATGCATAAGGAAGAAAATACCGATGTCGGCTTGTATAATTACGGAATCGTAAATGAGGGGGAGAGTTTTGTCTCTTACGAAGACGGCGAGTGGAAAGATTGGGCGGATGAAACCAAAGCATTCCAGGCCGAAGACGAATACTGCAGATATGTTGCATTTGATAATTTCCCGATTAAGGCATACGGATTTCCGATACACTGAACCTAAAAACCGGAGAATAAAAAGAGGTCAGCGTGGCTGACCTCTTTTTTACTGTCTTTTTTGCTGTATTGAAACCGGGAAAAACGGTCTTTTTAATTCTTCGGCAATTTAATTCTTCGGCAATACGAAGGAACTCTTCAGACTTACGATTCTGTTAAATACCGGAGCGCCTTCTTTCGAATCCTTGTAGTCTGCACAGAAGAAACCGTTCCGTACAAACTGAAAACTTTCATATGCTTTTGCTTCTGCAAGCGCCGGCTCCACGAAAGCCTGAATCACTTTCCTGGAATTCGGATTTAAATTGATTTCACCGGTTTCCTTATCATAAACTCCCTTTTCTTCGTCAATGATATTCTCAAAAAGTCTTACTTCCACCTGTTTTGCGGTGGGAGCGTAAACCCAGTGAATGGTGCCTTTTACTTTTCTTGCATTGAAACCGGAGCCGGATTTGGTTTCGGGATCGTAAGTGCAGTGAACAACCGTGACGTTACCGTTTTCGTCCTTTTCACAACCGGTACAGGTTACGAAATAGGCATTCATTAAACGGACTTCATTGCCGGGGAAGAGACGGAAGTATTTTTTAACCGGTTCTTCCATGAAATCCTCACGCTCGATATATAACTCACGCCCGAACGGGATTTCACGTTCGCCGAGTGCCTCATTTTCAAGGTTGTTGGCAGCAGTGAGCATTTCGGTCTGTCCTTCCGGATAGTTGTCAATTACGAGTTTGACCGGATCCAGAACTGCCATCATACGGGGACGCTTTAATTTTAAGTCTTCACGGATGCAGTATTCAAGCATTCCCATATCGGCTACGGACTGTGCTTTCGAAACACCGCAGAGTTCTACGAACATCTTAATGGCCTCCGGGGTATAACCGCGGCGGCGAAGAGCGGATACGGAAACAAGTCTCGGATCGTCCCAGCCGTCTGCGATTCCGTCTTCCACGAGTTTTTTAATATAACGTTTTCCGGTTACGACATTGTTTAAATAAAGCTTTGCAAACTCAATCTGTCTGGGCGGATGAGGATACTCGAGTTCTCTTACAACCCAGTCGTAGAGAGGGCGGTGATCCTCAAATTCCAGCGTACAGATGGAATGCGTGATGCCTTCGATTGCATCTTCAATGGGATGTGCAAAATCATACATCGGATAAATGCACCAGGTATCTCCGGTTCTGTGGTGTGTCATATGTGCCACACGGTAGATGACCGGATCGCGCATGTTCATATTCGGGGATGCCATGTCAATGCGGGCGCGAAGTACTCTTGCGCCGTCTTCCACGGAACCGGATTTCATTTCTTCGAATAACGCAAGGTTTTCTTCAATGCTGCGGCCTGCATAAGGATCTTCTTTTCCGGGTTCCGTTAAGGTTCCGCGGTATTCCCTGATTTCATCGGCAGTCAGATCCGATACATACGCTTTTCCTTTTTTTATCAGTTTTACCGCAGCTTCATACATCTGAGGAAAATAGTCGGAAGCAAAGAAGAGTCTGTCCTCCCAGTCTGCCCCGAGCCACCTGATGTCTTCGAGCTGGGAATTGACGAATTCCACTTTTTCTTTGGTGGGGTTGGTATCGTCAAAGCGCATGTTGAATTTGCCGCCGTATTTCTGTGCAAGGCCGTAATTCAAAAGAATACTCTTTGCGTGACCGATATGAAGGTATCCGTTCGGCTCCGGCGGAAAGCGGGTATGTACGGTATCGTAAACACCTTCCGCGAGGTCTTTGTCAATTTCCACCTCAATGAAGTTTCTGGACACGACTTCCTTCTTTTCTTCTCCGTCCCCGGGAGCATTGGTTAAATTCTTTTCATCCATATTTATAATCCTCGTACTTCTTTATGATTTTTGAAATCAACAACATATTATAGCATACCGTTTCGCGATTGAAAAGGAGAACGAATCCCGCCGGTTGAAATTGTCAGAGCAGGAAAAATCCCACTACACGAAAGAGTAGTGGGATCTGTTATAATCTTATCCTGATTAAGCGAAACTTCTTATGCCTCTGCGGGAGCAGCATCTTCAACGACATCCTTAATGGTTTCCGATGCTTTTGCCGTAGCTTCTTTTGCTTTTTCAAGTGCTTCGTCCACTGCATCCGCAACGGCTTCACTTGCATCATCGGCAGCTTCCAGAATTTCGTCGGAATCAACGATATTGTCAACGTCTACTTCCATTTCTTCTTTGCCTTTGCCGGTTACCTTTCCCCAGGTATCCTTAGCGCCGGTTTCAACCTTTTTCCATGTATCCTGAGCTTTTTCCTTGCCCTTCTGGATGGTATCGGTAGCTTTCTTCTTTGCGCCGTCAACGTCAAGAACCACATAAGTTCTCGTTTCTGCGGTTCCGTCTGGATTGATGACTTCTTCGCTCTTTAAGAATTTGTCTTTGTTCTTTACCACGTAGTAAACACCTGCACAGACTGCGGCGGTACCGAGACCTGCCAGGATTAATTTCGTCATACTTTTCATATCGGGCCTCCAAAATAATAGATTTCTGAAAGGTTATACGGCATATACGTAAAACCATACACTTGATATTTTACTCCTTTTCGGGCATAAATGGAAGGGAAAAAAACAGGAAAATACATTTTCGTAAAAAAATATAAAACTTAAGGGAAAGGAATTGCACAACGGCGGGAATTTGTGCTATTATCTTGTGTGACCGAAAAGGTCAATGCAGAAGGGCAGACAGATGAACGAGAAATTTTTTGACCTGAAAAAAGAAAAACAGGATCGCATGATTAACGGTGCGATGAAGGTTTTTGCGATAAACGGATATCAAAGGGCATCAACGGATGAGATGGTTAAGGAAGCCGGCGTCAGCAAGGGACTCTGGTTTCATTATTTTGACAATAAAATCGGTCTTTATACGTTTGTGGTGGACTATGCCATCAAATATATGAATATGGAACTTTCCGCCAGCTTCAACGCGGATTCGACCGACTTCTTCGATACGACTTACGGGATTGAAGAGGTAAAAATGCTTGTGCGCAAATCCTATCCGTATGTGCCGCTTTTCCTGTCGGAACTCGGAAAGGAAAACAGCCCCGAGGCACTGGAGGCTGTGGGCGAATATATCCGTCTTTATCATGAAAAAATCAATGCCGCATACGAGCAGGTAAACAGGGAGTGCTTTGCACCCTACGTGGACCGGGATATTTTCGATATGACGGTGTTTTTTACCATGAAGGGAATTCTTGAGGAAGAATATGCGAAGGAAGTCTTTGATGAGGAACATTATATGAACCGCGTCAGGACTTTTTTGGAGCAGATGAGAAAAATGTCCGTTCCGGGAGAACCGGGTACGGAAGGAAGTATACTATAAAAGCAGTTTTAAGGAGAACAGTTTAAATGAAAGCAGCAGTTTTGGGATACGGTACCGTCGGCGGCGGTGTAGTGGAAGTACTTTTTAAGAATAAGGTTGCGATTGCCTCCCGCGTCGGCGAGGAAATCGAGGTAAAATACATCCTGGATATCCGTACTTTCCCGGGAGATCCGTTCGAAGATAAAATTACGAACGATTTTAACCGTATTTTGGAAGACGAAGAAGTAAAGATCGCGTGCGAAACCATGGGAGGTTTAAAGCCTGCCTATGAGTTTACGAAAAGTCTTCTGGAAGCCGGAAAGAGTGTCTGCACTTCCAACAAGGAGCTGGTTGCGGCTCACGGCCCGGAACTATTAAAAATTGCCAGAGAGCATAACTGCATGTATCTTTTCGAGGCAAGCGTCGGCGGCGGAATTCCGATTATCAGACCGCTTCTTGAGTGCCTGACCGCAGAAAAGATCGATGAGATTACGGGAATTTTAAACGGAACCACCAATTACATGCTTACCAAAATGGACAGGGAAGGTTCCGACTATGCGGATGTGTTAAAAGAAGCGCAGGAGAAGGGCTATGCCGAACGCAACCCCGAAGCGGACGTGGAAGGTTACGATGCCTGCCGCAAGATTGCGATTCTTGCCTCTTTGAATTACCGGAAAACCGTGAATTACGAAGATATTTATACCGAAGGCATTTCTGCCGTTGACAGTAAGGATTTCGCCTATGCGACCGAACTCGGAAAGAACATCAAACTTCTCGGTATGTGTAAGGAAAACGGTGAGAAGAAATATGCAATGGTAGCACCCTTCATGCTGGATCCGGAGAATCCGCTTTATTCCGTAAATGACGTATTCAACGGAATTCTCGTACACGGAAACATGGTGGACAAGGTGATGTTCTACGGACGCGGCGCAGGAAAACTTCCGACCGCAAGTGCGGTGGTATCCGATGTTGTGGAAGAAGCCCGGAATATCGGAAAAGCATCCGGCATTGAATGGTCCGAAGAAAAGGTTACGTTAAATGACAAGAATGAACTCGTTTTCAGCTATTTTGTAAGAATCGGCGGTACGGCGGAAACAAGCAGTTATAAGGAACTTTTTGCGGATGCGGAGGTGCTTGTAAAAGACGGTATCGACGGAGAATTTGCAATTGTAACGCGTGAAATGACCGAAGGTGATTTTCTGGAGAAATTTGTACGCCTTGAGAACGCGGTGAAATTTATCCGTATCAAATAATTTATGAATATAATGACGGGGGAAATAAAGAGTTTTAGGAGGAAGAAATGTTAGTTGTAAAGAAGTTCGGAGGGACCAGCGTTGCCAACAAAGAGAGAATCTACAACGTGGCAAGAAGAGTCATCGAAGATTACAAAAACGGAAATGAAGTGGTAGTCGTTTTATCCGCAATGGGAAAAATGACGGATGAACTGATTGCCATGGCAAGGGACATCAATCCCAACCCGTCCAGAAGAGAACTGGATATGCTTATGACCACCGGAGAACAGACTTCGGTATCCTTAATGTGCATGGCAATGGATGTACTCGGAGTACCTTCCATCTCCCTGAATGCGTATCAGGTGCAGATGCATACTACTTCCGCATACGGAAATGCAAGACTGAAAAGAATTGATACCGAGCGTATCAGACACGAACTGGACGGAAAGAAAATCGTAGTCATCACCGGTTTCCAGGGTGTCAACAAGTATGACGATTATACCACGCTCGGACGCGGCGGTTCCGATACGACGGCGGTTGCACTCGCTGCAGCGCTTCATGCCGACAAATGTGAGATTTATACGGATGTTGACGGTGTTTATACCGCAGATCCGAGAATCGTAAAGAAAGCAAGAAAACTTCCCGAAATCACCTATGACGAGATGCTTGATCTGGCAACGCTCGGTGCGGGAGTATTACATAACCGTTCGGTTGAAATGGCAAAGAAATACGGAGTTGAATTAGTGGTTCGTTCTTCCCTTACCAATGAGGAAGGAACCGTTGTTAAGGAGGATGTTAAAGTGGAGAAAATGTTGGTTAGCGGCGTAGCCGTAGATAAGAACGCAGAGAGAATTTCCCTTGTGGGACTTGAGGATAAGCCGGGTACTGCATTCCGTGTATTTGATTCCCTGGCAAAAGCAAATATCAACGTGGATATGATTCTGCAGTCCGTAGGACGCAGCAATACAAAGGATATTTCCTTTACCGTTGACGATAATTACGGTAACGATGCGCTCAAGGTTCTTGAGGACAACAAGTCCCGTCTTAATTACGAGCATGTGGAAATTGAGAAAAATGTCTGCAAGGTATCCATCGTAGGTGCCGGAATGATGAGCAATCCCGGTGTGGCTGCAAAAATGTTCGAGTGCCTCTACAATGAGCATATCAATATCAAGATGATTTCCACTTCCGAAATCCGCGTTACCGTTTTGATTGATGAAAAGGATGCGGACAAGGCTGCAAATGCCATCCATGATATTTTCGGACTGGATGAGGCTTAAAAAACGGAGTAAAATAAAAGAGTAAGGTTTGTATCCATTGTGTAAAAAGGAATATCTTAAGGGAAAAAGATAACGACAGGGGGTAACTGAAATGAAAAAGTGTAAATGTTTAAAAGGCTGTTGTAAGTCCAAACACAGAAAAAAACTGCCGGTGCTTCCGATTCTGGCATTCATTACCTGCTTCCAGCTTGTTGCTCCGAAGAGTGTGAAGAAGTCCTTACCCGGTAAGGCGCTCAAATACTCGCTTGCTTTTGCGTGGGGCGGAATTGCTTTATTCGGGCTTTTAAAGATTTTCAAAATCACAAAGAAAAGAAAAAAACACTAAGCAGGAGTGCCTATGGAAAAAGCAGTTGAAAAAACCGTAACCTGCCCGAAGTGTCAGGGCGAGGGAAAATTTACCGTATACGGCAGCATCAATTCCGTACAGGATCCGGAGCTGACGGAGAAACTTAAAAATCTTTCCCTGTTTGATTATACATGCCCGCATTGTAATGCCCGCGTAACTTTTGATTACGGTCTTTTGTATCATGATATGGATAAGCGCATCATGATTTATTACAAACGAAAAGAAGCCGATGCAAAGAAGGTTGCGGATATGTTTCTGGGTCGCGGCATCTATGACGTTGCGGAGGATTTGCAGGGGAAATATTTATACCGTGTGGTCAGAAGAAAAAGACAGCTTCGTGAGAAGATTGCAATTTTTGATGCGAATCTGGATGACCGGTATATGGAACTGGCAAAGCTTTTTTATCTGACAAAATTCGAAGCGGATTATCCGGATCTCGAAGCGGAATGGATTTACATCTACGGAAAGGACGGGGTTTTCTATATCGCCTTTTCCACCAAAGAAGGGGAAATTTCCACGAATTTCGATATGGCGGTTTATACCCATATGAAAGAGGTTTTTCCGGAATTAAGCGATTCCCTGCGCGGCGGGGAAGTGTTCATTGATCAGGAATGGGCAATGAAACAAATGAATAACCGCACCATGGGAGATTTACTGACGGGTGCGGTGGGCAGTGATTTAAAGATTACGATCAGCTAGTTTTTGGGGAGGCAGAAACATATGGAAAGAGCAGTTCAGTTTTTAAAAGAAGCAGGCGTTTATTATCTTGCAACCGAAGAAGGCAATCAGCCGAGAGTAAGACCGTTCGGTACGGCGAATGTATTTGAAGGGAAACTCTATATTCAGACCGGGAAAGTGAAGGATGTTTCCAAACAGCTTCATGCAAATCCCAAGGCGGAAATCTGTGCATTTAAAGACGGGAAATGGCTTCGTATTGCAGGCGAACTTGTGGAAGATGACAGAACGGAAGCAAGGAAGTCAATGCTTGATGCGTACCCGGATTTAAGAGCGATGTATGCTGAAGATGACGGTAATACCGAGGTATTTTATTTAAAGAACGCAACCGCCACGTTCAGTTCCTTTACGGAAGCGCCGGAGACGATAACTTTTTGATATTTGTCACAAATTGTCCGCAAAGTTATATATGCAACAAAAAATGCCTTGTTTTCAAGGCATTTTTTTATCGGAGTGACAAGATTCGAACTTGCGACCTCTGCCTCCCTAAGGTATGTTTAAGGATGGTTATGTTTTTTTCGTTCAGTTAATGGAGTCTGGCTTACAAAAGAAGTGCCGGTAAAATTCTTAGTAAAAGAATGATTAGTGATTTTACATAAAAATGTGATTTTCACAGGATAGCTACTAACGCGGCCGTATGCGGAGCTTTCCTCTAAGTAGCGGACGTGCAAGGGGACATCAGCGTAGTTTGGAGCACACAACACCGGAAGTGCAAAATAACTTTCGGACATCTTTAGTGTCATGAGGGCGAATCTTGAATGCTACAATATAGAATCTATATATTGTGGTTTGATATAATACCAAAAGATAGCCCACTAAAAAATTATCTTGCGATATAACGTGCTAGTGGGTTTCGTTCATTAGTCGTTTATAATTTGATTCTTTGTATTTGCTGCTAGATAATAATTTTCATGAACCATATTTTCCAAAACTCATAGACATTCTCTCTGATTATTGTATATAC
>JAILAD010000076.1 GCA_024681795.1 Lachnospiraceae bacterium | reverse complement strand
TTCTAAATATAAGAGATATTTGGGATGGGTATTGGCCCATGCAATAAGGCTCCGTGGTCAAGAGGTTAAGACATCGCCCTTTCACGGCGGTAACACGGGTTCAATTCCCGTCGGAGTCACGAGATAAGAATATAGTCTTTGTTGGGAATTGAACGAGTTCTCTCGCAAACGCTAAAGCGTTCGCTCGCAGCGGAACCTGCGGTTCCTTAATTCCCGTCGGAGTCACTAATTAAGAATATAACTATTTTTTTTCTTTTTATTTTTTAAACATTGTGATAATATAATATTTGCCATGGCGCCATAGCCAAGTGGTAAGGCACCGGTCTGCAACACCGTTATCACCAGTTCAAATCTGGTTGGCGCCTCTGACTCCCGAAGTAATTCGGGAGTTTTTTATTTTCAATTGTGAAAACTTTTCGAGCTTTTATTGCCTGTTATTGAATTATTTCGGGACGAACAGTATAATATTATATTGTGGCTCTGTGTTTTTTGCCGCAATTTATCATCATTTTATGAAAGAGATTTTATATGAACAATCAAAATAATAACGATAATCGAAATAACAAAGATAATAAAAAGCCGTCGGGCGGAGGGATTTTCTTTTTATTATTCCTTCTTCTGATCGGATTCTTCGCGTTTACCTGGATTTTCAGACTTCTTAATCCAACCTCCGCAGAGGAAATTTCTTATAGTGAATTCCTGAAAATGGTGGAGGATAAAAAAGTTGAATCCATAGTCATTAAGGAAACGCAGGTTGAAATCTATCCGATCGGAACGAAGCAGGAAATTGCAAAAAACTGGCTTCTTAACGGTGGAGCACAAAAGTATTTTTATACCGGAAAAGCGGAGGATGACGGTGCACTTACCGAGAGGATGCTTGCTGCCGGCGTAGAAGTAAAAGGAGAAATACCCAGCAATTCCTCACAAATCTGGTATATCATCTTTGTTTATGTGCTGCCGACCGTACTTTTTGTAGCTTTCGGCATTTTCTTAATCAGAAGAATGTCAAAGGGCGGCGGAATCGGCGGATTTATGGATGTCGGAAAATCCAATGCCAAAGTATACGTTGAGAAATCGACAGGTGTTACATTCCAGGATGTAAAGGGTGTTGACGAAGCGATCGATTCCTTAAAAGAGGTTGTGGATTTCCTTCATAAGCCGGATGAATATGTAAAAATAGGTGCAAGACTTCCGAAAGGTGTTCTTCTCGTAGGCCCTCCCGGAACCGGTAAAACCATGCTTGCAAAGGCTTGTGCGGGAGAAGCGCATGTTCCGTTCTTCTCACTTACGGGTTCCGATTTCGTTGAACTTTATGTCGGTGTCGGTGCATCCCGCGTGCGTGACCTTTTCAAGGAAGCCGAGAAAATGGCTCCGTGTATCATTTTTATCGATGAAATCGATGCCATCGGCCGAAGCCGTGATTCCAAGTACGGCGGCGGAAACGAAGAAAGAGAGCAGACGCTGAATCAGCTTCTTTCCGAAATGGACGGTTTTGACGGAAACAAGGGTATTATTATTCTGGCGGCTACAAACCGCCCTGAAATTCTGGACAAAGCACTTCTTCGTCCCGGTCGTTTTGACCGCCGCGTAGTAGTGGAAAAACCGGATTTAAAGGGCCGTGTGGCGATTTTAAAGGTACATGCAAAAGATGTAAAACTGGATGAGACCGTAAATTTCGAGGAAATTGCGCTTGCAACGAGCGGTGCGACCGGTTCCGACCTTGCGAATATGGTCAATGAAGCGGCAATTAATGCGGTTAAGGAAGGACGTCAGTTTGTAAGTCAGAAAGATATTTTAAATGCAGTGGAAATTGTCCTTGTCGGTAAGGAAAAGAAGGACCGTATTCTGACTGAGCAGGAGAGAAAAATCGTATCCTACCATGAAGTCGGTCATGCCCTGATTTCCACATTGCAGAAGAATGCCGAGCCGGTTCAGAAAATTACGATTGTACCGCGTACCATGGGTGCTCTGGGATATGTTCTGCAGGTGCCGGAAGAAGAAAAATACTTAAATTCCAAGGAAGAACTGCATGATGAAATCGTAGGACTTTTGGGAGGACGTGCCGCAGAAGAATTGATTTTCGGATCCATCTCTACGGGCGCATCCAATGATTTGGAACGTGCAACCAATATCGCGAGGGCAATGATTGCATATTACGGAATGAGTGAAAAATTCGGTAATGTACAGTTTATGTCCGTGGAAAGCAGATATCTGGACGGTCGTACGGTAATGGACTGCGCCGATAAAACAGCAGCCGAAGTGGACAAAGAGGTGATGTCCATGATTAAGGACTGCTATAAAGAAGCGTATAAGATGCTGAAAAAGAACCGCGATATCATGGACAAACTTGCGGCTCACCTGATTCAGAAAGAGACCATAACCGGTCGTGAATTTATGGAAATCTATTGCAGTGAAAAGGGAATTCCCGTTCCGCCGCCGAAGGATAATGCACTTCAGTTTGGAAGAGAAAATGCGGAAAAATCCGATTCGGCAAAAAATGAAAATCCGCCAGCTGATTCGCAGGCGGAAGAACCGGAAAAGAAGCAGGGAGGCCTGGCCGGTTTTATTGACAGGCATATTGTCGGACCGGCTTTGGAAGACGTTGACGATGATGATGACGATGAAGAAGCATATTTTTCCGAAGAATCCGGCACGGAAATGTATGGAGTATCAAAAGAGGAACTGGATGAATTAAACCGCGTGGTTGATGCGGAAATTCAAAAAGAAAACGAGGAAATACAGGACGGAACCGAATCTGAACAACCCTCCGAGGAAGAGGAATTTAAGGATATTCTGAAAAAAAGAGCAGAAGGGAAGAATGACGAGGTAGAATAAGTTTTCCGTGAGCGATTTCAATATCGAAGAAGAATTAAAAAAACTCCCCGGAAATCCCGGGGTATATATCATGCATGATGTGAACGATACCATCATTTACGTGGGTAAGGCCGTAAACTTGAAAAACAGAGTGCGGTCTTATTTTCGCGCAGGGGTTTTTCACACTGCAAAGATCAATAAAATGATTTCCTTAATCGATCATTTTGAATATATTATTACCGACTCCGAACTGGAAGCACTGGTTTTGGAGAACAATCTGATTAAGGAAAATTCTCCCAAATACAATACTCTTTTAAAAGATGATAAAACTTATCCCTACATCAAGGTTACCGTTTCGGAGGACTATCCGAGAATCCTTTTCTGCAGACAGATGAAGAAGGACAAATCCAAATATTTCGGTCCTTACACGTCGGCGCAGGCGGTAAAAGAAACCATTGATTTGATGAACAAACTTTATAAAATCCGCACCTGCAACCGAACAATCCTTCCTCCGGAAAAGAACGAAAACCCGGATAAAAGGGCATGTTTAAACTATCATATCAAACAGTGTGCGGCACCCTGCAGGGGTGATGTTACGGTGGAAGAATACCGGGAGAACGTAAACCGGGCGCTGGAATTTTTAAACGGAAATTACGGTCCGATTTTAAAATCACTGGAAGAAAAAATGAAGGATGCAAGCGAACGTCTTGCATTCGAGGAAGCGGCCGAAATCAGGGAACTGTATTTCAGCGTAAAAAGCGTCGCCCAGAAACAGAAAATTACGGATTATGAAGGGGAAGACAAGGATTATATCGGGCTTGCCAAAAACGAAAAAGATGCTCTGATTCAGCTCTTTTTCGTGAGGGGTGGAAAATTAATCGGACGGGAGCATTTCTATTTTGAAGATGCCGCGGAAGAAGAAAATGAGGAATTGACGGCTGCGTTTATTAAGCAGTTTTATGCCGGCACGCCGTATATCCCTGCTGAGATTTTTATTTCATATGAACTTCCGGAGAAAGAGGTTTTGGAGGAGTGGCTTTCCAAAAAACGGGAGCATAAAGTTTCCCTGATTTCTCCGAAAAAAGGGCAGAAAGAGAAACTTCTGGATCTTGCCGTGCGAAATGCGGCATTGATTTTAAGTCAGGATACCGAAAAATTAAAACGACAGGAAGCAAGAACAATCGGTGCTGTCAGGGAAATTGAAGAAATCCTCGGAATCCCGTCCATTAAAAGAATGGAAGCATTTGATATTTCCAATACGTCGGGATTTGCAAATGTTGCCAGTATGGTGGTTTTTGAAAAAGGGAAGCCAAAGCGGAGCGATTACAGGAAATTCCGTATGAAAACAGTGACCGGACCGGATGATTATGCCTGCATGAGGGAGGCGCTTACCAGAAGATTTGAACACGGACTTGCACTCCGGGGGAAAAATGTGGAAAATAATAGTAATGACAGTTTTGTCAGATTCCCGGATTTGCTTTTAATGGACGGCGGAAAGGGGCAGGTCAATATAGCGGAAGAAGTGCTTGCGTCCCTGGGAATAAACGTTCCGGTCTGTGGTATGGTAAAGGATGATAACCATCATACGAGGGGACTGTATTTTCACAACGTTGAAATGCCGATTGATACCCGCTCGGAAGGGTTTAAGCTGATTACCAGGGTGCAGGATGAGGCGCACAGATTTGCGATTGAATATCACAGGTCTTTGCGTACGAAGGCACAGGTTCACTCCGTTCTGGATGAAATCCCGGGAATCGGAGAAAAAAGAAGAAGAGCGCTGATGAAAGCATTTTCTTCCATTGATGAGTTGAAGAAAGCGGATGTTGCACAAATCGCCGCAATTCCGGAAATCCCGGAAAGCGTTGCAAAGGGAATCTATGATTTCCTGCACGGAAACGGAGAACAGTAAAAATGGATAATAACAGAATATTCTTTAAGGATCTCGGAAACAGACTCATGGTCGAGTTTGAGGAAATCCTGAATTTATACGAACAGCTTCTTGATGCAAGCAAGGCGGATTACAGAACCCTCGGGGAGGAAAGCCGGACCGCGGGAGAAATCAAATACAATCTTTTAAGAAATATTAATGAACGCACCGCTCCGTTAAAGCAGGATTTTTCCTTCTTTGCGGAACAGATGTATTTCCCGACCGGAAAGATGGAATGGGAACTGCCGTTTGACGAATTTTATGAATCCGTGGATATTGAGGCAGATACCATGGTAATGGATCAGTATTTTCTGAAGGCCGCGGAAGATATCTATAAGGATATCCGTGAACAGTCCAGAAACGTAAAGGAAATTTTTTTCGGTAATTTTGCAAAATATTTTTATCCGTGTCCCTGTTGCGAACGTTTTCTTTTCACACAGAACGGTGATTATGAAATCTGCGGTGTCTGCAAGTGGGAAAACGACAAGGTTCAGAATCAGGATCCGAGATTTGAGGGTGGAGCCAATAAGGAGAATCTGATTGATTACAGGATTCGTTACCGGTCCGGAAAAAACAGATTGTAAGAACCGGAACAAAAGAGTGAAAGCAAAAGAGCGGTAACAAAAGAGTGATAACAGGAAGAGAGGAACAGCCATGAAACACACCATAAAAAAAGGAAGAACGGTTCTTTGTACACTTTTGCTTGCGGCAACGACTCTGTTTGCCGCCTGTTACACCGGACTGGATAATACGGAAAATGCAATCAAGAGGGAACAGCAGTATTCCGAAGAAATTTCGGATGCAAAGGAAAATGACCGCGAAACCGAACAGCAGCTTGACGAAATCATGGAGGCTGCGGGCGATGTTTCCCTGAATGATTCCGAAAAAGAAATTCCGGAAAAGGAAAGCATTTACAAGGAAGAAATCGTTGAGGTTAAAGAAAGTGAAGTGCTTGCGTCGGAGGATACTTCCGGTGAAGAAACCGAGGCTTCTGATCTGAAGTTTCGAAAAAAAAAATATCTTGAGGAGCACTATGAAAAGCATGGGATAGAGATGGGTTTTTCCAGCCCGGAGGAATATCTGGCAGCGGCGAATAAGGTTTTGGACAATCCGAATGTTCTTCATAAAAAAGAAAAAGAAGACAACGATGATGTTTACTACCTTGAGGAAAGCAATGAATTTGTAGTGGTGTCCGCCGACGGATTTATCCGGACGTATTTTAATCCGTCTGCCGGAATCGATTATTTTAACAGACAATAATAAAATACAGCAAAAAACAGGGAAAAGGGAGGGCAGAATTATGCCAAGCATCAGTTTACAAAGAATCGTGGAAAAAGCGAAACTGGAACCGATTACACCGGAGATTCCGATTGATAAAATCAAAATCAAACAGCCGGATATCAACCGTCCCGCGCTTCAGATGGCAGGATTTTTTGAAAATTACGAAGCGACTCGTCTTCAGATTATCGGCTTTGTGGAATACCGTTATATGGAGTCCTTAAGTCCCGAACGCAAGGAAGAAATATACAGCAAACTGTTGAGTTATCCGATTCCCTGCATTGTATTCTGCAGAGATCTGGAGCCGGATGAACTGTTCAGACAGAAAGCGGTGGAAAACGGAGTTCCTCTTTTTAAAACCAAAAATACAACCTCCGTATTTATGGCGGAAACCATCCGCTGGCTGAATGTAAAGCTTGCACCCTGTATTTCCGTACACGGTGTTTTGGTCGATGTATACGGCGAAGGTGTTTTAATTACGGGTGAAAGCGGAATCGGTAAATCGGAAGCCGCACTGGAACTGATTAAAAGAGGACACCGTCTGGTAACGGATGATGTTGTGGAAATCAGAAAAGTAAGCGAGGATACCTTAATCGGAACGGCACCGGATATTACGAAGCATTTTATCGAGCTTCGCGGTATCGGTATCGTGGATGTGAAAACCCTGTTCGGTGTATCTTCCGTAAAGGAAACACAGAATATCGATCTCGTGATTCAGCTTGCCGACTGGAACAAGGATACCGAGTATGACCGGCTCGGCCTGGAAGAGCAGTATACCGAATTCCTCGGAAACAAAGTGGTATGCCACAATATTCCGGTTCGTCCCGGACGTAACCTTGCGATTGTATGCGAAACGGCGGCGGTAAACCACAGACAGAAAAAGATGGGCTACAATGCAGCTCAGGAACTTTATAAGCGTGTACAGAACTCTCTCGCACAGAAGCGCGAAGAAGATGAAGAATAATTGGAGGATGGCAGAATGGAACAGTATGTATTTGCAGTAGATCTTGGAGGAACAACCGTAAAACTCGGGCTTTTCGACAAGGAAGGAAATGTACTTGAGAAGTGGGAGATTGTAACCAGAAAAGAGAATAACGGAGAAAACATTCTTCCCGACATCGCGAAAAGCATTCAGGATAAGGCAGCAGAAAAGAGCATTTCAAAAGATGAGATTCTCGGTGTGGGAATCGGTGTTCCCGGCCCGGTTGATTCCAAGGGCGTAATCTATAAAGCGGCAAATCTCGGATGGGACGTTTTCAACGTAAGTGAAAAATTAGGAGAATTAACCGGACTTCCCGTAAAGACCGGAAACGATGCCAACGTTGCGGCACTCGGAGAAATGTGGAAGGGCGGCGGAAAAGGATTTAACAGCATTGTAGCGGTAACGCTCGGAACCGGCGTCGGCGGCGGTGTTATCATTGAAGGAAAGCTGGTTGCGGGTTCCACCGGAGCAGGTGGGGAAATCGGTCATATCCATGTGGAAGACAATGAAACGATTACCTGCGGCTGCGGAAAAAAAGGATGTCTGGAGCAGTACGCATCCGCTACCGGAATCGCAAGACTTGCGAACGAAAGACTTGCGCAGGATGATCTGCCGAGTATTCTTCGTAACGCGGAAAAAGTGGATGCCAAGGCGGTATTCGATGCCGTAAAAGAAGGGGACAGACTTGCAATCGAAGTGGCTGAGATTTTCGGAATGTATCTCGGGAAGGGCCTTGCGGCAGTCGGAGCGGTCGTAAATCCGGAAGCATTCGTAATCGGAGGCGGTGTCAGCAAAGCGGGAGAAGTTTTGTTTGATTATATTGAGAAAAATTACGTGAAATACGCATTCCACGGAACGAGAAATGCAAAGTTCTGCCTTGCTACACTGGGGAATGATGCAGGAATTTACGGTGCGGCAAAACTGATTTTAGAGTAAAACGATGTCTAACGTCAAACCGGAAAAAAGTACGTTTTGTCATTTGAAAAAGTACGTTTTGTCAGTAAAAAGGGATATCGCATATGAATGAAGACCAGAAAAAGAAGCTGATTGAATTAATCGGAGAAGAGAATGTTGTTTTTGATGAACCGATGAATAAGCACACCACATTCCGGATTGGCGGAAATGCGGAAAGTTTCGTACGCGTTCAGAGTACGAAAGAGATGGATGTACTGACCGATTTTTGCAGGGAAAATGATATTCCTTTTTTCCTGCTCGGAAAGGGAAGCAATATTCTGGTCGGAGACAACGGAATTCCCGGAGTAGTGGCTTATTTCGGGGAGGAAATGTCAAGCATTACCGTAAAAGGAAACATGATTATTGCGGAAGCGGGCGCAACGCTTGCGGCAGTTGCAAATACGGCTTTACAGAAGGGACTTACGGGATTTGAATTTGCGGCCGGTATTCCGGGGTCCGTCGGAGGTGCACTTCGGATGAACGCAGGTGCCTACGGAGGAGATATGGCCCAGGTTGTGGAGTGGGTGCGGGTCCTTTCACCGGACGGTGAGATTAAGACACTTACAAACGAGGAGATGGAATTCGGCTATCGCCATTCAATCTTAAAGGATATTCCGTATATTGCGCTTGCTGCGGGAATCGCACTGGAAACGGGAGATGAAAAATCCATCCGTTTTGCCATGCTTGAACTTGCCAACAGACGAAAAGAAAAGCAGCCGCTTGAGTACCCGTCGGCGGGAAGTACGTTTAAAAGACCGGAAGGATATTTTGCGGGAAAACTGATTTCGGAAGCGGGATTAAGCGGCGCGAGAATCCATGACGCGGTAGTCAGTGAAAAGCATAACGGTTTTATAATCAACGAAGGCTGTGCATCTGCGGAAGATGTGAAAACATTAATCGAAATTGTCAGAAGAAAAGTATATGAACAGTCCGGTGTTTTGCTGGAGCCGGAAATTATAATGGTTGGAGAATAAAATGAGATTTGTAATTGTTACCGGAATGAGCGGTGCCGGAAAACTGACGGCACAGAAAATGCTGGAGGATTTGGGATATTACTGCGTGGATAATCTGCCGATTCCGTTAATCAGCAAATTTGTGGAACTGATTTTGGAGCCGAACCGGGAGATTACGAAGGTTGTTCTCGGTATTGACGTTCGTGCGGACCAGTCATTTGACGAGGTGCAGTCGGCACTTGATGAACTGAAGAAAAAGAATTTTCCGTATGAAATTTTATTTATGGATTCCTCCGACGAAACGCTGCAGAAACGCTATAAGGAATCAAGAAGAATGCATCCGCTTTCTCCGGACGGGCGTGTGATTGACGGAATTAAAAAAGAACGCGCCATTTTAAAGAAAATCAAATCCGAATCGGATTACGTGATTGATACGTCGAAACTTCTTACCAGGGAACTGAAAGCGGAACTGGAAAATATTTTCGTCAAAAACGAAAGCTATAATTCCCTGATGGTGAATATTCTGTCTTTTGGTTTCAAACACGGACTTCCCTCCGATGTGGACCTGGTATTCGATGTCCGTTTTTTGCCGAATCCGTATTATATTGACGAACTGAAGGAAAAAAGCGGAAATGACAAAGAGGTTCGGGATTATGTCATGTCCTTTGAGGAAAGCAGGATTTTTCTGGAAAAGCTGAATGATATGCTCCTATTCCTGATTCCCAATTACGTAAAGGAAGGAAAAAACCAGCTTGTCATCGGAATCGGTTGTACGGGCGGAAGACACAGAAGTGTAACACTTGCAAATGAACTGTATGCAAAATTAAAGGATCAGGGAACTTTCGGACTGAAAATCGAACACAGGGATCTGAAATAAATGGGAACGACATTTTCGCATGAAGTAAAGGAAGAACTGTCCAAACAGATTCCGAAAGCGCGTCATTGCCGCATTGCGGAGTTTGCCGTTTTATTTCGTCATTTCGGAGAAATTACGGAGGAAAACGGTCAAAACAAGCTTCGTTTTTTCTGCGAACAGGAAATGATTGCAAGAAAATGCTTTACATTGACGGAGAAAACATTTAATATTATTTGTGGTCTGCAAAAAAACAGCCATGGTTTTTTAATGGAAATTTCGGAACCCGATTCGGTTTTGGATATTCTTTCGGCTGTCAGAATGTATGATTCCGTAACCGGGACCTGCAGGATCAGTACTCACGTGAATGGTGTACTTTTAAAAACGGAGTGCTGCAGACGTGCTTTTTTAAGAGGCGCTTTTTTAAGTTGCGGTTCCATATCGGATCCCGGAAAGGGATACCATCTGGAATTCGTATTGAAGAGCAAAGAAGAAGCAGAGCAGATTGCGGATATTATAAGCGGTTTTGAATTAAAGGCCGGAACGGTTCTTCGAAAGAAGTACCATGTGGTCTATTTGAAAGAAGGCCAGGCGATTGTAGAACTTCTGAATATTCTCGGGGCACACGTTTCCATGATGAATCTTGAGAATTACAGAATTTTACATGAAATAGCGGGGGAAACGAATCGCCGGGTGAACTGTGAAACGGCTAATCTTTTAAAAAGCGTGAATGCGGCCAATTCACAGATTGATGATATTCATTTTATTGAGGAAACGATGGGGTTATCGGTTCTGCCGCCTTCCCTTCGGGAAATGGCGGAAGTCAGACTGGCCCATCCGGATGAGTCTTTAAAAGAACTTGGGGAGTTCTTAAATCCGCCGGTCGGAAAGTCGGGAGTCAATCACAGACTCCGCAAAATCCAGGAATTTGCGGAAAAACACAGGGGTAAAAATTAGAGAAGGTTTGCACGCGTCTATTGGACATCATGTTACAAGGAGGAGAAAATCATGATTTCAAAAGAAATGACCGTTAAGCTTTCAGGCGGAATGGAAGCAAGACCTGTTGCAATTCTGGTACAGGTAGCAAGCCAGTATGAGTCTTCTGTATATTTACAGGTAGGCGAGGGAAAAAAAGTTAATGCAAAGAGCATCATGGGAATGATGAGCCTGGGACTTGATGCAGGCGAGAAAGTAACCGTTGTTACCGACGGAAGTGACGAAGCGGTTGCCATGGAAGAAATTGAAAAATATTTAGGCAAAGAGAATGAGTAAAAAAGTACTGTTTGTTTATAATGCACATGCGGGTCAGGAACGAATCCGTTTTGCCCTGGTGGATGTTCTGGACATTTTTCAAAAAGCGGATTATGAGGTTACCGTGCATCCCACACAGGCAAAGGGGGATGCATCCGAGTGTGTGAAAGCAAACGACGGAAAGTATGAAATGATTGTATGTTCCGGCGGTGACGGTACTTTGGATGAAGTAGTAAAAGGAATGGGAGATTGCGAGCATAAGGTCCCGATCGGGTATCTTCCCGCAGGAAGTACCAATGATTTCGGCAAAACACTCGGAATCCCGTCCGAATTCGCTAAAGCCGCGAAAGTGGTGGTTTCCGGAAAACCCTTCGGATGTGACGTTGGGACTTTTAACGGAAACCCTTTTATTTACATCGCGGCGTTCGGTGCTCTTACCGAGGTTTCTTACGGAACCGACCAGAAGGTAAAGAATATATTCGGCCATATGGCTTATGTCATCGAGGGAATACGGGCAATCGGAATGGGAAACATGAAGCCGTATTCTATGAGCATAGTTGCAAACAACCAGCTCATTAAGGACACCTTTATTTACGGGATGGTCAGCAACACGGTTTCTATCGGCGGAATGCGCCTTACCGGAAAAGGAATCAAACTTGATGACGGGGAATTTGAGGCGCTTTTTATCAAGTATCCGGATGATCCGGTAGAAATGAATTCCCTGCTGTCTTCCCTTCTTGCCCAGGAAGAGGACCCTGAGCATATGTATTATTTCCGTTCTTCGGAAATTCATATTCTTGCAGACCAGGAAACTCCATGGACTCTGGATGGGGAAAACGGAGGCTTCCATTTGGAAGCGGATATCCGGAATCTTCACAAGCATGTTCAGATTATTGCACCGAAAGGCGTGAAGGCATTTGAGGAAAACTGAACGGATAAGCAGGTAACAAACAAAAACAGGATACTTCAGCAAAAAGAAAGGTCGACATCTAGTCGACCTTTCTTAAATAGGAGAAAATGAAAAAATCTAGAAAATGAGGAGTCCCCTTTCAAAGGGGAGTTTTCTTTTACACTTCTAAACTGTCTTAACTATACCAATGATTTGTGAATAAAATATGAATAAAAACAGAAATAATTGTCAAAGCTTTGTGTTGTATCTTGTTTGCTTTTTTGTGTTGAAAAAAGGGGTTGAAAATGATAGAATAACTTTGTATGAGTTTGATTTTTACCCTTCATAATACGCAGTCGGAGGCCGGTTATGGACAATTTTGTTGATAAACTTTCTCAGAAAATCAATGCACAGGAAATGATTCGTGCAAATGCACAGGCGGAAGCAAGCGAATTACAGCGTTTGCAGGAGCAGGTGGCGCAGTATGAAGCAATCCTTCAGGATATGCGTAAATTAAATTACAAGAATACCGAACTTACCGACAAAATCAACATCCTGGTAGACGAAAGCATGCAGAAGGTTCAGAATGCCAGAGTCTCCGGCGAGGGTGGTGAAGGTGATGCAAATATTTCCGCCGACTTATCGGATGCGATTATGGTTGCGGTAGACGAAGCGCTTCGCGGAATGAACGTGGAAAGCAGCTTAAACGAGTCTGTCAGCAATACTCTGATGGTTCCCGTCGATCAGATGACAAAGTCTTCCCTTATGGTTTCCGATTCCGTATCGGAAGTACGCCAGATTGCGGAAGATGTCAAGGATTCCGTGGAAGAAGTACGCTCTTCGTCGGAGGAACTGAAGACTTCGGTGAAAGCATCCGTGGACAATGCAATTCTTACCATGCGTCGTGAAAACAGGGAGATTGCGGATCATTTGGAATATATCCGTTCCACGGTTGACAGTATGAAGAATCCCACTGAAGAGGACGAAGAAAGAAAAGCGGAAGAGGAAAAGAAGCGCGCACAGGAAGAAAAAGTAAAGGAAGAAGCAAGGCTTGCCAAGGAAGAAGAGGACAAGAAGGCATTGGAAGACATGTTCAAGCAGTCCGATGAATTTGTTCATAAAGAGAACGTTAAGGTATACCGGAACGTGCAGGCCGTGGTTGTAGACGAATTTAAGAATCAGACGGAAGGGCTTACAAAGCATAACAGGGAATTGTATGAGAAAATGAAATCCATCCGGGTTTTCGTTGTCATTGCCATTGCTTTGGGTGTTGCAAACGTGATTCTTACCGTGCTTAAGATTCTCGGGATTTTATAGTATTTCGTCTCGTTAAACAGATTTATATGAAGCATTTTTCAAGATATTCATTTCATATCAAAGTGTTGACATTAAGAGTGCTTATGGGCACTTTTATTGTTGCACTTTTTTTTATCCCGAATTTCAGAATGTTTGAAAGGGGAGAGAATAACAGTTTTACCATTTATCTCTACGGAGAGGATGTCGGTGTGGTTACGGAGGAAAAACACGCGGATGAACTTTTAAGAAGAGCAAGAAAAGCACTTGCTTCAAGAAGTAATACGCTTGTTATGCTCGAACCGATGGAGTATACGGTAAAAGGAGAAGAAGCGGTGTTCAGAAGAAATGACACCGATAAAGAAGTGATTCGTTCCATGACGGAAGTGATGCAGAATCACACAAGAAAATCACGCAGGATTGCGTATACCATGAAGGTTCGCGGGCTTACCGTAAATATGGCGACTGCGGAAGATATCAGGGAACTGCTGACACGTACCATAGAAAAATACGATCCGGACAACACTTATGAAGTGGTAATGGAAAAAAATGCGGACAGGGATCTGAATGTACTTACTGCATCCATTCGGAAAAAGAGCATGGAAGAAGAGGACACGCCGGCACTCGGCGGTGCTGCCGTGTTTTTGACAGATGCGGATAGCGCAATTGCCGAGGCTTACGATCTCGGATTTGAAGATTATACTCTCGGCCTTCAGGACATGGGCTTAAGTCAGACCATTGAAGTGGTGGAAGCCAGTGTTTCGGCAGACGAACTGATGAGTATTGATGAGGCGTTTGCGTTGCTTACGGAGGAACAGGCGACCATGCAGACCTATGAAGTGCAGGCCGGAGATACGCTTTCCGCAATTTCTTTAAAACTGAACATCCCGATGGAAACCATTGTTTCCATGAATTCCGAATATATGGACAGCGTAAACAGTACCATTCACGCTGGTCAGACTCTTGTCATAACGGTTCCGGAACCGGAACTTGCAGTGGAATGGGTGAACAGGGAACATTACTCGGAGACTTACGAAGCAGATGTACAGTATGTTGACAACGATGAATGGTTTACCACCCAGCAGCAGATTCTTCAGCAGCCGCAGGCCGGTTACCGTGAACTGATTGCGGACATTCATTATTCCAACGACGAGGAAGTTTCCAGAAATATCATCAAACAGGATGTTTTAATGGAGGCGGTTCCGAAGATTATCGAACGCGGAACGAAAATTCCTCCGACCTTTATCTGGCCGTTGTCGGGTGGTCGTATTTCGTCCTACTTCGGAAGAAGAAGAGCACCCAAAGCAGGGGCATCCACTTATCATAAAGGACTTGATATCGCTACCCCGACCGGATCTGCGGTATATGCATCGAGCGGCGGTGTTGTTTCCTCGGCAGGCTGGCAGGGCGGTTACGGATATGCGGTTGTTATCCGCCATCCGGACGGACATTCCACAAGGTATGCTCACCTCAGTAAAATTCTGGTTTCCGTGGGACAGTCTGTTTCCCAGGGACAGACCATTGCAAAATCCGGTTCCACGGGTGTCAGCACCGGTCCTCACCTTCATTTCGAGGTCATCGAAAACGGTGCGCAGGTGGATCCTTTGGGATTCTTACGTTAGAATTGCATTTTACCGGACAATAGTGTATAATAATCCCGTTATTTCGCGGAGGAATTATGGAAAAGTATCTTATTACGGGCGGTACGCCGCTTGTCGGTGAGGTTGAAATAGGCGGAGCAAAGAATGCGGCACTTGCCATTCTTGCAGCTTCCATTATGACCGATGAAACCGTTACAATAGAAAATGTTCCGGATGTGCGTGATACAAACGTTATGATGCAGGCTATGGAAAGCATCGGAGCGCATATCGAAAAAATAGACCGTCATACTTTTAAAATCAACGGTTCCAGAATTCATAACCAGGTGATTCTGAACGAGGGAATCAAGAAGATTCGTGCTTCCTATTATTTAATCGGAGCGCTGCTCGGAAAATACAAAAATGCGGAAGTCCCGCTTCCCGGCGGATGTCACTTGGGAACCAGGGCGATAGACCAGCATATCAAAGGTTTCCGGTCGCTCGGAGCCACGGTGAACGTACGACACGGCAGCGTGATAGCTCATACCGATAATCTTCACGGTTCTCATATTTTCATGGATAAAGTATCCGTGGGTGCTACCATTAATGTTATTATGGCAGCGGTTATGGCAGAGGGAAGAACCGTTATCGAGAATGCTGCGAAAGAGCCGCATGTGGTTGATCTTGCAAACTTTTTAAACAGTATGGGAGCCAATATCAAGGGCGCCGGTACCGACGTGGTCCGCATTAACGGTGTTCAGAAGCTTCATAAGTCGGAGTATACCATCATTCCCGATCAGATTGAAGCGGGAACCTATCTTATGGCGGCAGCGGCAACCAGAGGAGATATTACGGTTAAGAACGTAATTCCCAAGCATTTGGAATGTATTTATGCAAAATTAAATGAAATCGGATGTCAGGTGGAAGAATCTGACGATGCGGTAAGAGTGGTTGCGACGAAACGTCTCGGCAATACGCAGGTGAAGACGCTTCCTTATCCCGGCTTTCCGACCGACATGCAGCCTCAGATGACGGCTATTTTAGGGATTTCACAGGGAATCAGCATTGTTACGGAAAGCATTTTTGACAGCCGATTTAAATATGTTGACGAGCTGACCAAAATGGGCAGTGATATCAAGGTGGAAGGAAATACCGCCATTATTACCGGCGTGGACAAATATACAGGTGCGGAAATTGCCGCCCCCGATTTAAGGGCCGGTGCGGCACTTGTCATCGCGGCGCTTACTGCGGAGGGAGACAGTGTTGTAACGGATATCCGCTATGTGCAGAGGGGATACGAGGATTTTCACTTAAAACTTGCAAAACTCGGTGCGAATATACAGCTTGTGGAAGAGGACGACGAGAAGAAACCGGAATCCGTTTTCACCGCAGTTGTATCGTAAATAATAGGTATTTAAACAGGCAGTAAATCATATATTTTATAGATTTTCTCTTATTCAGAGTGGTGGAGGTACATAGGACCTGTGAAGCCACGGCAACCCCCGTTACGGGAAGGTGCCTTTCCTGAGCGAAATTTATCGAACAATAAGAGGATTTGGTATTTTATCAGGTCCGCTTATGACAGTAAGCGGATTTTTTAATACCTTAACCATAAAGTAACAGAAGTTTTTTCATAAACGAGGGAGGATAAAAATGGACAAAAGATTATTTACTTCTGAATCCGTAACGGAAGGACATCCCGACAAAGTCTGCGATGCCATTTCGGATGCGATTCTGGATGCATGTATGGAACAGGATCCTTTAAGCCGCGTGGCCTGCGAAACCTGCTGCTGTACCGGATTTGTGCTTGTTACCGGAGAAATCACGACAAAAGCACAGCTTGATATTCCGGGAATTGTCAGAAAAACCGTAAAT
The DNA here is from genome assembly GCA_024681795.1 of Lachnospiraceae bacterium. Taxonomy (GTDB): domain Bacteria; phylum Bacillota; class Clostridia; order Lachnospirales; family Lachnospiraceae; genus UBA3766. Next base: position 11,409 of record JAILAD010000076.1, on the reverse strand, counting down.
GAAATCGGTTATAATCGCGGAAAAATCGGTTTCGACGCCGATACCTGCGCGGTTATGGTAGCACTCGACCAACAGTCTGCCGACATCGCCATGGGTGTTGATAAAGCGCTCGAGGCAAAAGAGAACAAGATGAGCGACGAGCAGATTGAAGCAATCGGTGCAGGAGATCAGGGTATGATGTTCGGATATGCAACGGACGAAACCGAGGAACTGATGCCTTATCCCATTTCGCTTGCACACAAGCTTGCAAAAAAACTTACGGAAGTGCGTAAAGACGGAACGTTATCCTACTTAAGACCGGACGGAAAAACACAGGTTTCCGTGGAATATGACGAAAACGGGCATCCGGTACGTCTGGAAGCAGTGGTATTGTCCACGCAGCACGATCCCGATGTTACGCAGGAACAGATTCACGAGGATATTAAAAAATATGTATTTGACTCCGTACTTCCGAAGGAACTTTTGGATGAGAATACCAAGTATTTCATTAATCCCACAGGACGTTTCGTAATCGGAGGACCTCACGGCGATGCAGGGCTTACGGGACGTAAAATTATTGTAGATACCTATGGCGGATATGCCCGTCACGGTGGCGGAGCTTTTTCCGGAAAAGACTGCACGAAGGTGGACCGTTCTGCAGCATACGCGGCAAGATACGTTGCGAAAAATATCGTGGCTGCAGGTCTTGCAAACAAATGCGAAATTCAGCTTTCCTATGCAATCGGTGTTGCTAAACCGACATCCGTTATGGTGGATACCTTCGGTACGGGTAAACTTTCCGACGAGAAACTCGTGGAAATTATCCGGGACAATTTCGATCTTCGTCCTGCAGGAATTATCAAAATGCTGGATTTAAGACGTCCGATTTATCGTCAGACGGCTGCATACGGTCATTTCGGAAGAACGGATCTTGATCTTCCGTGGGAAAATACCGACAAAGCGGAAGAACTTAAAAAATATTTGTAATATACGGTTGAATTTATGAAAAAGGTTGCATGGAGAACGATTCAGATTTCACTGCTGATCCTGACGGTGCTCGGCATTGTCAAGGCGGTATTTGTGAGCCTGGATATTGATGAATCCTATGCCGTTGCGGCAGCTTATCGCCTGGTTTGCGGCGATAAGCTGCTTTATGATATGTGGGAACCTCATCAGTTATCAGCTTTTCTTCCTGCGCTCTTTTTGCTTCCATACGTAAAATTAAGCGGCACCACCGCTTACTGTGTTATATTCTTAAGAATTGTCGGAATTATCATTCATATTCTGATCGGACAGTATTTATACCATGTTACCAAAGAGGAAGCAGGGAAAAAATCTGCATTTCTTATTACGATTTTCCACCTGAATTTTCTTCCGAAATGGGTCAGTATGCCGGAATTCGAGCTGATGCATTATTGGGGAGCGATTTTAATTTTTCTGCTTTTGTACCGGTATGAAAAAACCGGAAAAAATCTGTATTCTTTGTTCGCGGGTCTGGCATACGCCGTAACGGTTTTATGTTATCCGTCCCTGATTATACTGTTTCCCCTTTATTTAATCGTAATAAAAAAGGGCAAATATCCGATTAAAGGACCGCTTTTATTTACACTCGGAGCCGGAATTCCCGCGTGCTTTACGGGCGGATGGATTCTGTCTTATATGATGCCTTCGCAGATTCGGGAATTTGCCGGATATATCCTTATGGATGCTTCGCATACCGGGGAAAATGCGTCATTTAAGTGGATTCGTTATTTTTGGGAAGTTCTGGACCAGCTGAAAATCGTAGCAATCGCGTTCACAATTGCAATCGGCCTGACTCTTGTTCTTGTGCTTATTCTGAAATTTGCGGGGAAAGCAAAACTCCGTTTTAAGGAAATTGCCGTTATTGCAGTTTCGCTTTGCATCGTTGTATTAAGTATAGAAACACTGTACGGTTATCTTCTGGAGGATAAAAACCAGTTTTATCTGCAGGTCAGATTTGTGATTCCGGTCATTGCATTTTTTGTTTTTTCGGTTGCAAATTACAGGGAATACAAAATGGAATTCTTATACGGAATTCTTCCGGTAACGGTTTCCCTGCCCTTGATTTTCATGATTACCAATATGGATACCAACACCGCATATGCAAAGCTTATGCCGGCGGTTGTAATCGGATTGTTTATCGTTATGAAGTATTTCAGGCAGAACCGGGAAGAAAAGAATCTTCTTAATACCGCCGCAAAATATTGTGTAAACGGTGCGGCAGCAGGGCTTTTAATCTGCTTCTTTATATGTAAAATTCTGTTGATTCGCGTGAGCGGATGTTTGCCGGTAACGGTAAAAGCACCCATGGTACAGGTAAAATGCGGCCCCGCAGCGGGAATTTTTGTTCTGGACGAACTTGGAAATGCGTGGAATGAAGAATACGACGTGATACGAAATTTTGTCGGAAACCGGAAAAACGCGCTTTATATAGGGGCGGAACAATTATTTTACGTGGCATTCTGTGAAAATGTTTCCACACCCTCCGTACAGGGAACTGCTGTCTATAACGAAATGTATGCAAAATACTATGAAGTATTTCCCGAAAAAATGCCGCAGATTATAGTAATTGACGAAACATTTCAGGATACGCCGGGATATTTTTATTATCCGCAAAATGAATACATTTTTGAATGGATTGAGAAAAAATTCCGGAAAACCGGCGAAATTGAAATCGGACCTTATCATGTGATTTGGAGTGACTGATGTAAAAGAGTGTACTTTTATATATATTTGCGGTACAATATATGGTATCGGGGGAAATTTTTTCTCCCGAAAGACAGATTTGAGTTTGTTAAAGTCGGAGGTTACGTTATGTCAGGTGTAAGCAGTGATACTCAGTTTTTTAATGTTGAGAAGGATTCAGAGGACCGGGTGAAACTGGTTCTTGCCGATGTTTATCAGGCATTAAAGGAGAAAGGATATAATCCCGTCAATCAGATTGTCGGATATATTATGTCGGGGGATCCCACTTATATTACCAGCCATAATAATGCAAGAAGCATGATTATGAAAGCGGAACGCGATGAACTGGTGGAAGAAATGCTGATTGCATACATCGAGGCGAACGGCTGGAATCAGGAATGAGATTTTTGGGTTTGGATTTCGGTTCCAAAACAGTCGGGGTTGCGGTTTCCGATCCGACGGGGCTGATTGCCTCCGGTGTGGAAATCATCCGGAGAGATCGTGAGGATAAGCTTCGGAAGACCCTTGCAAGAATTGAGGAACTGATTGAGAAATATGAAGCAGAGCGCATTGTTTTGGGATGTCCGTTCAATATGGATGATTCAAGCGGCGACAGAGTGAAAAAAACCACGGAATTCAAGGAAATGCTGGAACGCAGAACCGGACTTCCCGTTGATTTTATGGATGAGAGACTCAGCACCGTGGAAGCCATTGAACTGATGAACGAGGCGGGAATTGCCGGAAAAGAAAGAAAAGAGTATGTGGATAAAATTGCCGCAACCTTTATTCTTCAATGGTATCTGGATGAACGGAATTCCGGAAGAAAGTAGAAAAACATGGAAAAGATAACTTTTACGGCAGATGACGGTGAAACCGCTGAGTTTTTTGTTTTGGAACAGACAACGGTCGGCGGTATCAATTACATACTTGTAACCGATTCCGAAGAAGGAGACGGGGAAGCCCTGATTCTGAAGGATATGTCGGCTCCCGATGCGGAAGATGCGGATTACGAAATTGTATCCGATGACGAGGAACTGAAGTCCATCAGCGGCGTATTTGAGAATTTACTGGAGGATATTAAATTTAGCTGATATGGAAAAAATAAAGGTAATACCTCTCGGCGGTCTTGAGCAGATCGGTCTTAACATGACCGTCTTTGAGTATGAGGATGAAATTATCATCGTGGATTGCGGATTAAGTTTCCCGACGGAAGATATGCTGGGAATCGATCTGGTCATCCCCGATGTCACATATTTAAAACAGAACAGGGAGAAAATCAAGGGATTCTTTATTACACACGGTCACGAAGATCATATCGGTGCATTGCCTTATATTTTAAAAGAGGTGAATGCTCCGATTTTTGCGACTTCGTTAACCATGGGTCTGATTGAACATAAACTGAAAGAGCATAAAATCGATACTTTGATTGACCGTATTATTGTTGATTTCGGATGCGCGGTCCGCGTGGGACAGATGAGTGTGGAATTTATAAAAACCAATCATTCCATTGTGGATGCGGCAGCTCTTGCAATTTATTCTCCTGCCGGAGTCGTGATTCATACCGGAGATTTCAAGGTGGATTATACACCTGTTTACGGGGATGCAATCGACTTACAGCGTTTTGCGGAACTCGGAAAAAAGGGTGTACTTGCGCTTCTTTGTGATTCCACGAATGCGGAACGTCCCGGGTTTACGGCATCGGAAAAAACTCTCGGGAAAACTTTTGATTCGATTTTCCACGAGCATGAAAACAGAAGAATTATCGTTGCAACCTTTGCATCCAACGTAGACCGTGTGCAGCAGATTATCAATACGGCAAGTGCTTACGGAAGAAAAGTTGTGGTGGAAGGCCGCAGCATGGTGAATATCATTCAGACCGCTATGGAATTAAACCGGCTTTCCGTACCCGACAATACACTGATTGAAGGTGACGAAATACTTTCCTATCCGGCTGAAAAAACGGTAATCATTACGACCGGTTCGCAGGGAGAAAGCATGGCTGCCTTAAGCCGTATGGCGAACGGAACACATCGTAAAATTAAAATCTCTCCGATGGATACGGTGATTTTTTCTTCCCATCCGATTCCCGGAAATGAGAAGGCGGTAACCAAAGTAATCAATGAACTTTTGTTAAAAGGTGCGGAAGTCATTTTTCAGGATACGCATGTTTCCGGACATGCCTGTCAGGAGGAAATTAAATTAATCTATACCCTGACACAGCCGAAATATGCAATTCCGGTGCATGGGGAATATAAGCATCTTCTTGCCCAGGAAAAGATTGCCAAAGAACTCGGCATGACATCCGACCGTATTTTTATTTTAAGATCCGGAAATGTTTTGGAACTCAGTGAAAATGAGGCGGGGATTACCGGTGATGTGCCCTGCGGCGCAATCTACGTAGACGGTCTCGGCGTCGGGGATGTCGGAACTACCGTTATGCGTGAGAGACAGAATCTTGCAGAGGACGGTATTGTGTTTGTAACCCTTGTAATCGACGGCTATACCGGAGAGTATCTGGCCGGTCCCACGATCACAAGCAGGGGCTTCATATATATGAAAGAGGCGGAGGATCTGCTTGAGGAAGCGACGATTCTTGTTACGGAGAAACTGGAAAAACTGCGCGGGCAGGGTGTTTCCGACTGGGGACGTCTGAAGGGTGCAATTAAGGATGTACTCGGTGATTTCTTCCGGAAGAAAACAAAGAGAAATCCCATGATTTTATCGGTTTTCGAAGAGGTGTAAGATGCTTGGATTTGAAAAAGAAATTGAGGATTTTACCAAAACAGTATGTGAAACTCCGATTTATCTGAATTTTATCGAAAAAAAAAGAATCCTCAAAATGGATGAGAATCTCTGGAATCAGGTCGGGGAATACAGAAAGCGCAAATTTGACATGCAGGCGCTTTTAAGCGGAGACGAAATGTTTAACCGTACGGAAGCATTTGACAAAGAATACGAATGGCTTTTGTCGGATGTACGGGTTTCCGAATTTCTCGATGCGGAGCTGGCAGTCTGCAGACTTTTGCAGAAAATCAGTACAAGCCTGATTATGGCTTTGGATTTTGAATAAAGGCAGGACGGACTTAAGACGTGAAAAAATTATTGATTAAAATCGGTACCACGATTATGAAACTGGCAGGTATAGCACTTGCTGTTTTTGTGCTGTATAAAGTCTGTATATTTGCGTATGATTACGGATACCGGATTTTTGCCGAAACACCTGTTGACAGAGAACCCGGAATCGATGTCAATGTTGCAATCGTGGAAGGAAAATCCGTTTCCGAAATCGGGCAGCTCCTGCAGGAAAAGGGACTGATCAGGGACGGCAGACTGTTTATTCTTCAGGAAAAATTAAGCGAATATGCCGGCGATTTGCGCCCCGGGCAGTATACGTTAAATACCTCGCAGACACCGTATGAAATGATGGCGATTATGGCCGCTACGGATGAAGAAAGAGCCGAGATGGAGGCTCTTCGTGCCGAAGAAGAGAATGCATCTGAGACGGAAGAGTCTTCCGAAGGAGAAGACGAAACGGCCGGAGACAACGACCCGGCAGCAGCTGTTCCGGGACCGGATACCCTTCAGACGGATGAGGGCATTACCCTGATTGAAAATGCCGGAAACTGATTATCAAAAGAAGACGAAATTGCAAGAAGGAAAAAGAAGTGATTTCGAAAGAACGCACGGATACATTTATTAATTCGCTGGATACCGGAAACAGTCCGTTTCTGGACGAAATTGAAACAGAGAGTTTAAAGGAGAATGTCCCGATTATCCGGAAGGATATGCAGGGATTTTTGAAATTCATGATGGCGGTACGGAAACCGGAGAGAATTCTGGAGGTCGGAACGGCAACCGGATTTTCGGCACTGTTGATGGCAGAGAATACGCCGGACGCTACCGAAATTACCACCATAGAAAAATATGAAAAAAGAATTCCCGTTGCAAAAGAAAATTTTATCCGCGGAGGAATGCAGAATCGAATTACTCTTTTGGAAGGAGATGCCACGCTGATTTTGCGGGAACTGGAGGGGGAATTCGATTTTATTTTTATGGATGCGGCGAAAGGCCAGTATTCCAATTTCCTGCCGGATGTTTTAAGACTTCTGACACCGGGCGGAATGCTTGTTACGGATAATGTTTTGCAGGACGGAGATGTTTTGGAATCCAGATATGCCGTGACGAGAAGAAACAGAACCATCCATTCCAGAATGAGGGAATATCTTTACGAGATTAAGCATCATCCCGAACTGGATACCGTAATTCTTACCGTTGGAGACGGAATTGCGGTTTCCGTAAAGAAAAAAGATGCACATTAAAGTATTGTCTGAAAAGAGTTTAAGCATGAAAAAACCGGAATTACTGGTTCCCGCAGGGAGCCTTGAGGTATTGAAAGTTGCCGTGCTCTACGGAGCGGATGCGGTTTATATCGGCGGGGAAGCATTTGGACTTCGTGCAAAAGCAAAGAATTTTTCTCCTGAGGAAATGAAGGAAGGAATTGAGTTTGCACGTGCACACGGGGTAAAGGTGTATGTCACCGCCAATATTTTTGCGCATAATTATGATTTGGAAGAAGCTGCAAAATATTTCAGGGAACTTCAGGAAATCGGACCGGATGCGGTTTTGGTTTCGGATCCCGGAATGTTTATGCTTGCAAAAGAAAACAGCCCGAAACTGGAACTTCATATTTCCACGCAGGCTAATAATACGAATTATCTGACGTATCGTTTCTGGTGGGAAATGGGTGCCAAAAGAGTGGTTTCCGCAAGGGAACTGTCTCTCGCCGAATTAAAGGAGATCAGGGCGAATATTCCGGAAGAGATGGAGATTGAAAGTTTTATTCACGGTGCCATGTGCATATCCTATTCCGGAAGATGTCTGCTTTCCAATTATTTTACGGGAAGGGATGCAAACAGGGGGGAATGTACTCATCCCTGCCGCTGGAAATATGCGGTTATGGAAGAAAGCAGACCGGGAGAGTATCTGCCGGTGTATGAAAACGAAAGAGGAACGTATATTTTCAATTCCAAGGATCTTTGCATGATTGAATATATTCCGGAGCTTGTGGACGCGGGAATCGATTCCCTGAAAATCGAAGGCCGGATGAAAACCGCGCTCTATGTGGCCACGGTTGCGAGAACCTACCGGAAAGCAATTGATGATTTCTTTGAAAGCGAAGAAAAGTACAGAGCCAATATGGATTGGTATCATACGGAAATCCGGAAATGCACCTATCGTGAATTTTCCACAGGATTCTATTTCGGAAAACCGAATGAGGAAAACCAGATTTATGATAACAATACGTATGTAAGCGAATCCGTTTATCTCGGACAGGTTCTTGAAATCGATGACAGGGGATTTGCAAAGATTGAACAGAAAAACAAATTCTGTGTCGGTGATACGATTGAAATCATGAAACCGGACGGAGAAAATCAAACTACAAATGTAGTTGAAATACTGGATGCGGAAGGAAATTTAAGGGACAGTGCCCCGCATCCGCAGGAAATTTTATTCCTGAATTTAAGTGTAAAACCGAAAGCGGGAGATATTCTGCGGGCTTCGGAGAGAAAATAAGAAACAGTCTTCACCAGCGAGAAGACAAACTTCGAAAGGAAACGGGAACGAAGAATGGAAAAGATTAACATTGAAGAGATTTTTGCACAGAATGTATTTACGCGTTCTGCAATGGAACAGTATCTTCCGAAGGAATCCTATGAGGAAGTCATTCGTGTGATGGAACACGGAGGGGAACTTTCCAGGGAAACCGCAAACGTGGTTGCACAGGGAATGAAAAACTGGGCCGTTGAAAAAGGTGCAACACACTATACACACTGGTTTCAGCCGTTGACCGGATTCACGGCGGAAAAGCATGATTCTTTTATTACCCATCCGGATGCGGACGGAAAGATGATGATGGAATTTTCCGGAAAAGAACTGATTAAGGGAGAATCGGATGGATCGAGTTTCCCTTCCGGCGGTCTGCGTGCGACTTTTGAAGCAAGAGGATATACGACCTGGGATATCACATCCCCTGCTTTTGTCAGAGAAGATGCCACCGGTACGATTCTCTGCATTCCCACGGCATTCTGCTCCTATAAAGGAGAGGCGCTTGATAAGAAAACACCGCTTTTACGTTCCGTTCAGGCAATTAACGAACAGGCACTCCGAGTTCTTAAACTGTTCGGGAACACTACCGCTTCGAAGGTGACCCCGTGTGTCGGTGCGGAACAGGAATATTTTATCATTGATCGTGAAAAATACTTAAAGAGATATGATCTGATTTATTCCGGAAGAACCCTGTTCGGCGCAAATGCACCGAAAGGGCAGGAGATGAGCGATCACTATTACGGTAGTATTCGTGAAAGAATCGGTTCCTTTATGAAGGACGTTAACATTGAACTTTGGAAACTCGGTGTAACCGCCAAGACGCAGCATAATGAGGTTGCGCCGGCGCAGCACGAACTTGCGCCGATTTACGAAACCGTAAACGTGGCGGTGGATCATAACCAGCTGATTATGGAAACGCTTCGTAAAGTTGCGGAACGCCATAATCTTACCTGCCTGCTTCATGAAAAACCTTTTCACGGAATTAACGGAAGCGGCAAGCACAATAACTGGTCACTGACTACGGATGACGGAGTCAACATGTTGGACCCAGGTGATACGCCGAATGCCAATATTCAGTTCCTTTTGGTACTTGCCTGCATCATCAAGGCTGTTGATACACATGCGGATTTGTTGAGACAGAGTGCATCGGATGTCGGAAACGACCTTCGTCTCGGTGCGGATGAAGCTCCGCCCGCAATTGTATCGATTTTTCTGGGAGATCAGCTTGACGATGTGGTTCGCCAGCTTGTGGAAACAGGGGAAGCAAAGCACTTAATCAATAACGAAGTTCTGGCAACGGGCGTGGATACCCTGCCGGATTTATTAATCGATCCGACCGACCGGAACCGTACATCACCGTTTGCATTTACCGGGAATAAATTTGAATTCCGTATGGTTGGTTCCGCTGATTCCATCGGAGACCCGAACGTTATTTTAAATACCATCGTGGCAGAGAGTTTCTGCGAAGCGGCGGACATTCTTGAAGCGGCAGATGATTTTGATATGGCGGTACATGATCTGATTAAAAAATATCTGGCGGAGCATCAGAGAATTATTTTCAACGGAAACGGGTATTCACCGGAGTGGGTGAAAGAAGCGGAAAGAAGAGGCCTGCCGAATCTCCCGACCATGCTTGATGCAATCGAAACCCTGACAACCCCGAAGGCAATTGCCTTATTTGAGAAATTCGGAATCTTTACCGAGGTTGAACTGGAATCCAGAAAAGAGGTCCTTTACGAGACCTATTCCAAGACCTTGAATATCGAAGCAAACTGCATGGTGGAAATGGCTTCCAAGCAGATTATTCCGGCCGGATTTTTATACATGAAGGATCTGGCAGGTGCCGTTAAGCTGGCAAATAACGTAGGCGTATCCGACAGGGCGGCGAGAATTATTCTGAAAGAAGTTACCGAGCTTCTTGAAAATCTGGAAGATGCGGTTGAGGCACTAAAGAAAGCACTTGCCGTAGCGCAGGGAATTAAGGGAAATAAGGAGAAGGCTTTTGCGTACCGTGACAGCGTAAAAGTATGCATGGAACAGTTGCGTACACCGGCTGACCGGCTTGAGACAATTACCGATAAGAGCATCTGGCCGTTCCCGTCCTATGAGGATCTGCTCTTTGAGGTATAACGGCGGTATATCCCTGTTAAGGATGTTTATAGAGAGATTTACGACAGAAAAAACTTAAAGGAGAGAATGAAATGAAACCGATACTGGTAATCATGGCGGCAGGAATGGGAAGCCGTTACGGCGGATTAAAACAGATTGATCCGGTGGATGAAGAGGGAGACAAAATTATTGATTTTTCTCTGTATGATGCGAAAAGAGCGGGATTTGAAAAGGCCGTATTTGTCATCAAAAAGGAAAATGAGGAACTGTTTAAAGAATGCATTACGGACCGAATCGGGAATGCTCTCGAAGTGGAATTTGCATATCAGGACCTGAATGATATTCCGGAAGGATTTTCCGTACCGGAAGAGAGAGTAAAACCCTGGGGTACCGCACACGCGGTATATGCCGCAAGGAAGGCGGTCGGAGATGCACCCTTTGCGGTAATCAATGCAGACGATTATTACGGAGTGGAAGCATTTGAAAAATTATACGGATTTTTAAGTACACATACGGATGATGAGAAATACCGTTATGCCATGGTCGGATACCGTCTCGGCAATACACTTACCGAGAACGGAAGCGTATCGAGAGGCTGCTGTGAAAGTGATGCAAACGGCTTCCTTACGGATATCGTGGAACGGACAAAGATTATCCGGACGTATGACGGTGCGGCATATACGGAAGATGACGGTGCAACCTATCAGCCGATTTCTCCGGATTCGATTGTATCCATGAATTTCTGGGGATTCACACCGAGTTTTATTCGCGAGCTGGATGAGGCGCTTAAGAACTTTTTTGAAACGAAAGTATCGGAGAATCCGCTGAAGGCAGAATGTTATCTTCCGATGGAGGTAGACCGGCTTTTGGTTGCAGGAAAAGCAACCGTAAATGTACTCACCAGTAAAGACAAATGGTTCGGAGTTACCTATAAGGAGGACAAGCCTTACGTACAGGCATCGATTAAGGCATTAAAGGATGCCGGAGTATATCCGAAGAATTTGTGGG
>JAILAD010000075.1 GCA_024681795.1 Lachnospiraceae bacterium | reverse complement strand
TGTTTTTTCACAACTTGTAACTGGAGGTAATCAATATGTAGGCTATTTCAGTAAAGTTGTTATTATAGTAATCGCTATTATGCTTGCTACTAAAACAATTAGGAAGCAAGTAAACAATTGTGCTAATGCTAACACATAATAGTAAAAGTCATTTTTGACACATTTTTACTACAAAATTTACTACAGATTTACTACATTTACTACAATTTTTACTACAAAAAACGCAAAGATATGCATCGAAAAGAAACGATATTGCATAATTGTTATTTCTTAGAAAGTTAGTAAATATCGGGCTTCCGAACAATTGAAGGGAATTTAGTAAGTGATGATAAAAGTGCTTTTTGTCTGCTGGGGCAATATTTGCAGAAGCCCTATGGCGGAATACATTATGAAGGACATGGTGAAGAAAGAGGGACTTTCAGATTTTATATATGCGGAGTCTGCGGCTACATCAACGGAAGAACTCGGAAATCCCGTTTATCCGCCTGCAAGAGATGAACTGAAAAATCACGGAATCGACTGCAGAGGGCATCGCGCAAGACAGGTAAGAAGCTCGGATTATGACAGGTTTGATTATATTATTGCAATGGAAGATATTCACTATCAGATTATGAAAAACCGTTTTTTCGGCGGAAGAGGAGATAAAATCTCTCTTTGTATGGATTATTCATCGAAACCGGGCAGTCAGATAGCGGATCCGTGGTATACCGGAGATTTTGTAACTGCGTATAACCAGATAGAGGAAGGCTGCAGGGGACTTCTTGATGAAATCCTACGTGAAAATCACTTATAATTTTTATCGTGATTCGTTATTTTATCAGAAAGAATAAAAACGTTCGGAAAAGAACTACGCAGGGCTTTTTGTTCACTTATTTAATTCTTGCTAAATTTTTATAATATGTTATAATTTTTATGTTGAATTGTTTAACAAGGAGGGTTTCAAAATGGAAATCAAAATGGAAAAGAATCTTGATAAATTAGTAATTGCACTCAGTGGAAGACTTGATACCACTACAGCTCCCGAATTGGAGGAGAAATTCAAATCAGAACTTTCCGATGTTACCGAACTGGTAGTTGATCTTGCTGAATTAGAGTATATTTCTTCTGCAGGACTTCGTGTTCTTCTTCTCGGACAGAAAACCATGAGCAAGCAGGGCAAGATGGTTGTTAAGAATGCAAACGAAAGCATCATGGAAATTTTTGATGTTACCGGTTTCTCCGATATTTTAAACATCGAATAATATAAGAATATCAGCTTTTGTAAAGATTATTACCCCTATTCCTGCAGGAATAGGGGTTTTTGCAATTATTGAGAAAATGAAATGGTTTTTTTGACAGAAATTAATGGTTTTTTAATAAATAGCGTTATGATATAATATATTCGGCAGACAAAATGCGGGAGTTCCGTGTGGGCTTTGCCGGGGAGGAAAATGAAAATGTTGGAGATTCTGAAAAAGGAGTATCGGAAACATAAGACCTTTATTATGGTCTACATTGCGGTATGTACATTCCTGGCATTCTTTTTCGGCCAGTATATGTACAATGCAATTCCCGTGACAACGCTGGCAAGCGGGGAAGCAACCTTATCGGAAGGAGATACCATTCTGGAACTGAACCGGATGGTTTTGGGAGATTCTTTAAAAAATCTGGCAGGGAGCTATTCCGGTGTAATCGGAATTTCCTGTGAACCGTTTACCGGACTTTTATTCCTCGGTATCATGCAAAATATCAACAAACTTGCCGGGCATCCGATGGCAATGCCTGAACTTCCGGTTGGTCATCCTGCGGTGTTGGCGATTGTAGCGGTATGTTTTGTGGCAAGTAAATTTATGAAAGCCAACAGTACCACAAAGGTGTTCGGTATCTGTACACTCGGATATCTTGAAAAATTTCTGGGTACGGCATGTGTAATTGCAATCGGTATTCTGACCGTTGCAGGTGTGGCGGGATCCACTTCGGCGGCTGTTGTAAATGCAGCGGCACCGGGTGAGGTATTACAGTCTGCCGGAAATTTCACGGTAGGAGTCGTGTCTACAATTTTTGCCGTTATTATGTCGATTATGTCGCTTATCATCAATTTTATCATTCAGATTGTAATGATGGGACTTGACGCGCTGGAAACCATGACACCTTCCATAGTGGATGTGATTCTGGAAGTATTAAAGACTGCGATTGTGCTTTTTGTGTTCATCATTAATGTGGCTTTCCCGCCGATCGGATATGCAATCAATATTATCATTCTGATTATCTGCTGTCTGATTTTCAAGGCCTGCTACAATGCGGCACAGTATTTAAGAAGGGTATATGTCCGTCCGTTCTTTGCCGGAATTTTCGGATATAAAGAAGATTACCCGCTGGTAAAAAAGAAAATCCCGTCCCGTGTAAAGAAGGCTCTTGCAGATCGTCTTGACGAGATTCAGATGACGATTCCGGTTTATACGATTAAAAAACCAAGAAAATGGGATTTAAAACTGAAATTGTATGAAAGAGTTTGGCTGGTTAACGTGGGTGGTGAAACGGGCCTGATTTTCCGGAAATATAACGGTGTAAGGAATGCTTTCTATAAGCTTGAAAGTACCGAAGAGAATCCGGTTTATTTAAGAAAAGGGTTCCGTTTCTTTGAACTTTATAACTACCGGAAACCGGCGAATAAAGAGAAAAAGCAGCTGATAAAAATAAAAGACATGGATTTTGTATTCAGCAGGGAATACCGGTATCGTTTTGATGAAATTATTGCGATGTCAGGCCTGGTGAATGTGAATGAAGAAAAAATGAATAAGCGCGAAAAAAGAAAGAGCGAATTCAAAGAATGGTGGAACGGAATGTTCTATCACGATGAGGAACCGGCATTGGAAACCGTGAAGGTTCCGGCAGAGGAAGAGAATTAATCCTCCGGAAAATCCGCAGAGTAAGTCATTTGATTGGATTCATCCACAAATACGGCATGGGCTTTGAAGTTATGATTTGACAGAAAGTCCATGCCTTCTTTTTGCCCGAGCAGCATAAGGGTAGTGCTTAATGCATCGGCGGTTTCGGAATTGTCGCAGAGCACGGAAACCTGATTTAAACCGGAATTCACGGGATAACCGGTCTTGGGATCCAGGATATGATGATAGAAGTTTCCGTCATATTCAAAACAACGTTCATAAATGCCGGAAGTGACAAATGAGGTATCATGAAGCGGAAGGGAAGTCAGGGTTTCGTTACCGTCCGCAAACGGTTTTCTTATGCCGATGATATAATCGCCGCCGTCCGGTTTGGTTCCGATCAACTGAATATTTCCTCCCAGGTTTATCAGGGCACTTTCCACACCTTTTGAAACCAGATACTCCTTCAGTTTGTCTGCAATGTATCCTTTTGCAATAAAGCCGAGATCCACGGAGGCATCCGAATCTGCCAGGGAAACTTCGTTTCCGTTTACTGAGACGTTTTTATAATTGACATGCTTCAGTGCATTTTTAATTTCCTCGTCCGTGGGTGGGATTTTATTTTCCTCATCACTTGTAAAGTCCCATAAATCCATTAAAGGAGCGATTGTAATGTCGACGGCGCCGTCCGTATATTCGCAGTAGGAGAGTGCGTCGGTGATTAATTCTGCGGTTTCTTCCGATACGACGACGGGCTTTCCGTCTGCATGATTGAGGTTCCAGATATCGCTTCCTTCTGCGGTTCTGGAGAGCATACCTTCGTATTTCCGGCAAAGGTTATCACAATCCGGAAACAGTGCGGCATCTTTTTCACTGTAGAACGTAATGGTAATATAGGTGTTAAAAAAGAACGCCGATTTTGTAATGGGGTCAGGCACCATTACACAGCCGGAAAAGAAAACCGGAAATAAACAGCAAAAAAATACAATTAATACGCAGACCATTGCACGCAGCGATTTCGTTTTTATCAGTTTCATTCGAATTGATTCCTTCACAGTATTTGACCATAATATTTTAGCATACGTTCCTTTAAAAATCTTGTGAAGAAGGGTAATTTATGATAAAATATTTGCGCTAATTAAAATTAAGACAGAGGTGCTGATAAATGAGTTTGGATGTCAGATACAGAAGTACCAGAGACAACGGTAAAATATTGAAAGCTTCGCAGGCGATTATTCAGGGACTCAGCGAGGACGGCGGTTTGTTTGTGCCGGATCTTTTCCCAAGACTGGAAGTAAGTCCTTCGGAACTTGCGAAAATGGATTATAAAGAAGTTGCATACGAAGTGATGAAACTGTTCTTTACGGACTTTACGGAAGAAGAACTTAAGTACTGTATTGAGCATGCTTACGATTCCAAATTCGATACGGAGGAGATTGCCCCGCTTACGTATGTTGACGGGACATATTATCTGGAACTGTTCCACGGAAAAACCATAGCCTTTAAAGATATGGCTTTGTCCATCCTTCCTTATCTGATGACTACTTCCGCGAAGAAAAATGATGTCCGGGAAAAAATCATTATTTTAACCGCGACCAGCGGTGATACCGGAAAAGCGGCACTTGCGGGATTTGCGGATGTGGAAGGCTGCGGAATCGTGGTATTCTATCCGAAGGGCGGTGTCAGCAAAGTCCAGGAACGTCAGATGGTTACGCAGAAAGGAAAGAATGTTAAGGTTGTCGGTATTCACGGTAATTTTGACGATGCACAGACCGGCGTAAAGAAAATCTTCTCCGATGAGGAATTCAAGGCGCAGTTAAAGGAAAAAGGCTTCCGTTTTTCGAGTGCCAATTCCATTAATATCGGCCGACTCATTCCGCAGGTTGCATATTATGTATTTGCGTATTCAAGACTTGTAAAAGAAGGTAAAATATCGGACGGGGACGAAATTAATTTCACGGTTCCGACAGGAAATTTCGGAAATATTCTTGCCGGATATTATGCGAAAAAAATCGGAATTCCGGTACATAAATTAATTTGTGCATCCAATGAAAACAAAGTTCTTTTTGATTTCTTTGAATCGGGTGTTTACGATCGGAACAGAGAATTTATTCTTACCACGTCACCTTCCATGGATATCCTGATTTCAAGTAATTTAGAGAGACTCATTTATGAAATATCGGGAGAAGATGCGGATAAATGCCGTGCGCTTATGAGTTCGCTTTCCGGTTCCGGCCGCTATGAGATTTCTTCCGAAATGAAGGAAAAATGTAAAGATTTTGTCGGCGGTTTTGCTTCGGAAGAAGAAGTACTTGAAAGAATCCATGAAATATACGATCGAACCGGTTATGTTATGGATACTCATACCGCGGTTGCAAGCGCCGTTTCAAAAAAGTATGTTAAAAACAGCAATGATGATACTACGAATGTAGTTGTATCGACGGCATCTCCTTATAAATTTACGAGAAGCGTTATGGAGGCTTTGGAGGGAAAGAAGGAAGAGGAAGATGATTTTGTTCTGATAGACAGGCTCTCCGAAATGACCGGCATGCCGGTTCCGAATGCAGTGGAGGAGATTCGAAATGCAGAGATTCTTCACGATACCGTTTGTGAGAAGGACGGTATGAAAGAAGAGGTAAGAAAATTTCTCGAAAAATTATAATTCCCGGGGTGTTAAGGATTGATGGAAAAACAGAAACACATTTTAATCGTTGATGATGTAACCACAAATTTAAAAATGGCAGCGGATGTTTTGCAGGATACCTATCGTCTTTCCATGGCCAAATCCGGAATGCAGGCAATTGAATTTTTAAAAAAGGCTAAGCCGGATCTGATTCTTCTGGATATCAAAATGCCCGAAATGGACGGATATGAGACGCTGGAAGCCATTAAGGCCAATCCGGAAACCGCATCCATACCTGTTGTTTTTCTGACGGTGGACAATCAGAGAAAGAGTGAAATCAAAGGGCTCAAAATGGGTGCCATGGATTTTATTCACAAGCCGTTTGAAGCGGAAGTGATGAAGAGCAGGATTGAAAAAATTCTGAAAATAGAAGGACTTCGCCGGGACTTGTCCATTTCCGCAAGAAAAGATCCGCTGACGAATCTGTGGAACCGGAAATATTTGGAAGACGATTTGAACCGGTATCTTGAGTCCAATAAGCAGGACGGTGTTTTTATTGTTTTTGATATTGATAATTTCAAATGGATTAACGACACGTTCGGTCATATTGCCGGAGACAGTCTTTTAACGGAATTTGCTGAGATTCTTCAAAACAGAATCGGACCGAGAGATATCTGTGCAAGAACGGAAGGAGACGAGTTTGTCGTATTCCTGAAAGGGGAATACTCCATCGAAGAAGTGAAAGAGTACTGTCAGGAGCTTCTCGAGATTTCTTCCGCAGAGCTGAAGGAACTTTTGGATGATAAGGCCAATGTATCCATTTCCATGGGCGTATCGTTTGCTCCGTTTGACGGAGTGGATTTTGCAACGCTTTATTCCAAGGCCGATAAGGCGCTTTATTTCGTAAAACAGAACGGGAAAAACTCTTTCCATCTTTTCAAGGAAAGAGGAAATGTTTTGAAGGACAGCCCGAATGCCGTGAATTCCAAGGCCGATATGGAAAGACTGGAACGCATGATTACGGAACGCGGTTCGGAAGAAGGTGCATTCCGGGTTGAATACGAAGGCTTCAAACACATTTATCAGTTCGTTTCAAGATCTGTGGGAAGAACCGATAAAAATGTTTATATTTTACTTCTGACGGTGAACCACGGGGAATATTTCAAGGTTTCCAACGATGTGATGGACAATGCCATGAAGGAACTTGAACGGGCAATTGTGGTTTCCGTTCGTCAGGGTGACGTTACGACGAGATATTCTTCCTTCCAGTATGTCGTAATGATGATGTGCTCGGATTATGATTCTGCAAAGCTGGTTGCCGACCGTATTGTGGGAACCTGGACGGAAATCAATGAAGTGGAAGGATTGTATCTTGATTTTACATTGAAGTGTGCCGAAGAAAAGAAGGTTAATCATTGAATCTGGTTGAAGAATTAAAAATAAACAGGAATTTACCGGACGAAGAATTACTTCATCTTATAAACACGGATGCTTATGATGATGCACTTATGAAAGCGGCGGATGAAGTCCGCCGCAGTGTTTATAACGATGAAGTTTTTTTACGCGGGCTGATTGAATTTACGAATTACTGTAAAAATAACTGCCGTTACTGCGGGATTCGCGGAGGAAACGGAAATGCGGAGCGTTACCGTCTGACAAAAGAGGAAATACTTGACTGTTGTAAAGAAGGACACAAACTTGGATTTCGTACTTTTGTTTTACAGGGCGGAGAAGATCTTTTCTATTCCGATGAAGAGATTTGTGATATTGTCCGGGGTATAAAAGAGCTGTTTCCGGAAGTTGCGGTAACCCTGTCCATCGGTGAAAAAACAAAAGATACTTACCGTAAATACAAAGAGGCCGGAGCGGACCGTTATCTGCTTCGTCACGAGACCGCCACGGAGGAACACTATGGTTTTTTGCATCCGGAAGGAATGTCGCTAGAAAACAGAAAGCGTTGTCTTTATGATTTGAAAGACCTTGGTTTCCAGGTCGGAGCCGGATTTATGGTCGGTTCTCCGGGACAGAAACCCGAATATATTCTTGCTGATTTACGTTTTTTACAGGAATTGAAACCTGACATGATCGGAATCGGTCCGTTCATTCCGCATAAGGATACGGAATTTAAGGATGAGCCGGCCGGGAATCTGGAACTGACCCTGAGACTTTTGTCCGTATTAAGACTGATGTTTCCGTACGTCCTTCTTCCTGCAACCACTGCGCTCGGAACGATTGTGCCGAACGGCAGGGAACTGGGACTGAAACACGGCGCAAACGTTGTGATGCCAAATTTGTCTCCGGTACGGTTCCGTGAGCAGTATTCTTTATATGACAATAAAATCTGCACCGGGGAAGAAGCGGCAGAATGCAGAAGATGCCTTGAGGTCAGAGTGAAAAATGCGGGATACCGGATTGTGGATGCAAGAGGAGACGTGATAAACCACTGATTATTTCTGTCGGATTAATAAAGCGGGCTGAACAAACAGCCCGCTTCAGACCGCAGACAAACCCCTCACCAAAACGAGTTGTTTTGATGAGGGGTTCTTTTTTGATTAACTATGCGATTTTGACGTTCAGGAATCGTGAAATCTCAAAAAAAGTCAAAAAAGAGGTCCCTATTAGCCCCATTTTT
>JAILAD010000023.1 GCA_024681795.1 Lachnospiraceae bacterium | reverse complement strand
CATCACCTATTTGAAGCGGAATGTATTTATCTTTAAACTGCGATAAATCTACGTAGATATCATTGTCATATAAATGATACTTGTAGTCATCACCAATATTTCCACCTCTTAGTATTCTAAGCGTTCCATCCACAGAAGTCTTCTGATCTTGCTTCTTAAATGCTAAGCCTGTGTTTATTGTGACAACATCCTTTATTGCAACCCATTTCCAATTGACGGGTATATCAAATAAATCAGAGGCTTCACCCTGATATGTAGACTTTATATCGCAGCATAATTCTGTGTCTATTTGCTCGACCAATTTCCCTTGGATGGCATTTAGTAATATGCTTGTTTTTAGCTGTTCAGGTGTCATTCAGTAACACCTCCTGGTAACAATGCTTCAAGTTCTGTAAGAACCTTATCTATCTCAGCATTTAAAGTAGCTCTCTTTTCCTGATAATTTCTAATGGTATCCAAAGGATCAAGAACTTCCTCTTCCTCGTGAGGGAATCCACAAAGATCAAAATTACAACCCTGATCTTTCAAAAGAAAATCTCTCTCATAACACTTTGCTTTTGAACCATCTTCAAGATCTATCGGTTTTCTGTCATTCCACCAAGCAATACAGTCATCAAAATGCTTCAGTTCCATAGGCTTGGTCTTAGAAAAGTGTTTTCTGTCAGAAGGCATATCAACCCTGTAAAACCATGTTTCAGTCGTAGCCCTAGTATTATCAAAGAATAAAAGATTTGTTGAAATAGATGTGTACGGGCTAAATACAGAACCTGGTAATCTGATAACAGTATGCAGGTTAAACTCTGTAAGCAGCTTGGTCTTTATAGCTACCTTTGCATTATCAAGACCGAAAAGGAATCCATCAGGAACAACGACCGCAGCTCTACCATTCTTCTTCAGACGATACATGATGACAGACATAAAGAGATCCGCTGTCTCGGATGATGCAAGATCATCTGGGAAAAATCCCTGTATAGACTTATCCTCATGACCACCGTAAGGCGGATTCATCAGGATTACATCAAACTTGTCATCATCGGTATAGTCCAACAGATTATGCTTCAATGAGTTCATGTGATAGATGTTCGGCACTTCGATATCGTGCAGAAGCATATTGGTAACGCAAAGAAGATACGGAAAAGGTTTCTTCTCAATACCATATATACTGTCATCAAATTGTTTTTGTGCTCCGGTATCTTTTACCTGATCTTTTAACTGTCCAAGCCACGATGTGATAAAACCTCCCGTACCGCAGGCAAAGTCAGCCATCTTTTCACCCAGCTTCGGTTGAATCATCTTCGCCATAAAGTCCGTTACGGCTCTCGGCGTATAGAATTCACCGGAAGAACCTGCTGACTGCAAATCGCGAAGGATTTCTTCATAAACGAAGCCAAAATCATGACTTTCCTTTACATCATCGAACTCAATCTCATCAATGATATCAATAACCTGACGGAGATATACGCCGTCCTTCATATAGTTGTTGGCATCCTCGAAAGTAGATTTTACGATAGCCTTCTTTACAGGAGTGTCCGGTGTTACAGGCAGTTCCTTCAACGTCGGGAAAAGTGTATTGTTTACAAAGTTCAGCAACTTATCACCGGTCATAGCATGACCATTATCGTCTGCCTGCGCCCAGTTACGCCATCTGCATTCATCGGGAATGATAGAGGTATAGTTATCCTCGTTCAATTCCCAATCGTCTTCCTTGGCATCATACACCTTTAAAAAGAGCATCCATACCATCTGCTCAATACGCTGTGCATCGCCATTAATACCGGCATCCATACGCATGATGTCTCTGATTCTTTTGATAAATCCTGATTGCATTGCCATTATCTACTATCTCCTCTGCAGATATTCTTTTACCACGTTTTTTCGTAGTTTTTCTATTTTTTCATAAAGATCAAATACCCTAAGTTCGTCAAAATGAAGTCTTTGGGCCACTTCTTGAAATTTAGCCTCGTGTTTTACCGTATCTGTTTCATAATGAAAGTCCAAATAGCATTGATGACACCAATAGTTTCGTATCTCACGAATCTCGTCCAAAAGTTTGTAATCTTCCTCTCCCAAACTAGAGTATCCCAACACATCGTCCAATTCCCGTAATTCTTTCAGTAACCTTCCCGAAATTTCCTGGCTTAACTGTAGAATATATGATTCGAAGGTCCTGTTCAATATACTGAACAGACATAATCAGCTCACTATGTATCAATTTAAAAGTATCGTATGTCATCACAACTCAACCAATTATTCTCTATGTCGTTTCAAACAATTCCAAATATCTTTTTATCTGTTCTTTAATACAAAGAACCGCTTCCTCCAAAGTTACATAGCACGGGGCATATATTGCTATGTACTCCCCATCCTTTTCCTTCTCGGGAATACGTAATAAAGCTTTTTTGCATTGTTCGTCCATTTGCCATTTCCCGTCAATTTGCTTACAAATCTTAATCCAGTATGGGGTAATACTTGAATGTGGATTCTTCCATTTTGTTGTATCCATTATCAGGGAAACGCACCAATCTTTTGCCTTAAAATATCGGGAATATCCCGTTCTTTGAGGTGTTGCGTTTAGATGCGCTGTAGATATATACAACACTTTTTCCTTCTTTAACGCTGTTACAACTTCGTCCAACAACCATACATGTCGCTCCATTTTAACAGCATTTTCTATACTAAAATCTGTCTCATCAAAAGGAATAAACGCTTCACTATCCAGTTTCTCGCAATAGCCTTTTAACTGTTTTAAGTCCATTTGATCAACATTATTATTTAATGCAACATCCGACAAATTATCTAATATTTCCGTCCATGTGATAATACTCATTCGAACCCCATAAACATCAACACATTTTTCGGATATTTCTTTAATACTAAACTCGGATTTTGCCCGTTCAAGCATTTCTGTCCATAAGCTGGATAACCGAAGTTTCGGGCAGATAAAAATCAATCCGCTTCCTTTCTCCTCTATAAGCCTTTTAAGATACGTGTTGGGTTGATTCGATGTTAGTGATGCATAAAATTTGGATTCACATAGTACCTTTTCATCTCCCAATTCATTATATCCAGACATATCAGGACGTTCCTTCTCTTCACTTTTCCCGGAAACCTGACACCTATACTGATACTTGCCGAAGCTCTCTAATTGTAATTTTTCAAAAATTAATCTCGTGAAAGCTTCGTTGAATATTTCATTTTCAGAAAGCAAATACTGAAGAGATGCCGTCGCAACATCTTCTTGCGAACCCTTAAAGTAAGGATATAGTTGTGCCAATAATGAAGTATCACTCATTACCCTACCTCCATTTCCGTTTCATATATCTCTTCTTCCAGTTTCTTTACCGCTTCCTCATACTGCTCTTTACCGCCAAATAGCTTTACGATCTTTGCTGGTTTTCCGTAATTTGCAAAGTCCACTAACGAAAGCACCCTAATATCTTCAACCTCGGTAATTCCCTGATTCATATACTTATCCAAAAGGATTTCCAACACTGCGCGGGCATCTCCGGAATACTTTGAGAAGAAATCCCTTTTCTTTACATTATTGGCTCTCTCCGCCCTTGTAAGAGGCTTCTGACCGTATGCAACATAGCAAATGAAATCAAAATCATCCACATCAGCCATATTCTGGTCATTCTTCAGCGCTTCCAGATCAATACCCATTTCTGCGAGGGCTTTCCGAATTTCTTCTTTCTTATCAGATGCCTTCCATTTACGAATGAATTCAGACAGGGATGCATACTCCCCTTTGATATTCATTCTCGTATAGTCAATTATATTTTCCTGACGCAGTAATCTTCCGTTTGCGTCATATACAGAGACAATCTTATTGATTACTTTTACACGACACCCATCCTTGTCAACTATGGGAACACCCATATGTTCCACAGGATCTATTACTGGACCATCCCCATCATAAGGCGGTTTCGGAGGATTCATATCTGTTCCGCCATGATGAAATTTGTCATCCTGTTCAATCGGACCATCCCAATCCGGATCGGCAAACAGTCGCGTAACTCCACGGAAATCCATTACCGTAAAATGAGTTTTTCCTTCTTTTTCACGGATTCTGGTACCACGTCCAATTATCTGCTTAAAGGTTGTCATACTCTCGATATATTTATCCAGAACAATCAGTTTCGTCATCTTGCAATCCGCACCGGTCGAAAGAAGCTCTGAGGTGGTTGCTATTACCGGGTATTCAGACGATACTGAAATAAAGTAATCCAACTTGCTCTTACCGTAGACGTCGGAACCTGTTATTCGAACAACATAGTCCGGGTTTTCGGCTACCATGTCGCTATTCAAATTAACGAGAGCGATTCGCATACGTTCCGCTGCATCTTCCGTTGCGCAGAACACAATTGTCTTTTGCATCCTTCCGGTACTTTTCAAGTATTCTGTTATTTCGTTTGCTACTTCATTAATGCGATCTTCAAGAATAACCCCATTCGGGTAATCAAAATCCCGATTATTATATACGCGGTCCTCTATTTCATTTCCAAATATGTCTTTTTGACCCTTATAAGGTCTCCACCCGTCTCCGATATCAAGAGTAATATTGATTACCTTAAACGGTGCAAGGAATCCGTCTTCAATACCCTGTTTTAAACTGTATGTATATACCGGATCGCCAAAATAATCGATATTGGAAACCTTCTCACTTTCCTTCGGGGTAGCCGTCATACCAATCTGAGTCGCTGTATTGAAATATTCCAGAACCTTCCGCCAGTTGCTATCTTCTTTTGCGCTTCCACGATGGCACTCGTCCACGATGATAAGGTCAAAATATCCGGCAGGAATCTGCCTGAAGTGTTCTTCGTCATTCTGTCCGACCATCTGATGATACAAGGCAAAGTTTACTTCATGTGAAGATATATTGTTAAGACATTCTTTATCGGAAAAATCAACCTTATAGATTGTCTTTTCCAATGGGGCAAAGTCCTGAAGGATACTCTGATCCACAAGAATATTACGGTCTGCGAGATAAAGAATTCTCTTCTTTACTTCCGACTTCAAAAGACGGTACACGATTTGGAACGCGGTATATGTCTTTCCTGTACCGGTTGCCATTACAAGCAGAATTCTCTGTTTCCCCCTGGCAATAGCTTCAACCGTACGGTTTACCGCATTTCTCTGATAGTATCTTGGAGGATATGTATTTTGAGATGAATAATATGGTTGATCTACGACCTTCTTCTCCGTATCGGAAAGTCCTGCACCACCATTCACTTCCTCATAAAATCTTGCAAATAATTCTTCCTGGGTAGGAAACTCGTCCAAAGCTATCTGTTTTTCTGTCCCAGTAAGAAAATCATGTTCATAAAATCCATCCCCGTTTGATGAATATGCAAATGGAATATCCATCATTTGAGCATAGGTCATTGCCTGCTGTAAACCATAGGAAACTGTATGGTTATTATCCTTTGCTTCAACTACGGCAATAGGCTTCCCACCATTAAGATAAAGCATATAGTCTGCATATTTAGGTTTGCTGCGCGCAACCATATTACCTTTTATATTAATTCTTCCGTCAGTAATCTTGGTTTCCATGGTAATATGACCTGCCCAACCAGGTTGAATCGCAGGCGTAATATAATTTAATTTGATATCTTCTTCCGACATCTGCTTTTTACTTAATATATCCATAACCCGATTCCTCTCTGTATAGATAGTTATTGCTACTGTTTAAATTCCGCAATATCATCAATGCTACAGTTCAGTTCATCACAGATCTTTTTCAAAACATCTTTCCGGACCGGTTGATTATTTGTTAACTTGGCTAAAGTGCTGTAACTCATATTTACATCTCTCGCCAGTTTTGTTTTTTTAATACCCTTATCAATCAGAAGGTGCCATAGCCGATTATATGATACTTCCATACAAATGCCTCCATTAAATCAAGACACTACAACATAATAAAATTATAGCAAACGCCCCCGTTTTATGTAGTGAATTTACACTTTTTTCATAAAAAGTTTAATTCCCGTTTTTCTTTCATCTAAAAAGTTATAAATCTAACGTCTTTGCAAAAAGTACTAAAAGTATATTGAAATGCCATCTGAAAAAATATATAATAAAGTTATAAATTTAAGGAACATTAATTTTATGCCACGGGAGACCAGAATATGACAACATACGGTTATGCGCGTATCAGCCGCCCAAGTCAATCGATTGCTCGTCAAATCAGAAATATAAAAAATGAGTACCCTTCTGCCGTTATCATCCAAGAAGCCTATACCGGAACAAAAATGGATCGTCCCCATTGGAATAAACTCTATTCCAAGGCAAAAAACGGCGATGTAATCGTCTTCGACTCCGTATCCCGTATGAGCAGGAATGCTGACGAAGGTGTAAAATGCTATTTTGACTTGTATGAACGGGGAATTACGCTTGTATTTTTAAAGGAAAAATATATTGATACAGAAGTGTATGCGGAAAACCTTAAGGATAAAATTGAACTCCAGGGAACAGATGAAGACGAAATATTCAAAGGGCTCAACAATTATTTCCGCAAACTTGCCGAAAAGCAAATTCGTATTGCTTTTGACCAGGCAGAAAAAGAAGTCTCCGATCTGCGGCAAAGGACAAAAGAAGGTATTGAAACAGCCCGAATAAACGGAAAACAGATTGGACAACGCCCCGGAAGGACTCTCATTATCAAGAAGAAAAAGCCTGCAAAAGAAATTATTCTTAAAAATAGTAAAACCTTTGGCGGTTCTTTGTCCGATACGGATTGCATGAAGCTTTCCGGATTAAGCCGTGCCACGTATTATAAATATAAGGCAGAACTTAAGAAAGAATGGGCTTTATAAGCCGATATATCGCAAGACCTTTTTCCATTCTGAAGTGCGCAATAAGGGCACGATATATGATTTGCTTTTCTTTCTGTTCTCCCCGATGTTTACTTACCAAAGATGCAACATAATTGACATCTTTCGAATCATAATTTGCCTTGGACAAAACCTTTTGCACTGCATTGTTCGTCGGGGTAGTTGTTTTCGAAACATAACTATTTACATATTGCGAAATGAATACGTCCATTTAACAACTTTTTTCATTCCTTCTCCTTGTAAGAACCCCCATCTGGCATAAGCTCAAATCCATTTTTCTTCGACCACTCTACAGAAGCATCTGTAATGCAGGATTCCATAATAATCGGATTCAATTTATATTTTTTCCGAATTTTTTTCAATATTTTATACAGATGCGTCATATTTCCCTGACGCTGATGTATAAACATAACTCTTGCTATAATAAGCTGCGAATTTCCAAATCTTAACATTAATTCGTTCTCTTTTCCATTACAACCACCTTTTATAAAGAGACGCTTTCCGCTAACATATACTTCTTGCAGATGATAATTACAATCTTCTGAGAATAATCCAAGAATAGGAAAAAATTCCTGCGGAAAATTTGTTTTATTTATTCCATTAGAGCGCATATAATCACTAAAAACAGGCGTATTCTCTAAAAAAAGATGTTTGCTCACTGTACTCATGGTCTTCTCTTCCTATTTAACCGATTTTTTTATTCATAATATGCTTCTACTGCGGATTTAGCGTCATATTCATCAAGCACGATTTGGCGAGCTTGATTAATATCACTTCTAATCAAGTCCAGTGCTGCCATTTTCTCCAAATCATCTCTGTAGGCATCTTGTAATACTTTTATTAGCAAAGACATATACCCTTTTGAAATGATATTAAATGCGCCCGAATCGAAAATAGTATATTTATCCTCTTCCGACAGCAAGGCTAATTTCTCATCATATTTTTCAAAATCATCATTCATCTTCCCACCTATATCCTTGAAATAATTTCATCTCTTCCAATCTCTTTATAACAGCGCGATATAATCGCCAATTTCTTGAAGCTCATGAATACCGAGTACCTCTACTGTGACTGTTTCCCAGTACCATTGCGGGGATTCTTTTTGAAAACGAATGAATGCCGGGAGTCCGAGACTGAATGTCTTTCCATTTTCATCAATCACTTTCTGCTGATACTTTCCGGCAAATACCGCTTCGGGGATAGTGATAATCACCATCCCATCCCGTATGGGAAGGCGTTTCTTATCAATAATTTTGTAAAACACTCTCCCGTCTTTTTCATAAACTCTGTTTTCATCCGTGAGGTATGCTTCGTATTTTTTCTCCATCGGATTCTCTTCATCTTCCTGCGTCGTAGGTAATGTGATGTCAATGGGTTCCTGTTTTAGCGGAACTTCTACCTCAGCGTAACCATCGGATGGTTGGTAATAAAAATCCAATGCCTCCTTTATATTCAGCAATGCTTATTTAAATTTTAGCACTTCGCGTATTCGGTGCTGGTGACATTTTTTAATTCCATACAACTTCATACAATGCTTTGCAATTTAGATTCAAAAGGTCAAATTATTATCCTCTTTTTAAGTCTTCTCTCATATATTATCATATAAACACCGATAGAGTATTAAACCTTTCTTTATATTTTGAAAAATTGGCATGTTAAAATTGCTTATATTATCTGTTATTTTTTAAAAAAACGAAAAAATATATTATTTTTTTAATCATATTTAAAAAACGTTCATTTATTGATATTTACAGTCATTTTCTGCCTTTTTTTTACGAAAAAAATAGTTTCAAAAAAACTATATATAAAAGGATGTTATACAATCCTTTTACATAATCCGACAAATCCAGAATGATATAATCGTAGTTTCCTTTTTCGATTAATGTATTAAAAAAATAATCCCACTCCGATTCCAGGATGCTTTCCATATCCATAAACGATAACGCCGGAGGAATTACGTCAAGCCCGCCTATATGCATCATTACTTCTTCCATTTTTCCGGAAAACTCATCCGAAAGATTCAGAAAATAATATAATAAATCCGCCATGTCCGCGGGTTTGGAGTAACCCAGAATTTTCCCGAATCCGGAGTAATTCTCAAAATTCAGATAAAGTACCCGGTAGCGGTTTGCAAGCATTTGACCGAGCGTTAAAGAAAATGAGGTTTTTAAACATCTTCCGACCGGAGAATAAATTCCGATTAACCGGGTTTTCCCGTTCAGCGCACGCGCCCTTCCGTAAGTTACCCCTGTCAGTTCACAGATTCTTTCGGCCAGATAATCCGCCGGATGGTACCTGCAGACGGTTTCCCCTTCCGCGTCGGAATCTTCCTCCTCCGTTAAATAAAGGACTTTGACGGAGGAATCGATTTTCTTTAACATATCCTTCCATTCCGGAGGAATAACAATTGCGGGAATCCGGTTTCCGTTTGAAAAACGGGACAGTTTTCCTTTCTCCGAAAAAGAAACCGTCTCAAACGGAAGGAGGCCGTGGTCGTTAATGTAATTGGATAACCGTTCACTGTATTCCCGTTCGGGATGGCCGATTAAAACCATTTCTCTTTTCATGTCAGCTCCTCTTGTTATAAAACCGTGCCGGTGTTCCCTTCTTAATCAAAACCGTGCCGCCGCACCCGGCATAATCAAAACCGCTCCCAGTGCCCCAAGCAGTATAGGGAAAGAAAAATGTACTTTCGACACTTTCTCCTTCTTCGATTTTTCGAGGTAGGATCCGATTTCCCCGCCCCCGCGTTTCACCATTTGAACGGAGGTATGAATATGCCGGAGCAGGGATTCGAATCTTGAAAGGAGTATGCCGTGTATCAAAAGTCTGAACAGGCCGCTCATGGCAGCGACGGCCAGTGCCAGACAGATACAACATAAATTAACGTCAGTTCCGAGAAACAGGCCGCAGACCATAAGCAGTTTTATGTCGCCGGCCCCAAAGACCTTAAGAATAAAAAAAATGAAAAAAATCAGAAGCGGTAAGAATAAATCCCTAAACAGAACCGCGACGGAGTATTCTCCGCAAACCGGAATTCTGTATACAAAGCCCGATATGATACCAATCAGAATCAGTTCATTCGGTATTTTTTCGGTTGTAAAATCATATACTGCCGCAACCGACAAAAGAATAAATAAAATACAGATGTAATCACCCCCGGGCAGAACCGCAAACAATAAGCCTTCTGCGAATACAATTCAACAAGTGATAAAACCTTCAGCGGGTAAAATCCATTCAGGTTGGAACTACCGATTCGAAACGAATCCATGAATTTTAAGAAAATTAATCGGACGAACTGTCCTTGTGAAATGCATTATAAAATCAAACAAGACTTTTTGTAAATACCCTTTTTTCAAAAAAACCAAAATTCAAAAATCTTTGTAAGTCTTTCACAAAAAAATAAAGCCCGGGCATTTTAAAATATGCCCGGACCCTTATAATCCCTGTATTTTCTCTTGTCAAAAACTCGGATAAAAATGCTCTCCGAATGCAAACTCTTCCCTGTGAAGATATGTAACGGAAACCTCTTTTTTCCCGGCTTTTTTAAGTCTCCTGGAAAGAAGTCCGCTTGCTTTGAATTCCTCCAGAACGACTTCTCTTTCTCCCACCACAATCACCTGTACGGAATCGGGATTCTCCACATATTTGATTAAAAATCCGCCGGTGACACCATTTTGCGTCAGTGCCGAAAAATTGCCTTCGCCTTCTTTTTTCAGGCGCACGCGAATCCACCTTCTTCCGAGAAGTACGGGAATTTCCTCGAATCCCCTGCTTTTCAGTTCATCCATAAAGAGCAGGATTTTACATAAGAAAATGCACTCTTTCAGAATCGTCAGATTGTTTCCGCCGTATCTGGTGCGGATTGCTTCCTCGCGCCGGGTTTCCTCTTCCTTCTCGTCTGTGGCTTTCCCTGCAGCTTCCTCTCCTGCTGCCTCTTTTGCCGTCACTTCCGAAGCCTCATCCTTTCCCGTCGTCTCTTTGGTGTCATCCTTCTTCCCGAGGATTGTATCATAAAGAATTCTGCAGGCTTTTTCATAACCTCCTGACTCTTCCGGTGACTGCTTTCTGCCTCTTTCGAAAGCAGCGGCAAGCTCCGTTCCGCCGATAAAGAAGGCCAGTTTCTCAAAGAACGCTTCCCCCTCCGGACTCGTCAAATAACGCATAGCCGCAAGATGATTTGTCGTAATCGGAATGATTAACGCATTCAGAACCGAGACCTCGTCGCCTACGGCATCCAGGTCCTTAAAGAAGGTTCTGTACTCTTCTTTTTTGTATTCGGTTTCCGAGTGATTCTTTAAATACTCCTTATGATACGCATTTTCAAATTCACGAAGAACCTTTCTGCACTCCGTATTTTCGGCAAGACGAAGGTATTCGAAAATCTCCTTCGGAAACGTCTCGTCCTTCATTGCCGTTTTTCTGAAAAGGGTCCTCTCTTCGTTCGGGGCATCCGTTTTGCAGAGAAGGCTGTCGCGAAGGCCGCGTCCGTCCTTTATGGATTCGATGAAAAGCCGGGCCACCTCCTCATCCCCGATGGGAAGGCGGATGCTTCGAAGGGCATGCAAAAGACGGAGATTCTGTTCGGAAACATAAATCCCCTTTTCATTTAACCATTTTAAATGCTCTTTGGAAGTATCGCTTACGGGGAGTCCCGCCTGTTCGATGATTTTAATTTCGTCCGCCTCATACGAAGTCTTTGTATCCGAAAAACTCCAGACGGTATTTTTTCTTGTCACGACATGAACCGGCATGATGCTCTGTCTTTCATGCTGAAGTCTGACCATATTGTAAATGGTCGGATCCACACCGTTTCGCAAAAGATATTCGCAGAGTCCGTCGCTGATTTCCTCGAGTTCATCCAGCATCGCGAAAGTTTCTTTTATTTCCTTAACGGTCTTTTCCTTTAACGGGATACGGTGTGCACGAAACGTGCCGTGTACCGCCCTTGCGCGGTCCTCTTTCCCCAGAATCTTTGTGAGTTCCTCTACTGACGTCTCATCCGCATGACCCTGCATTTTGAGATTTGCAGCGTCAAGCAGGCGCACAAGCTGGTTTAAGGGAACCTCCCCGGGCAAAATTCCCTCCTTCAGCAATGCTTCGAAATTCTCAAATGTTATCGTATTTTTAATGATTTCAGAAGATTTTTCCATCAGCATTCTCCTTAAATAAGGT
Organism: Lachnospiraceae bacterium; assembly: GCA_024681795.1. Lineage (GTDB taxonomy): Bacteria > Bacillota > Clostridia > Lachnospirales > Lachnospiraceae > UBA3766. The sequence continues at coordinate 10,798 of JAILAD010000023.1, read as the reverse complement.
GGCCCGGAGCGGATGTTTCATGTAACCGCATCAGTGATGTTCACTGTCTTCTATTATTCCACAAAATCCCGTTTAAGTTAACTGTTTTATAAAACCTTCATAAATAAAATTTTTCACGCTTTCCAGATCACGTTCCCCGCCGAAATGCAGATAAAACGCAAACTGCACTATCTGCGAAAGCAGCGCACTGATCTGATAGTCCTTGTTCTTTTCCGTAATGACGCCCTCAGCTTCCGCAAAAGCAAGGAACCAGACCGCGAGTTCCACGAGCTGACCGATTTTATCCATCGCCTCCTTACATGCGGGACCTCCTGACGTATAAGAGGAAATATCCCATTCCTTTCCCTGCAGACGAACCATCCAGAGAAAGGTCCTGATCTGGTCCTTGTTCTCGTCCATGTAATTTAAAATGCACATAAATTTGTCCCGGAAGGCATCCTTTTTTTCCACCATTGCCTTTACCGTCATAACCTGCATCATGGTATTGTACTCGAGTGCCTCGATTACCATTTCTTCCTTGGAGGAAAAATACTCGTATGCCGTTCCTTTTCCGATTCCCGCACGGGCCGTAATTTCCCCGACCTTCATGCCGGATACGTCGGCTCCCTCGTTTATTAAATCCACAATCGCTTTATAGATCAGAATCTGTTTTTCACTTAAATTTCTCACTTCTTTTTCGCTCATCTTACAGTTCCTCCTGAACCATGTTCTTTTCCCTGTTCATCAGATCATACAGTACCGGAACCACAATCAGGGTAAGAAGTGTTCCGTAAACAAGGCCTCCGATCATAACAATTGCCATAGGCTGCATCATCGCGGATCCGCCGCCGATTCCGAGTGCCATCGTCGACATCGAAAGAACGGTTGTTAACGTTGTCATAAGAATCGGACGGAGTCTCGAGGTTGCCGATTCCACAATGGCATCTTTTTTCGACATACCCGCCTCTCTTAACTGATTGATATAATCCACCATAACGATACCGTTATTAACAATGATGCCCGCCAGCATAACGAAGCCCAGCGCACCGATTACGGATACCTCGTTTCCGGTAAAGAACAGTGCAAAGAGTCCGCCGGTAAACGCAAGAGGAATCGTAAACATGATGATAAACGGCGAAAGAAGGGACTGGAACTGTGCCACCATAATCAGATAGATAAAAATCACCGCCATGATTAACATCAGTAACAGCTGCTGCATTGCATCACGGATCATTTCATCCTCACCGCCCATCTTGATGGAATAGCCTTCCAGTAAATCCAGCTGTTTAAATTTGTTCTGCAGCTCATTGCTGACAAACGTGATGTTGTGGTCTTCGTCTATGTCCGCCGAAACGGAAATATATTTGGTCTGTGCATCACGGTTGATGACACTTAAGGTATCCGTCTGCTCAAAGGTTACGATGGATGCAAGCGGAATCTCCTTGATATTTCCCTCCTTGTCCGTATAGGGGAAGGTTAAATGTCTTACATCCTGAAGCGTGGTATCTTTCTGCTCATCGGAGATGACGTAAATGTCGTAATCCTTGATATCCGCGGAAAGATGCGTGGTAGAGGTGGACGGCATCATCGCCTTCATAACCTCTGCAAATACCTGTGCGGTTGTCATCTGATACTCCATTGCTTTAATTTTATCCACATGGATTTTCATACAGGGAGTCATGTCATCCAGACCGTCATCAATATCAATGACACCGGGCGTCTGTTCCATAATGGCAACGACTTCTTCCGTGTACTCGCGGATTTTATCCAGGTCACGTCCCTTTATCATAACCGACAGACCGCTTCCCATTAAGGACATCATATCGTTTGAGGTCGTCTCTGCATTTACGACACAGTTTAAGTCCTTCGTTCTTTCCACGATGTCATTCTGGACATCCTTTAATTTCCGGTGACTCTTTTCATCCAGGAGGATGTAGTAAGTAGCCGATTTCGATTCGCCCATTCCGATCATGCTTAAAGCACTGTTTCCGCCGGTCATAACACCGACCGTTTCGATTCCTTCGATATCTATGATTCTCTCCGTTACGGAATCACAGGCATCCATCAGATCCTGATCCGTGAATTCCACACCTTCCGGCGCTGATACCGACAGTGAAATCTGGTCCACCTCGATATCCATGCTCATGAATGCAAAACCTCTGGAAAATCCGGCGAATGCACTGACTGCGAGGAGCAGTACCGCTGCTCCCACCACAAGCGGCTTAACCTTGAGAAGCTTTGAAAGAAGTACTCCGTACGCATCACGGATTCTGTCAAAGAATTTCGTCTGCTTGACTTCCCCGTCCTTCATCATCATGGAACCGACCGCCGGAACGAAGGTCAGCGCCACAATCAGGCTGGCACCGAGTGTATAAGTTACGGTGAGGGCCATATCAATGAAAATCTGCTTCGTCACACCTTTGGAAAATGCAATCGGTGCAAATACACAGACGGTGGTCAGTGTCGATGCCGCAATTGCACCGCTGACGCCCTTTGCTCCTTCCACGGCCGCTTTTTTAACACTCAGTCCTTCTTTCCTTAAGCGGTATATATTTTCGATTACAACGATGGAGTTGTCCACCAGCATACCGATTCCAAGCGCAATTCCGGAGAGTGAAATAATATTTAACGATATTTTTGTAAAATACATCAGTACGATTGAAAATACAACCGAAAGCGGAATCGAGCATGCAATTATAAAGGTCGACTTGAAATCCTTCAGAAACAGAATCAGGACAATTACCGCAAGTGCCGCACCGAACAGCATGTTCTGAAGTACGGAACTTACCACGATGTCGATGTAAACACCCTGGTTCATCAAAACGGCCATGTTAAGGCCTTCTCTTTCTGCCTCTGCCTGTTTAAAACGCTTTAAGAGTCTGTCGGTTACTTCACCCGTGGAATATCCGGTCTGCTTTTCGATGGAAAGCATTACCGCCGGGTTTCCGTTGATTCTCGAATAGGACTCCTCCGCATTGTTGACAACTTCAACACTTGCAACATCCTTTACGCGGATTGGTTCGATATTCTCCATGCCCATATCCAGAAGGACCATATTTTCCAGGTCTTCCACGGTCCTTACGCTGTCGCCGACCGTAACAAGGTAAGACGTCGGGCCTTCCTGAATATAACCCGCCGGCATGTTGAAATCCTGTGCGATTATTAAGTTGCCGAGCATCTCTGCCGTTACGATGGAAGAAATATCCGCAGCTTTCATTGCCTCCTCTTTTGCATTGTCAAGCTGAACCTGCCCCTGCTCAAGCGCTGCCTTTCCGTTTGCCAGTTCGGTGGCTCCCTTGCTGATTGCCACGATTCCTTTGACCATTCCCTCGTTTAATTTTTTATAGGCATCCTCGAGGGTCATCTTTCCTTCATTGATCGGCTGACGTGCTTCCTCCAGTGTCGCAATCGTGGAATTCACGTTTGCAAGCGCCTGGGAAAGCTGGGCGGAAAGAGTGGGACGGTTGCTTAAATCGGCCGTAATCCCAAGTGATTCCAAATCGACTCCCGCATTTTTCAGTTCCTCGATTGCCTTTCTTACCTCCTCATCAGACGGAGTTAATGCATCCTGCAGCTGTTTCATGGAGGCAACCGCCGCCTTCAGCTGCTCCCGGTTCATGCCGGTCTGTCTGCGGAGTTCCTCGTCCGTTGCAGAGGATTCAATCAGTGCTTCGTAGCGCGCTACCAGACTTAAATTACTCTGCAGCGCTTCGCTGTTTTTATTCAGGGTATTCATTGCATTGACCGCACGCTCAAGAATCGGCTTAATCATGTACATGGTACCGAGCGTACTTTCAATGGTTGCTTCTCCGACATATGCCTGGATTTTTCCGGTTACAATCTGGTCCGCTCCGTCGGAAAGCTGGGAAGCCATCTGGTTCTGTCCGCTTTCAAGCGCTTTTTCGCCGTCTTCGATTTTTTCCTTTGCTTCGTCCAGCTCTTCCTGTGCGTCCTCAAAGCTTGCTTTGATTTCATTCATGACATCCTCGTTGATGTCCTTGATTTTCTCTTCATCCAGAGTAATTTCGATTCTCTCTTCCACACTTCCGATGGTTGAAACGGATGCAACACCCTCCACGCTTTCCAGATACGGAACAAGCGTTGTGGAAACATAGTCGGAAATCTGGATCGGATCCATTCCTTCGATATCGGCGGATGCAACCATAATCGGAAGCATCGTGGGGTCAAGCTGCATAATCATCGGATTTGCAACCCCCGTCGGGAAGGAACCGGAGACCTGGTCGAGCTTTTGCTGCATCTCTATGACGATGGAATCCATGTTGGCTGACTGCTCGTACTCCAGAATTACCATCGAATAACTGTTATAGGAAGATGACTGAATGCTGCTGATATTGGAAGTGGTCGCCATCGCTGCCTCTATCGGCGCGGTCACGTTTCTCTCCACTTCCTCCGGGCTGCTGCCGGGACACATGGTGATAACAAGAACATACGGCAGGTTCATATCCGGAAGAAGATCCATCTTCATTCTGTAAATACTCGCCGCACCAAGAACGATTATCAGAACAACGCACACCAATACGGTGTACGGACGCTTTACACTGTACTTCGACATTTCAATACTGCTCCTTGTAGTTCAATTCAAAATCACCGACCGAACGGTCGGTCGGCGTTTTCTATCATACTACTATCTATATAAAAATCAATATCCTTTTTTCGATTTCAAACAATTTTCATAATTCCAGAATCCGCACCGTCCCGGCTGAACCGTCCACCTCAATGAAATCTCCGGTCCGGATTAAAGTAGTCGCATTTCCGCACCCTACAACGGCCGGAATTCCGCACTCCCTTGCAACAATGGCCGCGTGGGAAAGCGGTGCCCCGATATCGGTTACGATTGCGGAAACCTTTGTAAAAACAGGCGTCCAGCCGACATTGGTCGCACCCGTTACCAGAATGTCACCCTCCCGGATTTCCGAAATCCGTTCGATATCTCCGATTACCCGTGCTTTCCCCCTGATTACTCCGGCGGCACCCGCAAATCCCTTGATATCCGCATCTTCCGCCGCATCGCTTTCCATTCCCTGAATCGACACGTCATACCGTCTCTTTTCATCCAAACGCCAGGTTTCCGCGTCAAACCGGCCGACAATCAGATTCGGGAAAGTTTCGTAACTGCAGTATTTTTCATAGGTCTTTCGTCTTTTCGAAACCTTTTCTCCCGCAGACTTATCTCCCTTTAAATACTCAAAAATCTCGTCGAAAGTCAGCATGAATACATCGTCCGAAAGCCCCGTAAGGCGTCCTGCCTGCAACAGGTATTCGCGAAATACGCAGAAAATCCAGACTCCCTTGCTTCTTAAGTCCTCCCGGAAGACATTGGCCTGAATGAATTCGGACAGTGTTCTGTCAATCCACCTTTTTTTGCCCGGATACTTTGCCTTAAAATCCTTCAGCGCCTCTTCATACGCGCGCTTCTGTGTCTCCTGCATTTTATATAAATCGGGAATGCTGCCGGAGTGCTCTTCCAAAAGACGATCCACATAGGTCGCGTCCTCATACGGATGAACGGCCATCAGCTCCATTTCATTGGGGCATCTGTGACCGCAGTTATTTAAATACTCCTCTTTCGTGATTTTTCCGTTTGCCAGATCCTGAAGCAGAAGAAGCGGCTTCATGCTCTCCATCATGCCGAGGCACCCGCCGCAAAGCCTCTCCGCCGTTTCCTCGCCGGCGATTTTCGCGATTTTGTTTCTCGTATTAAAAAGCGGCACCATGGAAGTACCTGACTGCCCGATGATTGACGCCATGCCGTCCCGCAGTTTCGGAAGCATCGCATCCTCCCAGTACCGGTACAGTTCCTCCTCGCTCTGAATCTCCCGGATTTCACCGATCATGTTTCTTGCAATGTCCGCAAGATCCCTTACCATCTCTTTTTTCTGCTTTTTGTTTAACTTCGATTTTTCCTTCGGGAAAAACAGTTTCCACATTTTTTTAAGAAACGCTTTTTTATCAAACGGGGAACCCGGAACCTCCACACCTTCCGGTGCCTTTCCCACGAGCCCCTTCATACCCTCGTATGCCTTTTCTTTTTTCGCCCCGAACGCCACGCAGAGGGAAACCATCACGGATATATTCATATACGGCTGTCCGCAGACATTATCAAGCCAGTCCGGGAGTCCCAGAATTTCATTGATTTTTTCAAGGACACTGTAGGTCATCGGAGAAACCGGCTTCATAAAAATTTCTCCGACATTGGTTCTTGTCAGCATTTTGTATCCGGAACGCGTACCGTTCACGTCGTAAGTGTCCATATCCGCGCGCCGTAAGGTCGTAATCGGTCTGGCCTGGAGAATATAAACCCTGCCGTTTGCAACCGCCCACTCGATATCCATCGGCATACCGTAAAGCTGCCTGATTGCCCTGCAGTATTTCCCGAGTTCTTTTGCATATTTTTGAAACTCCGCCGGACCCTCATAGGAATAGCGAATCGCGCCGACAGAAAAAATCTCGGCATTTTCCGCACCGGAGACCAGTTTCTCTCCTTCCCCGCGAACATAGTTTCCGACCATTTTATCATCCCGGCCGGTAATGGCATCCGCAGTAAATAAAACCCCTGCAAAGCGGGCTTTTACAAAATGCTGAATCACAATGCCGATGCCGTTTTCTTCCGGCTGTCCGTCCCCGTTCGCCGAAATATATTCTGCCGAATTACCGTCCGCTGAATTACCGTTCGCCGAATTTCCCCCCGCAGAGGCACGCTGCCCGGTATATGCAAGCACATTCGCATTTCCGAGAGATGCCTCAACCATCGAAACGGCATTTTTGATTTCTTCCTTTTTTACGTCCGTTACCGTCTCGTACTGTCCGGCGAAAGACGCCTCGCTTCCGTCCTCGTTAATCGCCGAAGAGCGGACGGCATAAGTTGTATTTCCGCTCAGATTTTTTAATATCTCATCAAGCTCCGTATCCGCATCGCTGCAGAGCACACCGTTCCTAAACGCAGACGAAAGAATAACGTATCCGTCCGGAACACGGATATTCAGATGTTTCATCATATGGGAAAGCGACCGTGCCTTTCCTCCGGCCGCCATATATTTTTCTTCGGGAAGTTCCTTCAGGGAATAAATATATTTCATCACATTGTGCCTTTCCTGCTGTTTTTTCGATCCGTCTTTTATTCCTCTCTGCATCGTGAGTCTTTTTCCTTATGCGAGTAACAGATCAACGCGCATATCGATGTAATGCCTCAGTTCCTCCGGGGTTTCCAAATCAATCCCGAAGTCTTTTTTCAAATCCTCCGCGCGGAAGATGATTAACTGCATCATAGTGGAAAGTTCATACGCTATGAGCCTGCACTCCGCTTCGGTTTTGCTGCCCGCATAATGTCTGTATACATAAGCATAACTAAAAGATTCCGTACTCAGATCCCTTTTAAAAAGCACAAAACCGGTGACGGCTTTTGTGAATTTCGGATTTTCAATTAAACAGCTTGCAACGATAAAATGAAGTTTTTTTAAAATCTCCTTCGGAGACGCATCCGATGCTATCACTGCCTGAATGTCTTTTTCCTTCAGAAAATCCAGATACTGTTTCTGAAAAGTCTGATAAATCAGGTTTTCCCTCGAACCGAAACAGTAATTAATCATACTCGGCTTCACACCGGCAGCCGCTGCAATCTCTCTGGACGTAACATTCATCGGGTCGTCTTTTTCTTCCATCAGCCGGAATGTGGCATCCAGCAGGCTGCCCTTCGTTAACTGTAATTTTTCCTCTTTATTCATACCTGTCCCTCATATTATTGAACGCGTTCAATAATTGGATAGTAACATATCCTGTCCTTATTTGCAATACCCTCTGATGCCGGAACTATATTCCGGTTATGCAAGCTCCGGGTTGTACACCGCTCTCTCGCCGCCCACATATTTTGCTCTTCTTCTTGCGGCAAGAATCATTGCTTCTCCGACATTCTTTTTTTCGAGCCGGATCGGCACAACCACCGGATGAATATGCATTCCGATCATCACTCCGCCGATATCCAGACCGCCGTCGGCCCTCTGATTGACGCTCTCCACCACGACCGGCTCCTTTAACGACTCATAATGCTTCACCGCAAAAGCGCCTCCCGCATGCGGCATCGGAACCACGTTTACGATTTCGAATCCGTATTTAACCGCCACGCTTTTTTCCAGAACTACGGCACGGTTTAAATGCTCACAGCATTGTACCGCGAAAGAAATTTTATTCTCCGAAAGTTTTTCGGAGATTACCTCATATACAATGTCTACTGCCTCTTCGGTTTCCTCTTTTTCGGAAGTTCCGATCTGTTTTCCGATAATCGAGCTCGAGGAACACCCAACAACAAAAAGGCTTCCTTCTTCCAATTTGGACTTGGATAAAATATCGTCCATTACGTCTTCAATGTCTTTTCTTATAGCTTCTGCGTTCATTTTCACAACCTCTTATTAATTAATCCCGGCGAAATATATTATTCCTGCCTATTTCTCAAGTTCATATAACCGATAAATTTTCCGGTATAATTTCCCGGTAAAAAGCAGCCTGAATATAAACCGGTCTTTCTGCCCTAATTCATCTACAAGTCTTTTGGGTGTCATTGAGTATTCTTTTTTTAATCGGATATTCAGGCCTTTCAGGAGTTTATTCATATCATCGATTCCGTATACTTTTGTCACACCAACTTCATTTATGGGATTTTTGTATTTTGAAGCCTTCGCTCCAAAAACCGTATAAACATCCATCAGAATATAAACATGTTCATACTTGTTTTGAATGGTAAAAAAGAAGGTTCTCAGCTGTGAATCGGTAAGATACATACTGATTCCTTCCAGTATAACTATCACCGATTCACTCCCGGGCAGAGACTGAACCTGCTTTGGGTCTGCCGCATTGAAAGGAATCATATGATAGCGATCCGTTTCCGAATAATATTTTTTTCTAGTTTCAATAACATCGGAAAAATCACAGTCAAGCCAGTTCTTATATGGCCTTTTTACTCTTTTCACCCTGCTGTCCAGGCCGCATCCTACATGGAGTACGGTTGCTTCCGGATGTTTTTTCAGCATAATATCCGTCCAGTCATCAAACATTCTTGCCCTCATGGCCATATTGTAGCAAAGCCACTTTGATTTGGACTTCCTGCTTAAAACAAACTTCTGCGAATTCCAGATAATCTCCGCCGTTTTGTCTTTCAGAATTATATTCTGTTTACTTACCATTGCCTTTCCGTAAAGGGGAATATACAAAGTTTTATTTACTTCATTCATCTTGTTTTACCTCCGACAGCATCTTAAAAATCCGATTCCGAAATTCCCGGAAATGCTTCGGAAAATTTTCCGAGCCGTCCGCCTTCACGGTCTGTCCGTCATTGACGGTTGCAGAAAAGGAAAGCATTTCTCCGTCCTTTACACCGATCGGGTGCTTTCCGTGAAAACCGTCCCACTTCAGTACTTCGCATTCGTTAAGAAGTTTCAGCATCTCATCCACGGGGCAGACTGCACAGCGCTGCGGCCTTCTTTCGTCTCCGTCTCCCTTTGTGTAATAAATCCGGTATTCCGTGATTTCTGCCTGATCTTCTTTCATAACGATTTCATATTCCGCAGTGACTCTCATTCCGGAGATTCGGAAAAAAATTTTCTCAAAAGAAATGATTTTTTTTGCTTCAAACAAGCCCATAGTGTTCCCTCTCTTTCGATTTTCCTCCGCAATATTAATATTTTTTCGGTTTATACGTTATCAATACTCAATTATGCACATACATATATACATTTATATTCTTACACTCATGTAAATACACTCATGTACATACACGCATATATATACACTCATATATATACATAATAATATAAATCCGAAAAAGTGGAAATAAACATAAAAAAAGAACCCTGTAACAGGGTTCCTTTGTGCCCAGAACCGGAATCGAACCAGTGACACGAGGATTTTCAGTCCTCTGCTCTACCAACTGAGCTATCTGGGCATAGTAGCGGGGGAAGGATTTGAACCTACGACCTCCGGGTTATGAGCCCGACGAGCTTCCAGACTGCTCTACCCCGCGTCAGAAAAGAAATGGGCAGAGGTGGATTCGAACCACCGAAGGCGTTGCCAGCAGATTTACAGTCTGTCCCCTTTGGCCACTCGGGAATCTGCCCATGATCTCAACAACTATGAAATTGTAAAGATTCGTGGGGCCTATAGGGCTCGAACCTATGACCCTCTGCTTGTAAGGCAGATGCTCTCCCAGCTGAGCTAAGACCCCTTAAATATCAATTGCGAAGCAATTGTTTAAAATTTGTGCTTTTGTCCGGGAGCACTTACTTGAGTGGTGCGACTGAAAACAAAAGCCAAATTGCTAGTTCGTTTTTTGTCCAAGAACGCGTAGCGCGATTGGCTACAAAAACCGAACATTGACGACCCATGACGGACTTGAACCGACGACCTCCGCCGTGACAGGGCGGCGCTCTAACCAACTGAGCCAATGGGCCAAATTAGTTTGTACCTTCAAAACCGAATACAGTCTGTTCTTTCGAACTATCTCTCACCTTCTGGAACTTCCTCGGAATAATCTTCCTCGTTTACCTATTCTGGATAAGCTCTCGATCGATTAGTAATCATCAGCTGAATGCATCACTGCACTTACACCTTGATCCTATCTACCTTGTCGTCTTCAAGGGATCTTAAGGGATATCTCATCTTGAGGGGGGCTTCACGCTTAGATGCCTTCAGCGTTTATCCCTGCCGGACTTGGCTACTCTGCCATAGGATTGGTTCCTAACAGATACACCAGTGGTCCGTCCACCCCGGTCCTCTCGTACTAAGGGCAGCTCCTCTCAAATATCCTACGCCC
>JAILAD010000012.1 GCA_024681795.1 Lachnospiraceae bacterium | reverse complement strand
ATAAAACCTCCCTTGGACTTCATGACACGGGCTACCGCATCATCGATTAATGTATAGAAATACGTGATTCCCGCTTCCTCGAATTTATCCTTGTATTCGTTGTCAAAAATCTCCTGAAAAATATCCTTGAAGGTATGATCGTATTTCTTGGAAATGGTGTCCTTGGTTGCAAACCAGAGTTCCTGCTTTGTATCCAGCGCATAATTAAAGCATGCTCTCGCAAAGGATTCAATGGAACGGTCCAAATTATGCATTCCCTGAACCACGCCGGGACCGTCGAAATTATGAATCGTTGCACGGCTTACCGTACCGTCATCTGCAGTAAATACAATCTCTGCTTTTCCGGGGCCTTCTATGATCATTTCCGTGTTCTTGTATACATCACCATAAGCATGACGTGCAAGTGTAATCGGCTTTTCCCAGTTTCTTACACAGGGTTCGATTCCTTTTACAACAATAGGAGCACGGAATACGGTTCCGTCAAGCATTGCACGGATGGTTCCGTTCGGAGATTTCCACATTTCCTTTAAATTATACTCTTCCACTCTTGCGGCATTCGGAGTAATGGTTGCACATTTCACGGCAACACCGTATTTTAACGTTGCATTTGCGGAATCTTTGGTAACCTGGTCATCGGTCTCATCACGATGCTTTAATCCGAGGTCATAATACTCTGTTTTTAAATCAATGTACGGAAGTAAAAGTTCATCCTTAATCATCTGCCAGAGAATTCTGGTCATTTCATCTCCGTCCATTTCAACAAGCGGTGTTGTCATCTGAATCTTGCTCATGGTATTCTCCTTTTTTGTATAAAAAACTATATGCTACACAACAGATGTCATGTATATTTTGCGAAGGGTGAGTTGCCACTGCATCCGAACCCTGAGCAAATATATACAGACATCTGCATCTATTTTTATATATTGAGCGGAACATCCAGCGCTGATATCAACTCACGCAGTTTTGCATCAAGTTCCTCGTCCGTCATTACGGTAACACGGCCCTGTTCGTACTGCTCATCCACCCAGTTCTTCATCTCTTCCACAATCTTGTCTTTCTTGTCGACTGCGGAATCACCCTTTAAGTGATAGGTGGAATTAATCCAGATTGCAATTCCGGCAAGTCCGGAAGTATTGGATACCGCACATTTGCAGGGACGGTTTAAAAATTTATCCGTATCAAAGATACTGTATATTTCCTCATTCTTCAGAAGTCCGTCCGCATGAATTCCGGCACGTGTTACATTGAAGTTTTTTCCGACAAACGGGGTCATCGGCGGAATCTTATAGCCGATTTCCTTTTCATAATATTCTGCCAGTTCGGTAATCACGGTGGTATCCATTCCGTTTAAATCACCTTTCAGCTGAGCATATTCGAATACCATGGCTTCAAGCGGCGTATTGCCGGTTCTTTCGCCGATTCCGAATAAGGAACAGTTAATTCCGGAGCATCCGTAAATCCATGCCGTGGTGGAATTCGTAACAGCCTTATAGAAATCGTTGTGACCGTGCCATTCAAGGAGTGCATGAGGTACACCTGCATTTACGTGGACTGCATAAATAATTCCCTGTACGGAACGCGGAATTGCCGCACCGGAAAAATTTACGCCGTATCCCATCGTGTCGCAAAGACGAATCTTTACCGCAATATGATACTCTTCCATCAGTTTCATCAGTTCCATACAGAACGGAACCACAAATCCGTAAATATCCGCACGGGTAATATCCTCCAGATGACATCTCGGAGAAATCCCTTCTTCCAGGCACTGACGGACAATTCCGAGATAATGATCCATTGCTTCGCGTCTGGTCATTTTCAGTTTTAAAAAGATATGATAGTCGGAACAGGAAACCAGAATACCGGTCTCTTTCATACCGATTTCTTTTACAAGCTTAAAATCTTTTTCGGATGCACGAATCCAGCTGGTAACTTCCGGGAACTGATAGCCCCGTTCCATACATTTATAAACGGCATCACGGTCCTTTTTCGAATAAAGGAAAAATTCCGATGCACGAATCATACCCTTGGGACCGCCGAGTCTGTGCAGATAATCGTAAATGGTTACAATCTGTTCGGTGGAATAAGGAGCACGGGACTGTTGTCCGTCACGGAAGGTCGTATCGGTAATCCAGATTTCCCTCGGCATGTTATGAGGCACGATTTTGTCATTGAAAGGGCATTTCGGCACCTCGGAATAAGGAAACATATTCCGGAATACGTTCGGCTTTTGTACATCATCCAGGATGTACATCTTCTCTTCAATTTCCAGAAGATTGCTTTTTTCATTCATATACACCGGACGGTTTTCAAATCCGGGATTGTCATTATATTCGTACATGGTTTCTCCTATCTGTATGCATTTTTGCCATACGGAGATATTTTACCACCTGTAAAATCCTTGTCAACATTGATTACTTTTGCATTTTAATGAAAAAGACAATATTCCCCCCAAAAAACAATTGAACAGGAGAAATAAATTCTCCTGTTCAATATATTATAACCCCTCAGTCCTGTTTTCAATTAAGCATCCGCATTGCTTGCTGCAACTTTTTCAGCTCTGGCCTTGACTTCGGCTTCCTGAACGTCGCTCGGAGCCTGCTCGTAGCGTACGAATTCATATTCGAAGTCTCCGCTTCCTCCGGTCATGGAACGAAGATCGGTACAGTATCCGTATAAGCTCATCATCGGAATTTCGGCTTCCACGCAGGTCTTTCCGTTACCTACCGGATTCATGCCGAGTACACGGCCTCTTCTCTTGTTTAAATCTCCCATTACATCACCTGTGTACTTGTCCGGAACGGTAACCTTTAAGTTTTCAATCGGCTCAAGGAGAATCGGTCCCGCTTCCATAAATCCTTTCTTGAATGCCTGAATGGTTGCGGTCTTGAAAGCCATTTCGGAAGAATCCACAGGGTGATAGGAACCATCGTAAAGGATTCCTTTTACTCCGACAACCGGATAAGCTGCAAGAGGTCCTCTTCCGACGGATTCAATCATACCTTTTTCCACTGCGGGGAAGTAGTTCTTCGGAACCGCTCCGCCGACAACTTCTTCTTCAAATACATAAGGTGTGGTAAGGTCTCCGGAAGGCTCGAAGCGCATCTTTACATGACCGTACTGGCCGTGTCCGCCGGACTGTTTCTTATATTTGTATTCCACATCGGATTTCTTCTTTATGGTCTCACGGAATGCAACCTTCGGTTTGGTCAGTTCGATTTCAACCTTGTATTCATTCTTAAGACGGCTTGCAACGACATCCAGATGAAGATCGCCCATACCGTAAAGAAGCATCTGCTTATTCTCTGCATCGTTTACCGCTTTTAAGGTCTGGTCTTCATGCATCATCTTCTGTAAGGACTGTGCAATCTTGTCAACGTCACCCTTGTTGACCGCATGATATCTCTTATAGGTATAGGGTTTCGGAAGATCAACCTTGCCGTAACGGATAATATGAGCCTTGGTGGATAATGTATTTCCGGTTCTTGCAGCGGTTACCTTTGCAAGCGCACCAAGGTCACCGGCATGAAGTTCGGGAACTTCCGACGGTTTGTTACCCTGAAGAACATAGATCTTGCCAATCTTTTCTTCCACGCTCTTCTCATCATTATAGAGTAAGTCATCTGTTTTCAGAACACCGGACATAACCTTGATAAAGGAATATTTACCGATAAACGGATCCACGATGGTCTTAAAAATATAAGCACTCTTTGTTTTCGAGAAATCATAGTCCGCTTCGAAAACTTCATTGGTCTTTAAGTCAATACCTGCAACTTTGCGGTTATTCGGTGCCGGCATATATTTTACGATATCATCCATCAGCGTATAAATACCCTGGCAGAGAATGTTGGATCCCATGGAAATGGGAACGATGGACATATCGTCTACGGAAGTACGAAGTGCTGCACGGATTTCGTTTTCGGTAAAGGTCTCACCGCCGAAATAACGTTCCATTAAGTCTTCGGAAGTTTCCGCAACCGCTTCCATCAGGGACTCTCTGTATTTTTCGAGATATTCTTTATTTGCTTCGGGAATCTCACATTCAACGGTTTCCTTCCCCTGCCATTTGAATGCTTTCTCGGATACTACGTTTACATAGCCGATAAACTTCTCATTCTCACGAACGGGAAGATGGAACGGTGCAATTTTATTGCCGTAAAGTCCGGTTAAATCCTCCACTACCTGACGGTAGGAAGCATTGTCGATATCCATATCGGTTACAAAGAACATTCTGGGAAGTTTAAACTTCTCGCAGATATCCCATGCGCGCTGTGTTCCGACTTCCACACCTGCTTTACCGGAAACAACGATAATTGCAGCGTCTGCAGCGGATGCCGCCTCCTCCATTTCTCCCTGGAAATCAAAGAAACCGGGAGCATCCAAAAGATTGATTTTGCAATCACCCCACTCCATTGCAATCATGGATGTGCTGATGGAAATCTGACGTTTCTGCTCTTCTTTTCCGTAATCGCTGACGGTATTGCCGTCTGCAACCTTCCCCATTCTGGAAGTAAGACCCGCAAGGTAAGCCATTGCTTCCGCGAGGGATGTCTTTCCCGCGCCGCCGTGGCCGAGAAGAACGACATTACGGATTTTGTCCGTTGTGTAAACCTTCATTTTGTTCCCTCCAAAAATACATATTGTAGTTTATGAAAACCCAAGTTTTATTTTACTAAATTTGTACAAACTTTACAAGAAAATTTGCAAAATGAATTTTTTTTTATGCGGATTTATAGCCCATAATTTTGCGATTCTTTCAATCAGAAAATCCGTCGCCATAAGAATCAGGGCACCTCAACCGTGGCATCCGGACCTTCCGGTTTCCGTATCTGCATGTTTTGTAACAGAATCTCTTTTTGTGCGATTGCAAGCTACAAAGGGATGTTGCGAAAAGACGATGAAATTCCCTGCTTTAGTTTTATCAAAACACCGAATGTATGATAGCATCCGTTGCCCAACCGATGTCCAACACAAAAAAACACGGAATAACTTGTCATTGTATATGAAAAAATGATATAAAAATATAATAACAATAATAACATAAAAAAATTGAATCATAAAAATAATACAAAAATAACCACGGAGGTATTCATGAAAGTTTGCGGAATCATAGCGGAATATAACCCTTTTCATAACGGACACTTAAATCAGATTAAAGAAGCAAGGGAACTGACCGGTGCGGATAAAATCGTAGTCGTCATGTCCGGTGATTTTACACAGCGGGGCTGTCCTGCTTTTATGGATAAATACGAAAGAACCCGTATGGCATTAAAAGGCGGAGCGGATCTGGTTTTGGAACTTCCGCTTTATTATTCCGTCGGAAGTGCCGAATTCTTTGCATCCGGTGCGATTGCTTTACTTGATAAAATCGGAGTTACCGATGCTCTTTGTTTCGGAAGCGAATGCGGGGACATCGATCTGTTAAATGATATCGCAAATATTCTGTATGACCGGAAAGAAGAACTCCATGATGCCATCCGCGAAAAAATGAAAACCGGATTAAACTATCCGATGGCCAGAGCCGCTACGATTGAGGAAATGATTCCGAATTCCTACGAGCATGTACAGGCTATGAGCGAGCCGAACAATATTCTCGGCTTTGAATATCTGCGCGCCATCAAACAACGGAAATGCAATATTGAAGCGTTTACAAACCGCCGGATCGGTTCCGGATATCATGAAAGAATGACGCTGTCCACATTAAGTTCCGCACTTGCCATCCGCGAATCCGTTTACGAAACCGGTGAATTAAACCGCGTGGAGAGCCAGGTTCCCTATTTTGTTTACGATATCATGAAGGATAAATATAACGAGACTTTTCCGATTTTTGAAGAAGATATTTCTGCGATGTTAAAATACAAAATGCTGTTGGATGCATCCACGGGATATACTTCGTACGTTGATATTTCGTCGGATTTTTCCGATAAAATTTTAAAGAATTTAAACCGTTACTCTTCTTTCTCGCAGTTCTGCGATCTGTTAAAGAGCAAAGACATCACTTATGCAAGAGTCAGCCGTTCCTTACTTCACATCCTTTTGAATATACGGAAAGACAGAATGGAGATGTTTAAGGCCGATGATTTCATTTACTATGCAAGAATTCTGGGATTCCGTGAGGAATCTAAAGATCTGCTTACGGAAATCAAGAACCGGTCGGAAATTCCGATGATTTCAAAGCTTGCGGATGCAAGGAATTATCTGGGGGAACACGCACTGACCATGCTTGAGTCCGACGTTCAGGCGGCTCATATCTATGATACACTTGTTACCGAGAAATATCATGCTGCCACGGTCAGTGAATTTTCAAGGGAAATTGTCAGGGTGTAGGAAGCATATATTCATCCGCAATTACAAACGCACGTAAAAGGCAGGTTCCGAGCATAAAGGCAATCGAGTATACCGGCAGTAACGGGTAAAATACCTGAATGGTTAAAAATATCGCCATAATCAGCCCGAACAACGCAACCGTACGATATTTCCTCTTCTGCTTTTTTTCAAGCTTTTCGTTTTTTCCGATAATATGAATAAAAGCATCCGCGGAAATCAGAACCAGAATTATAATCTGAACGATTAAAATCACATAACGAAGCGGATATGCATGATAACTGCAGTTTTCATCAACCAGAAACAGAATCGGTTTATAAATATTCGCAACGGATACCAGGGTAACAAAGGTTGCGATTACTCTTCCGGCGTATTCCAGAAAAATTCCGAACCCTTTCTTCACTCCGATGTAAGAAACCACATAGGATGTCCATAATACAATACCGACCGCCATGGCGATGAAATATATTTCCGTATCGATAAACAGCAAAAGCGACAGCTTCAGCTGTTCCAGAATACCCCAGATGACATCTGTCACATAATATACCAGAACGGCAATTAAAAACCCTTTGTAAATCTTCCAGGATTCCTGTCTGAACACTTCCTTCTTCTGAAAAAGAAGATCCTGATTTTCTATTAAAAGTACCAGGATTGCAAGCAATCCGATTGTGCTGTAGTACATCTTAATGCCTCCCCGTCAATTCTTCATCTGCTTCTTGCACTGATACATCGCTTTGTCGGCGTGTCTTACCACTTCATGGAAATCCGTATCTTTTACGGAATCAAATACGGCCATTCCGGCGGCAATCGTAACATCCTCCGAATTCCTGTTTTCTTCCATCTTCTGTTCAAATTCCCTCATCAGGCGGTCTTTCTCCATAAAATCATCATTCTGCAAAACCGTCAGGAATTCATCCCCGCCGATTCTGAATACCGGGCTGTGTTTAAAACAGGTGCAGATAATTTTACATCCGTCTTTGATGTACCGGTCTCCCGCATCATGCCCCTTTGTATCATTGACTTTTTTCAAATCATTTAAATCAAAAAGCACAACGGCAAACTCCGTAATCTCTTTGTTTTCAATTTCCCGGTTCATGTTTTCCTCATACTGCGCAAAGGCCTGCTTGCTTTTTACACCGGTCAGAGGATCTCTGTAGGCAAGTTCGCTCACGGAGCGGATCTGCTGTTTCTGTTCCAGTTCACGGCGCAAGGATTCCTCAATTTCCTTCTGCTGCATAACAAGCTTTCGTTCCGCCTTAAGCCTTGTATTCAAAAGGAAAACCAAAACAATGAAAACCGAAGTGATAAAGAGAATTACGATTAACCAGTTATCTTCCATGAATTCCAGAAAAGTGGTTCTGTGGTCGGAAAACATGTAACTGACAAGGGCATATTCCATGTCGTTGTCGTCGGTCAGGTTGGTTATTTTGTTTAAAACAGAATACAGTTCGGGATCATCCGAATTCACAGCAAAGGAAAGCCCCATCATTTCCGTCGTCGGAATGGAAACCAGTCTGTATTTTAACCGCAGCGGTTCATAAACGCCTGCCCGGTAATTGCTTACAATCACTCCGTCCGCTTCCTTTGTGCTGACGGAACGGAAACAGCTTTCCCTGCTGAAGCATTTCTTGATTTCCCAATCCGTAAAATTATCTTTGATGAAGTTTTCATAATTCGGATTCCCGTCTTCCACGGTGATTGTCAGTCTTTTTGCCAGAATGTCTCCCGTATTGGTATCGTTTCGAAGAAGCACGTTCATTTCGGACTTCATCACCGGAGGAACCATCATAATCCCCATCATTTCTCCGTCATAGGTGCTGAAATTAACGGGAAATACACAGTCCACCTCACCCGCTTTCATTGCTTCCAAAGCTTTCTCTACAGACTCATACGGCACGGGATCAAATTCTATATCGGCATTTTTCATACAGTTGGAAGCACGTAGCAGGTAATCTTTCAACGCACCCGTAACTTCTCCCGTTTCCGGGTCCGTTCCGCAAAAAGGCAGATAGTTGTCGCAATATCCGACTTTTATTTGTCCATGTTTCGCTATCCATTCTTCCTGTTTGGGAGTCAGGAAAGCGTTTGTTCTCGTGAGTTTGACATACATGTCAAAAATACGCTGATTATAATACGGATCTTCATCCTGAATCTCCGTCAGTGCATTATTCAGATCCGCCAGCAAATCCGGCCTCTTTTTATTTACCGCAAAATAATATTCGGAGGCACCGATTGTGCAGACGGGAGTAATTTGTTCTTTCGAACCGAAACTGTTTAATGTCACATACGCATCCAGTTCCCCTGCGGAAAGTTTTTTCATGATGTCCGGTTCATTGATATTCAGGAGAATCACTTCCGCATTGATTCCTGTTTTTTTCAGCCACGTATTTAGAATCCCTTCCTGGATACTGTTTTCATAAACACCGATTTTTTTACCGGAAAACGACTGCAGATTATCCGGATTAATCTCTCTGTTATCCGAATCGATATAAACATAATATGATTCCGCACCCATCGGAAGTGTCGGAAACAGCATTTCCCCGGCTCTTTCATCCGTATAGGATACATCGCTTAGCAGATCGATTTCACCGTCTTTTAACATCTGCAAAAGATTCGGCCAGCTGTCTTCCACATACTCATATTTCCATCCCGTATATGCAGCGATTCTCTGCTGGTACTCATATGCTATTCCGTTTCTCCTGCCGTATTCGTCAAAATAACAGAAACTGGACTCATACCAGCCAACACGGACGGTCTTTAATTCCTTTTCATCCGCGTGAACTTTAATCGGCATAAGAAACGGAATCATGATTGCAAAAAGAATAAATAATATTATGATTTGTTTTAAGGATCTTTGAACTTTCATTCAAATGTACCTCCAAACACGTTTCGTCTTGTTATGACAAAGTGACATGTTTATTGCAATTCACTTATTTCAAAGTAATCAGTTCGTATTCCCTTGTGCCGATTCCGATTTTTTCGGAATGCTCAAGTGTCTCTTCCCAGGAAACATTCGGATTGCTGTTATGCCATACGTCTCCGTGATCGTGGAAATGAGGACTTGCCATATTGTCCCCGAGCTGACTGTTCCTAACCGGTTCCGCTTTCTGACACAAATCCACACAGGCCTGGTCAAGCGCTACCGGGTCGAACGATGCAAGCATTCCGATATCCGGTAAAATGGGAGCGTCGTTTTCTCCGTGACAGTCACAGTTCGGAGAAACATCCGTAATCAGACTGATATGAAAACAGGGTCTTCCGTTCAGCACCGCATAGGAATATTCTGCCATTTTTCTTCCGAGAAGCTGAGCCGCATCCCAGTTGTCGTTTTCGATGGCATCAAAAGCACAGGCGCCGATACACCTGCCGCATCCCTTGCATTTGTCATGATCGATAAATGCTTTCTTACCGTCATACCGGATTGCATCCGAGCCGCATTCCTTTGCACACCTTCTGCAGCCCCTGCAGTTTTCCTCGATTACATGGGGATGTCCGCTGTTATGCTGGTGCATTTTACCGGCACGGCTTCCGCATCCCATCCCGATATTCTTAATGGCACCGCCGAAGCCCGCCATTTCATGTCCTTTAAAATGATTCAGAGAAATAAAAACATCCGCATCCATTACGGCCCGCCCGATATATGCTTCCTTACAGTACTCCCCGACGGGAACCGGAACTGCAATATCATCCGTTCCGCGAAGTCCGTCCGCAATAATAATCTGGCATCCCGTGGTTACGGTATTAAAGCCGTTGATATTGGCGCAGTCCAGATGCTCCAGGGCATTTTTTCTGCTTCCCGGATACAGCGTATTGCAGTCCGTAAGAAAAGGAAGTCCTCCCTGTTCTTTTACCACATCCGCAACAGTTTTCGCATAGTTCGGTCTTAAATAGGCAAGATTTCCCAGCTCGCCGAAATGCATTTTGATTGCTACGAATTTACCGTCCATATCAATATTGCCGATTCCGGCTGTTTTAATCAGTCTCTGTAATTTCGCTGTCAGACTCACCCCCAGTGAAGTTCTGAAATCCGTAAAATATACTTTTGCTTTTTCCATAAATAATACCTTTCCGTTCTAAATCAGTCTTTTATGTTCTGCGGGTACACCGTCCAGAATGCACCTCTTAAATTCTTCGACAGTTCCTTTTTCTTAATCCTGTTTTTTTCAGCCGGGTCGAAATCAAAAATATACCGTTCATAGCAGTTGATTACTTTTGTTCCGGTCGGATGAATGTTTTCTCTTTTAAAATTCCTGTGCCTGTAACTTGCATGCACATGTCCGTGCAGCATAACCGACGGATGAACCCGCTCCAGAAATTCGTTAAAACAGTCAAATCCCCGGTGTGCATAATCCTCCATGTCTCCGAAATCCCTGCATGCCGCATGCGTAACCAGAATATCCACCCCTCCGTTTTTGATGATTTTCGGCTTGGCTTTACAGATTTTGGTACGCATCTGGTCTTCGGTATACATGTATTTTCCGTTGGAATATTTCCTTGAACCGCCGAAGCCGACAAAGCGTATCCCGTCAATCGTAACCACTTTTCCGTCAATATTAATGCACCCTTCGGGCGGGCGTTCGGCATACTGTTTATCATGATTCCCGGGAACGTATAAAACCGGAAGTCCCGTCATCGTAACCAGAAACTCAAGATATTCCGCGCGCAGATCACCGCAGGATACAATAACGTCGACATCCTTTACACGGTCCGGCGTATAGTAATCCCAAAGCGCTTTCGATTCATCATCCGAAACGGCTAAAATTTTCATAACGGTCTCCTGTAGGGAGGGATGGTCCCCTCAATATTTTCATTTAACCAGTCCATCTCTATAATCTGTCCCGCATTCATTTTCTTCAGTTCGTGCGGGAGTTTTAACGCCTTTCCCATGCTGCCTTCATTGATAATTTCCTTCTGGGAGTGAATCTCGCCGGAGAACGGATCCATTCCGCCGTATACCATGGCGTTTTTGAAAAATGCCATCATCTTCTCCGTCTGATACGGCAGATTCGGGGCACGAAGTCCCACCACACCGGTGGACAGTCCGAACCAGTAATTCGTCGGGGATACGGTCTTATCCTGTTCGTTGATATCCCATGCTCCGGAAATTACGGACTGAATCATCATGGAATAAAATTTTCCCCAGAGAATATACGGTGCACCGATAAAATAATCCTGATTCGTGCCGACGTTCTGGGGAGAATTCAGTTCCTCGGTCGTTACGTTTTTATTGATCTGGAACAGTCCGCTCTTATATCTTGCCCCATGCGTTGCGGAA
Source organism: Lachnospiraceae bacterium (assembly GCA_024681795.1). Taxonomy (GTDB): domain Bacteria; phylum Bacillota; class Clostridia; order Lachnospirales; family Lachnospiraceae; genus UBA3766. The sequence goes on along the minus strand of JAILAD010000012.1, from coordinate 20,468 downwards.
TACTCAAGATCCGCATAAAGCAGTATTCCTTCGTCAATCCATTCGTCACGGTAATGATCGTGTTCTCCGTCACCGGTATATTTCAAAGAAACCTTACACTCCGGATCCACAATGGAAACACCGATGGCAAATGCGTTTAAATTCGCATAGGTACGCGAATGCACGGAATGCACCAGATATCCGACTTTTCTTTCATTCAGGGAATGTCCCTTGGTAAGCATCAGGTTTGCCGCGAGTACGCCGGTAAGGAATGTGGCCTCATACAGTTTTCCGTGATAGCATCGGAAAGACGGGTGCGGCTGTCCGATGGAACAGTTTAAGAACTTGACCGTCGGATTCGCAATGGCAAGCTGCAGTGTATTGGTTGCCATTTTGGATGAAACCGTAAAAATCACTTCATTCTTATCATCGATTGCTTTCTGAATTACCTCGTTTACGTCACTGCCATCTGGATTAGCCTGATAAGTTGAAGAAACCACACGGTTTCCGATGATTTCCATCGCATAAAGTCTTCCGGCTTCATGGGATTCCACCCATCTTGAATTATCCATGTCTTCGTCGTAAACAAAGGCAACCTTAAGCGGATTGGACACCGTATAGCTTTTGGTATGATTGAAAATCTCAAACAGGTTGACGCTCTTCTTTTCCACGGTCGGAGTATCGGATAAAAATTCAATATCCTCCACCTTGGTGCTGGACCGCAGTTCCTGTCTTGCCATTTTGATATTCTTGACAATCTGGTCTTCCGTATCTTCAAACAGGGATTTTACGGGGAATACCGAAAGATATAAAAGAAAAGCGTCAGAGACAATCCATCTGTCGCTTTCTTTTATGATGGAATGGTACAGTTTTGCAAACTGGAAAAATGCCGCCTTCAGATCCTGAAGCACATCATCGCTCCATTTATGCTCCAGATCCTGTCCCAGAAGGTCGGCCAGTTTTGCATATCCGCCCGGCTCACTGAAGGTAATATAAAATGCCCGGGTTACATTAAAGAAATCCAGATACTCGTAATAAACCTTTAATTCCTTGGTATCTCCTTTGGGCGGCAGAATTCTGGTTACCTCGGAATGAATAAAGCCCATCTTTAAATAATTGGAAACGGAAACACGCTTGTTTCCTTCCTGAACATAATAATTATTCAGATATTCATAACACTTGATTCCGGTATGAACACCTTCCAGCCGGACAGACTCGCAGAGCGCGGTCCACTTGGTTGCAAACTCCGTTCCGTCTTCCAGAAGAGGCATAAAATTATTGGCAAACGCATTGTTTCTGGACATTTCCTTGTTGCCGACAATATAATTTAACGGCAGTTCCAGAACACCGATATAGGTCTCCCCGACAGAATCCTTTATTTCCGGAATGGCATCCAGAACGGGAAGGTAAGGTGATTTTCCTTCCTTGATTGCAGTTCTGTATGCGGCATCTCCCATTCGTTTTGCAAGCTGGTATTCTTCTGACATATCTTATTCTCCTTAAGTAATAAAAAATGCCCCCACTGTTACGTTTTTTGTTCTCCTGCCTGTTAATTTAAAAACTGTTAATTTTTAAAACTGTGAATCGGTGCCGGAATTCTTCCTCCCCTGTTTACAAATGCATCACAGGAAAAATTGTTCACCGGCATAATCGGCGCATGTCCTAACAGTCCGCCGAATTCAACGGTTTCTCCGACGCCTTTTCCGATTACCGGAATGATACGGACTGCAGTCGTTTTTGCATTTACCATACCGATGGCAAGTTCGTCCGCAATGATGCCGGATATCGTGGTTGCTTTCGTATCTCCCGGAATTGCAATCATATCTAGTCCGACCGAACATACGCAGGTCATTGCTTCAAGTTTTTCAAGTGTTAATGCACCTGCTTCCACTGCATTAATCATTCCCTGATCCTCGGATACCGGAATAAACGCGCCGCTCAGTCCTCCGACATAGGAAGAAGCCATGACGCCGCCTTTCTTTACCTGGTCATTTAAAAGTGCCAGGGCTGCCGTGGTTCCCGGCGCACCGGCATGCTCCAGGCCGATTTCACAAAGAATATCGGCAACCGAATCTCCGATTGCGGGAGTCGGTGCAAGGGATAAGTCTATAATTCCGAACGGTACACCGAGTCTTGCAGATGCTTCCTTTGCCACAAGCTGTCCGACACGCGTAACCTTAAATGCGGTCTTTTTTACGGTTTCGCAAAGTACTTCAAAATTCTCACCGCGTACTTTCTCCAGGGCCGTCTTTACAACTCCGGGACCCGAAACGCCTACGTGAACCACGCAGTCCCCTTCCGTCACGCCGTGGAATGCACCTGCCATAAACGGATTGTCGTCCGGCGCATTACAGAAAACCACCAGTTTTGCACACCCGAGGGAATCCTGCTCTTTGGTCAGTTCTGCGGTCTCCTTGATAATATCTCCCATCAGACGGACCGCATCCATATTGATTCCCGTTTTGGTGGAACCTAAGTTAACCGAGGAACATACTCTGTCCGTTATGGATAACGCAAGCGGAATCGACTTCATCAGAAGTTCATCCGAGGGCGTGCTTCCCTTGCTCACAAGTGCGGAATAACCGCCGATAAAATTCACTCCGACTTCCTTCGCAACATCATCGAGTGTCTTTGCGATTTTGGCAAAATCTTCCGGAGTCCTGCAGCAGGAAGAACCGATTAACCCGATCGGAGTTACGGAAATTCTTTTGTTTACAATCGGAATACCGAATTCTTTTTCAATATCCTTTCCGGTTTTTACAAGGTTTTTTGCCTTGTTATATATTTTATCACGGATTTTTTTACAGCAGGTATCAAGCTCTGCATCCATGCAGTCCAGAAGGGAAATCCCCATTGTAATGGTTCTGACATCGAGATTCTCCTTCTGAATCATTTCATTTGTTTCTATCACTTCACGTCTTGTAATCACAATTGTTTACCTCATTCATTTTGATGAACCGCTGCATACTGTGCATACGGTTTAAGGAGTTCAGATTCTGTGCATGGAATCAAAAATTTCTTCTCTTTGGAGACGGATTACGACTCCTATTTCCTCGCCGACTTCCGCCAGTTCGGAAGAAATTTCGCCGAATGATTTGGAGGATTCGTTCATATCCACAACCATCATCATGTTGAAATATCCGTGTACGATAGTCTGGGAAATATCCTCGATATTGATTTTATTGTTTGCAAGATAGGTGCAAACCTTCGCAATAATGCCGACTCCGTCTTTTCCCACAACGGTAATAATTGTTTTCTTCATAGCAAATGCTCCTTATATGTTATTTCTTTAACAATCCGATTATATACGAATATGTTCCGAATTACAATTTTCATCAAACGTTTAGCATTCCAGAACCTGTGAAACCGCCCCTCTTTTCGCAACGGAAATCGGAAAATCATTGCCGTCATACGGGTTGTCCCCGATGGTTACTTCCAGTTTCACGGTTTCATAGGCGAGTTCCGGCAGATTGTTTTCATGACTTAAGTGACCGAGCTGAATATACCGGATTCCGTCATGTAAGAGGTTCGATAACAGTCTTCCGCAGGCTTCATTTGACAAATGCCCTTTATCTCCGAGAATACGTTGTTTTAAAGGATACGGATAACTTCCGACCTGAAGCATGTTGATATCATGATTTGCCTCCAAAAACAGTAAATCGAAGCCCTGCAGGGCATCCACGATATTCCGGTCATAGGTTCCGAGGTCAGTCAGAATCGCCGCCTTCTTTGCATTTTCATAAAATCTGTATGCGACCGGTTCTCTTGCATCATGCGAAATCTTGAGCGGATCCACTTCCAGGTCTTTTACGAGAAAAGGAAGTTCCGCTTCGATCGGATGAAAGAGCGATACATCCATTTCCCCGAGGCTTTTGGTCCTTCTGATTCCTTCAAATGTCCCGCGTGTGGCATAAATCGGAATTCCGTATTTTCTGGATAATACTCCCAGTCCTCCGATATGATCGATATGTTCGTGAGTAATCAGAATGGCATCAATATCCTTCGTGGTCAGGTCGATGGAATTTAATCCCTCTTCCGTCTTTTTTCCGCTGATTCCCGCATCCACGAGAATATGCGCATGATCGTTTCCGACATAAATGCAGTTTCCGTTGCTTCCGCTGCTTAAACTGACAAGTCTCATTCTTTTGCTCCCAAAGTGATTTCCTCCCAATAAATATCGATAATCGCTCCGTCCGGCAGTTCCTGCATATAATTTGCCACCGGAACACCGTTGACTTTTGTAACGATTTTTCGACCCCGGGAATCATTTAAATCAAAATCTATATAATCAAAGACATTCACAAAAATATATTTGTCTTTCCCCTTCATTACAACCGGTTCCCCGTTAACCGATACCACAAAGTTTTTTTCGGACTTTTGAACCGGCAGCTCCGTTTTATAGGAATTCATCAGTTCGTCATCCAGGGAATCGTCCTCATCAAAATCCTCTTCATCGAAATCATATCCAAATAAATCATCCTCGTCATACTCGGAAAAATCCGCTCCGATATTGATAATATCCCCGTCCTGAATCTCATAATAGGGGCTTTCTTCGTGATGGTTGACGAGGATAACAACCTTCAGGTCCGCCAGTTTTCTGTATTCCGCAAGATTGTCGATTCTGCATTTCGCATCCTCGCCTCTCGTGGAAAAGACGATATTTACCTGATCGTTTTTCCTTACAACGGTATGAATGTCGGCAGGCTTTCCGTTTACACTGACCACGGCCGTCTCTCCGATTCCGCCTTTAATCAGACGGCTTTCCCCGTTAATCGTAAACCGGAGCGATTTGCCCCTTTTCGGGAAAATGCTTTCATTCGGAACTGCCATCTGCATTAATGCATCCGCCACATGAAGATTTCCGTTATTGTATAATTTTATACGTTCGCCGTTCACGGTAACATAGATAAAATTGTTGTTCTGTTCGTAGTAATTCAGGCAGATTCCGAGCGGTGTCACGCTCATGGAATCATGCTGTGAATGATTTTCGGGGAATACAAATTTCGTCATCAGTTCTTCCCCGCGGAGTGCAACACGGTTCACCGGAATTTCCATTGCATTGGCAAGTGCCTCGGAATAGCCTTCCACCATTCCGCCTCCGCCTACAACAAAAATCGCACTGACGGGTTTTCCGCCGTTCAGCGTCTTAATGCATTCCGATACTTCGCCGGCCATGTCAATCAGAACCGGACGGATTAATTTCAGAATTTCCGTTTTGGTAACGGTCTGCGGAAGTCCCATAATATCTTCATACGTGACTTCTTCCAGAACGGAAATACTTCTTTTTACGGTCTCAGCCGTTGTAAAATCCACGAGACAGTGTTTTGCAATCACTTCCGTCAGCGCATCCCCTGCTCTCGGAATCATTCCGTATGCGGTAATCGAACCGTCATTCGTAATACAGATATCCGAAGTTCCCGCGCCTACATCCACAAGGGCAATGTTTAAAAGCCGGAATTTTTCCGGAATGGCAACCATCGATGCGGCAATCGGCTCAAGTGTTAAATTGGATACCTCAAGCCCGGCAAGTTCAACAGCCCTGTAAAGACCGTCTATTACCTCCTCCGGAAGGAATGTCGCAATAACATCCATTCCGATCAGATGACCTTTCTGGTTTTCCAGATTGCCGATTAATTTGCCGTTTAAATACTGTTTGGTAACGGAGTAACCGACCAGATAATATTTTTCCCCTGCATTTCCTTTTTCGTTCTGATTTTTTTCAAACTCGGAATATGCTTTTTCCAAAGCCATGGATTCGAGTTCGTAAATTTCGTCCCCTTCGATCAGAATGTCCGTTTCAAAAGAGAGTTCCCCGTGAATGTCAATCGTTTTCAAAACGCGGCCTGCGGCAGCGATACAGACTTTCTTTAACGGAATTTTGCATTCTTCTTCCAGTCTGTTTTTCACTTCACGGATGGTTTCCGAAACCTTTCCGACATCGTGAATCTGACCGTCAAGCATGGCTCTTGTTTCGTGTTCCTTCGTGTATTCCGCACACACACGGAACAGCCCGCCTCTCATGTATCCGACCGTTCCGACAACCGATCTCGTTCCGATATCCAGACCGAATACGGGTTCCGTCATCAGGATGTCAATCTGTTCATACAGTTCCTTAAGTCCTTTGGAATTGTCGATGATATGATCCGCATATGCCGAATATTCCGCATCGGAAAACTGCCTTGCCATAACCGTTTCGCATCTTTCCTCGGAATATCCCCTGGTTTTCATAAGCCGTTCTTTTCTGTTTTCCGCACCTGCGGTAACCAGCCAGAGTTCATCCAGAATATCAAGGAAACCCGCTTCGACGAAAATTGCGGACTCCACCAGGATAATCTGCTCCGGATTCCCGGCATGGATTTTCGAAATCTCTTTCTCCACAACCCTTCTTACGGCAGGATGAACTATGGCATTCACTTCTTTCAGTAACTCTTCGTTTTGAAAAATCATTTCCGCAATTTTTGCCTTGTTCATTTCCCCGTCGGGAAGGAGTATTTCCTCCGACAATAAGGCAATCAGCGGTTCATAGCACTCTCCGCCCTTTTTCTCCAGATTGTTTGCGATGTCGTCGGCCGGCATGATCACACAGTCATACTGTTCGTGTAAATAATTAAGAACAGTGGATTTGCCGCATCCGACACCGCCCGTAATCCCTATTATTTTTCCTGCTTTCGTACTTTTACTCTGCATTTTTTCAACCTTGTTTTCAGGCATTGTATTGATTTTTCCGGTTTTGTCACCGTTTTCTTCTTAATTTCGAAGATTACTTCGGAGATTTATTTTGCATCATACCAGGTATTTCCGGTATGAAGATCCACCTCCAGCTTTACCAGAAGGTCTGCGGCTCTTTCCATCTCACCCTTCAGGATTTGACGAACTCTTTCCGTCTCCGGCTCTTTTACTTCCAGCAGAAGTTCATCATGAACCTGAATCAGAACGCGGCTTTCCAGCTTTTCTCCGGCAAGCGCATCCCGGACGTTGATCATCGCAATTTTCATGATATCTGCCGCAGTTCCCTGAATCGGAGCATTCATGGCAACTCTTTCACCGAAGGAACGCTGCATGAAATTTGAGGATTTCAGTTCCGGAATCGGTCTCCTTCTTCCTGCCATGGTTTTGGAATATCCCGTCTTTTTTGCTTCGCTTACGGCACCGTCCAGAAATCCCTTAATTCCGGGATAAGTGACGAAATACTGGTCGATATAACTCTGTGCTTCTTTCTTCGAAAGATTCAGATCCTGACTTAATCCGAAGGAGGAAATTCCGTATACAATACCGAAATTTACCGCTTTGGCACGCCTTCTGAGAAGGGGCGTAATTTCATCAAACGGTACATGAAATACTTTGGATGCCGTAATTGCATGAATATCCTTCCCGGAATTATATGCTTCAATCAGTTCCGGATCCCCGGACATATGCGCCAGAATACGAAGTTCAATCTGCGAATAATCCGCATCCATGAAAACAAATCCCGGCTTCGGTACGAATACCTTTCGTAATTCCCTTCCGAGTTCGGTTTTAATCGGGATATTCTGCAGATTCGGATCTGTGGAAGAAAGCCTTCCGGTTGCGGTAACGGTCTGCTGGAACGTCGTATGAATCCGGCCGTCGGAAGCAATCTGGGTTGCAAGTCCGTCCGCGTATGTGGATTTTAATTTGGTCAGTGCCCGGTATTCCAGAATATCTGCCACAAAAGGATATTCCGGTGCCAGTTTTTCGAGCACGTCCGCTGCGGTGGAATATCCGGTCTTCGTCTTCTTTCCGCCCGGAATCTGCATCTTTTCGAATAAAATTTCCCCCAGCTGTTTCGGTGAATTGATATTAAAATCCTCTCCGGCCGCTTCCTTAATCTGCACCTGAAGTTCTTCGATGCGTCCCTGTAAGCGTTCGGAATACTGCTTTAATTCGTTCGGAAGAATTCTGATTCCCTCCGTTTCCATCTCATAAAGAACAAGGGAAAGCGGCATTTCGATCTTTTCAAACAGCTCTTCCAGCATTCCCGCGTTTTCCAGTTCTTTTTCAATCTTTTCAGAGGCATTGAAAAGCCCGTTTGATACGGTTCCGAGATACTGAAGGTATTTCCCCCTGTCAGCATCCGAAAGCGGATCGGCGCCCTTTCCGAAAATTGTTACATAGGGTGTAAAATCCGGATTGTCATACTGTTCAATCACGCTTTCTTCTTCGTAATCATTCTTCAGCGGATTTAAAAGATATGCCCCGATTACGGGATCGAAGAAAGAATCCGAAATCAGCCGGGAAGGCTGTCCTTTCTTCTCTTCCGGCAGGAATCGGTAATAATTCTTTACTCCGGCAACAACAAGTATGCAGCCGTCCCTGCGGATAAAATTCTTCAGTAAATCCGTAAATTCTTCTTCTTCACTTCTTGTTCTGATCACAAAAGAAAGCGTTTTGTCCCGAACGGAAACGGAAGCCGCTTTCATACTGCGCGGCTTTAATCCGGCGGAGTCTGTTTCACAAGCCCGGTCAAATAAGGACAACTGTTCTCCGGTTGTTTCCATCTGCCCTCTCTCTTCCGGAGATAAAAAATGAATCTTTAAACCTGCCCTGCCGGCATTCTTCAAAAGTTCCGTAATTTCCTGCTTTCCGTCCGTAAAACCATCAAAACAGAGAACCATGGTTTCTGTTTTTCCCTTGACGGAAGAAACATCGAATTTGGAAAAGAATGATTTTAATTCCAGTTCTTTAATCTTTGCAAAAGAATTCTCGTTATAGAAATCACCGATTACGGCATCGGAAAGTTCAATCGGAAGTTCGGCATCCGTAATAATCGTAACCAGTTTCCTGCAAAAGTATGCCATATCCGTGTTTTCCGCAAGGGAAGCCTTAATTGATGTTTTACCGACTGAGTCAATATTCGCATAAATACCTTCAATGGAGCCGAATTCCTGAATCAGCGAAACAGCGGTTTTTTCCCCGACCTTCGGAACCCCCGGAATATTGTCGGAAGAATCGCCCATCAGGGCTTTTACGTCAATAAACTGTTTCGGTGTAACACCGTATTTTTCCGCCACATCCGCAGGAAAATACTCTTCCACCTCAGTCTTTCCGCCCTTGGTTTTGGGAATTCTGATTTTGATATGTTCATCACTGATTTGCAGCAAATCCCGGTCTCCGGAAAGAATTACGGCATCCCAGCCTTCCGCCTGTGATTTTTTGGCCGCGGTTCCGAGCATGTCATCCGCCTCCAGTCCGGCTTTTTCCATAATCGGAATATTCATGGATTTCAGAAGTTCCTTCATTACCGGTACCTGCTCACGCAGTTCATCCGGCATCGGATGTCTGGTTCCTTTGTATTCTTTATACATTTCGTGACGGAAGGTCGGCGCATGCAAATCAAACGCAACAGCAAGATGCGTCGGTTTTTCGTCTTCGATGGCTTTCAGCATGATATTTAAAAACCCGAAAACGGCATTTGTATGCAGACCGTTTTTGTTCGTCAGGTCCGGCACTCCGTAGAATGCCCTGTTTAATATGCTGTGTCCGTCTATCAGTAAAATTTTATTCATTCGTGATTCCTTTACATCCCTTATTTACAATTTTTTTCAGTACCCCAGAATCATCTTTGATAAGAAATACCCGCCGACAACGGCAAGGAGAATTGCGATAAAAAATATAATCAGGGAAATCTGTTGTCTGTTCTTCGCTTTTCTTTCGTTTTTATACATCAGTTCTTCGAGTTCCTGATTCAGATTGAATGCCGATGCGGAATCCAGGCGCTTTACTCCCACGACAACAAGATACTCTACGGACAGTTCCTCCATGCAGGTCTTGCAATGCTCAATATGTCTGATAAATGCAAGGGAGTCCCTGCTGTCCATCCTGGTATCGATGAATTTCGGGATATTCTTTTGTACCTCTTCGCAGGTCATCTCATTTTTCATGTTACGCTCTTTCTGTGTATCGCCGGGTCTTCATACCGGTCCATAAAATCATGCCCGAGCTGGATTGCCCTGTCTGCAAATTTCACGCTTCCGAGTTCGGTGTATACCGCAACCAGAAGGTCAAAATGGATTTCTTCAAAAAAATTGAAAATCTCCATCGGAATAGTCCGGTCAAACTGCAAAACATCCGCAAATCTGCTGCGATAGTCCAGGTCGTCCCTCGGATGCGGCTTGATAAATACCCTGCCTTCTTTGGAATATTCGTCCACCAGATCCCTGAATATCCTTTCCCTGGTATCGAAGGAAGGAGTCAGCGGTTCCGTCAGAATGAGAATATTTTTCCTGTCGCCTTCAATGGAACGTCCCACCTCTGTCATTTTATCATAACCACGTACAAAAGTGCGGATAATCAGTTCCCTGGATTCTTTATCAAGCGACTCCATCAGGGCGTTTCTCGGTACTTCTTTATAAACATCCGGGTCGTCTTTTATGACGCTTATGTCATTGACTTCCATATCCAGACAATACTTTCCGTAACCGTCACGGATAAAGATTAAATTCAGCTTCTTTGAGAAAAATTTCTTTAATTTCCAATGCCCTTGATTGTCGAATCTGGAATAAACACAGGGCCTTAAGGTGTTATAGCCGTCTTCCACGGCATGATAATAAATATGATTCCTGTTTAAATAATAGCCGATCGGATCCGTGTCGCAGAATACATAAATCTCCCGATACTGCCTGAAATCCACCGGAATATACGGTTCCTGGCATTTCGCGAATTTCTTCGTGAAACGGATGCGGTTATACATATTGGAAATGATATTCCCTTTGTCGTCCCTTAAATGGTCCAGCTCCGGGAAATTACTCTCCCTTTTTTCATCAAACATTATTACGGACCGGAATATTCCGGACTCTTCAAACCGCTTCGGAAAATCCTCGAAATCGGTGGACATCGTGGACAACACCAGATCTGCCGGTTCACTCCGGTCTTTTAAATTCAGTTCCTTTAAGCAGGTGACAAAAACATGGTAATAGGTGTGGCATACATAGACTCTTCCGGATTTATTCATGCTTTTCACCTCCGGAATAAATCTCCATGATACGCTTTGCCATTCGTACTGCACCGTTTCCGTCAATCAGTTCATGTTCTTTTTCCGCCATCAAAACGCGTCTTTCATAATCGTCTTTAAGTTTCGTAACTTCATCAATCAGATCGGTATAAAAGGACGGATTGAATCTGACATCTCCCGCATAATGAAAAATTCCGAGTCTTCCGAATTCCTCCCCTCCGGGAATCTGGTTATCCGCCATGGAAAAGCAGATGCAGGGAATCCGGCATGCACAGATTTCATACTGCGTGCTTCCCGCTGCGGATACGATAAGATCCATTTGCTGCAAAACCTCCTTCATGTTCGGAATATTCACATGAAGTTTAAGCCACGAATACTTGTCTTCCAGTTTTTTTAATTCTTCCAGATCCGGCTCCATTGCACCGAGAATCATATGAATCTCGCAATCCGGCATCCTGTAATTGATTAAAGTCTCCAGAAATTTCTTTGCCATATGCAGCGGATCCGCACCACCGAAAGAAAGTGCGATTTTCCGGACTTCCCTGTTCTGTTCCCTTTTCGGAATACCGGCAAATTCCGCCCGAAGCGGCGCATAAGCGGGGCCTGTAATCATCGACGGAAGCATCACGCCTTCCGACTCATAAAGTTCTTTATACCGTTCGGGATTCGCATATACATTGTAATTAATCAGCAAATCCACGGGATACGCAAAAGCATATACATCATCCAGATATCCGGTATATACAATTTTTCTCATGGTTTTCATGTATGTATCGGATACATAATAACTGTCCAGAAGAAGCAAATCCGCACCGAATGAACGGACAATCCCTGTCAGTTCTTCCGTTTCCGATTCCATTTCGGTATAAGAAGAAAACAGCGTAAAAACTTCATATCCCCTGTCTTTCATCCGTTCGGCGGAGGTTTCTTTCGCAACCGCAAACGCGCACGAAACATTCATTGCGGTTAATGCATCCGCAACGGATAACAGGCGCATCACATGCCCCTGTCCGATATTCGCATTACAATCCGCACGCATGAGAATTCTCACGTTGTTTCGTACTTCCTTTCCGTATTTTTATCTTTACACGCAATAGTAATATCACATTTCCATATTTATCAAAATGGCTCGCATCGTGCCTTCACGAACTCCGCCGAGGACTCAAGTTGGCACAGGTTCGCCTCGGCGGAGTCCAGCAAGTCACTCGCTCGAGTACATATTTATACAGCGGACGATTGTAATGATTCCGACATGCGAGCCATTCGATACATATTCTATACCGTCTGTTTACTGCTTCAGGCTGCGAATCGCATCCGCAATCTTTAAATCCCAGTTAAAATCACGGCCGTCCGTGATAGCGTGAAACTCTTTCATGGTATGGTAACTTCCGGCACCGGATTGTTTCACGCCCTGTATTTTACCCGACTTGATATCGTCCCAGTTTTCTTTAAACAGTTCCCCGATTTCCTCAATCAGCTTATCATACGCCTGACGGAAGGTCTCCTTTTCCTCGTCAAACAAAACTTCCCTCTGACAGAGAATATCTCCCGTATCGAGTCCGGGTGCCATTCTGTGAATGGTGACACCCTTCGGGGTATTGTCGTAAAAGCTGAAGAAATTCGGACTTGAACCGCGATTATAGGGAAGATATGAAATATGCAGGTTAACGATCCGTCCGTCCATAAATTCAATTATTTCTTTCGGAATGATATAGCGGTAATTAAAGCTGACAATAAATGACGGCTTTAATGCCCGAATCATTTCAGGCGTAATTTTCCGGCCGATACGGCAGGTATAGACCTCTTTTTCCTTTAACCATTCATACAGTTCAGCCGTATTTTCGTTATTGGTCAGAAACAGAACCGCTCCCTTTTTAAACAGATCAAAGGTAACCGGTGTGCCGTATGCCACCTCTTTTTCAAATTCAAGTTCCTTAATATCATCGATGTACTTCGGTTTTATCCCGTAACCCGGACGGATAATTCTGACATTCTTTTCATCCGGTCTTTCTCCTGCTTTGATATCTTCCACGGCAAAAATCGAGCGGCGGAAAACAACGCTTGTCTCTTCCTTCGGAGACACGCCGTAGTACGGCTCTCCCATTGCCGATTCGATTTCCCTGATATTGTCGACCATTTCTTTGAATTCGGCCGGGGTCATGGAAAATGATGCATCCGGATTTTCAATTTCGCGTCCCAGGCAGAAATGCTTTTCGATAATCTTTGCGCCCATGGAGACCGCAATTCCGGCGCTGAAATGTCCCATGGAGTGATCGGACAAACCAATCGGAACCCCGGGAAAACTTTCTCTCATGTCTGCAATTGTAGACAAATGCATTTGGGCCGGATCCGCAGGATATACACTGGAACATTTCAACAGCGCCACCCGGTGATTACCGGTTGCATAAACCGTTTCGAGTGCTTCTTTAATCTCTTCCTTCGTGGCCATCCCCGTCGAAATAATCATCGGTTTTTGTTTGGATGCCACATAGGAAATCAATGGCAGATCCACAATTTCGAAGGAGGCAATTTTATAGAATTCAAGGCCCAGTTTCTCTAAAAAATCTACCGCGGTTTTATCAAACGGTGTGGAAAGGAAATCAATTCCTGCCCTGTCCGCCTCTTCCTTTAATTCCTTCTGCCATTCCCACGGTGTATATGCTTTTCCGTAAAGGCCGTAAAGATTCTCGCCTTCCCAGGTGCCGTCCTTTACCGTGAAAAATTCATTGCTGCAGTCTATCGTCAGCGTGTCGGGCGTATAGGTCTGGATTTTGATACAATCCGCACCGGCCTCTTTGGCTTTCCGGATAATCTCTTTGGCCCGCTCAATGCTGCCTGCATGATTTGCGGACATTTCCGCAATAATGTAAGTTCTGTCTAAATGATCAATGTCAAATTTCATATCTTCCCCGATGTATTCTTTCTTTTCCCGCAACGGTTTATTTACCGGAAGGCTTACTCTTCTTCGTGTAACAGCCTGTATTTTAATTCCGCAAGTTTCCAGTCCGTAAGCGTATCAATATCCTGCACTTCCATCTCATCTAAAATGATTTCCTTTGTGGTATCTCCGAAAAGGTTTAATTTCTTCAGAAATTCCACGGTATCCAGACAGTAAAACTGTCCGGCATCATGATAAACCGGCTCTAAATCCTGCGATCTTGTAAATGTATGTTCCGGATGAATATACCGTAATACTCCGTCTTTGATTTCAAGACCGCGCTGGGGCGGGAAAGAATAACGCACAACCGGAATCACGGAAAATGCATTCGTATCGATGAGTTTTTGCATAGCCTCTTTTAAACGTTCCGCTGTAAGAAAAGGCGCTGTCGGATAAATACAGCAAAGTTTCTCAAAGTTTCTTCCCTCTTTTTCGTAAGAGAGAACCACCTCTTCCACAACTTTTGCGGTCGGGGCAAAATCGTTTGCCGCTTCCTCGCTTCGCATAAACGGAACCCTTGCACCGTACTGTTTTGCTATTTCCGCAATCTCCTCACTGTCCGTGGAAACCATGACTTCTTCAAACATTCCGCTCTTTAATGCGGCTTCAATCGTATATGCGATAATCGGTTTTCCGCAGAACTCCTTAATATTCTTTTTCGGTATCCTTTTTGAACCGCCTCTCGCGGTAATGATTGCCAGATTTCCCATCGTTTCTCCTGTCCCGTTTCATTTTTGAAACAAAATTATAAGTCTCATTCAGCCTGTCCAAAATCAATATTTCCCAATTTTCCCTGTCTTTTTATTATATCGTAATACAGGGGAAAAACAAACAAGCGCCTTACTCTTCCGTATTTTCCGCTTTCTTTTTCTGTGACTTAAGTCCGGTTTCAATTAACTTGAAAACCCCGCCCTGAATCCTCGTAAGTCCGATTGCTGCAAGCGGAAGACACAGATAAACATACGGAAATACATACCTTGGTTTTGCCTCCCAGAGAAGACTGAATAAAAAGCCTCCGATAAAATAAATCATTAAGATGTATCCGAAATCGGTTCCCTCATTTTCTCCTGCCCGTTCTTTCTTCACAAAACCTGTGATTACGGATACTGCGGAAGTTACTCCGAAAACAAAATACAGGAAATAAATCACGGCAACATAGCGGTTACAGAATATATTCACGTACTGCCCGTACACATTGGAAAAGAACTTCCCGATTGTTCTGCCGGGAACACCGTCCTCGAACGCATTGGTATGAACAATGGATCCGAAAGTTCCTTCATTCCACTGCTGAAGCATTTTCATCCTGTAAAATACATAGGCGCTTCTTGGTTCTGTCTTAAATTCCTGAATCCGGTAAGCAATCTCCTCTTTGTAGATTTTATTTGCCACATCCCGGTTTCCTTCTGCGGTTGTATTGAATGTATTGTTTGCATAATCGTTACAGAATCCGTATCCCTGATCGGACTCCTGCATTCCCATTGCAATCCAGCCGAGTGCCGGCTGTGCCGCCCCGATTTCTATTCCGCTCCGAAGTTCATAACTTCTTTTTATACCGGAATTTGCAAGTAACGGAACCAGAATAATGACGGCGGCAAGAAGAAACGCACCCCATTTATTTTTCCGGATTCCGTAAAGGATCAAAGCACAGACAAGTGCAATTAAAAGAATGACAAGATTCGTTCTCGAAACGTAACTTAAGGTAAACAAAGGAATGATGAAAAGCAGGAAAAACCAGTTCTTTTTATTTACGAACTTCCTTCCTTCCCCTTTTTTTAAGAACAAAAGAAGCATCAGGATTCCGAAGGTTGCAAATGCCAAAGAAGGCACCTCACCGTAAACGAAATTCGCATAATAATAAAGCGGAACAAAGAAAACTGCCGAGAGGAACCCGAAAAATGCGGTCTTTCCGTTTCCCGACAAAAGTTTCGTAATCGGAAAGATTGCATACATACTTCCTGCCGCAAGTACGGCATTGATATACTGGAAAATATGATAATCTTCCTTAATCCGCATAATCATTTCTTCCAGGAAAACCAGGCCGTACTGCTGCTGGAAGGTATTTAAATACCCTCTCATATCCTCGTAATTGCCGTTTTTGAAGAATATCGCATCCAGAACAAGCTGCATCTGGTCGCAGACCGGAACGCATTTTGCTTTATATACGAAGAAAAGCAGCCCTCCGAGCGAAAACAGGGAAATAACACCTGCCGCAACATGCAGTATCCGGTCTTTGATTTTTATCTTCCGGAAGAAAAAGGCAATCGCCGTCGTAAGAAGTATGACAAGTAAGATAATCAGGATATTGATTCCCGGAGAATCCGGAAAGGTATCAACAAAACTTTCAATGAAATCCAACGGATAATGATTAAAGTAAAAAAGAGACGCAAGTGAAAGAATTCCCGTAAACGTCCCGAATAATACCGTTACTATTAAAACCAAAACAGTTGTAAACGATTCCCTGAACTTCATGCCAATTATTATACCACAATTTCACTGAAGCTGCCTCCATTTCTTCATCACTTACTTCACGAAATGCGGAATATTTCAGATTATCACGTATGGTACCCTCAAACAGCCATGTATCCTGTAAAACCATTCCGAAGTGTTTTCTGAGTTCATGCCTTGTCATCTCCTTGGAATTCACCCCGTCAACAAAAATCCCGCCTCCGTCAATTTATTATACTTGCCTTTCAGCGGTTTTTATGATAACATATCTTTCGTTGACAGCTCGCTGGTGTGTCGGAATGGCAGACGAGGCAGACTCAAAATCTGTTGTTGGCAACAACGTGCGGGTTCAAGTCCCGCCACCAGCATAAAGATCAGGAATTGATTTCCCGGTCTTTTTTTATTTTTTCCTTTTTTTACGGTTCTGTACCTGTTTGGTGTTCCGTTCTTTGGTTTAAGTTTACTCAAGCGGATTTAATTCATATGCGAAAACGCCGTGATAATTTTCCTTATATTTGCCCCTCGCTTTCTCCTGGGCCTCATAATAACTTTCTTCCGTCCAAGGAATGATATTTCCCTTTTTGTCCGTCTCCGGCTCAAGTTCAAACAAATATCCGTCCGGAATTAAAGCACCCCTGTTATAGCACAAAAGAAGCCTGTTATGTTGCGGGTCAAAATCAAGACCTTCCATTTCTCCCTGATACATCACATAATCAAAAGTCCGTTCTTCTACCAGTGTAAATTCCATAAGTGACAAATCCACTGTACAACTGTATAAATGGTCCGGTTCTCCGATTGCCGCATCTCCGTCATCCGCTGCAAAATACAGATGTCCGTCATGATAGGATACTCCCTGGATATACGGCACCGGATTGGTAAAATGCTTCCGTTCGATATAATCTCCCGTCTTCAGATCATACCGGTAAACAAACTGTCCGGTTCTTTCGTTTACCCAGGACGAAACCCAGATGGATGAAGTATCGTAGTCCACCGTAATACCCGAAATTTCCCTGAGACCGCTGTATCTCGCAATCGGATATGTCCTTTTTAACTGAAACGTTTCGGCATCATAGACCGCAATCATAAAATTATAGGCGTATCCTCCGTACTGAAAATACTCGACTCCCGCATAAATCTCACCCTGATAAATATCAATATCGCTGATATGGTTCACCCTTTCTTCTATATCCTGAAAAGGTTTCACACAGGTTGCAACCAAATCCCAGTTTCTGTCATAATGGGAAATGGTCTGATTTCCGCTGATATAATAATCTCCTCTTGCCCATGCAACTCCCTGTCTTCCGTCAACCGGTTTCGTAAACAGAAAATGATAGCTGTAGTTTGGATTTGTCAGTTCTGCCTGTCTTTCAAACTCTTCATTGGCAAGCCGGATAACATCCGTAAAAAAAATATAGACTTCGGAGTCTTTGGGAATTCTGTTTTTTTCCGCTTCGCTTATTTCCTCAAGAAAATAATTTTCTTCCGAATCAGGAATACCGGAAGAATAAATTTCCGAAACCGTCTCTTTTGATGACATATCCGAAGATACCGTCGTTTTGTTTTTCATGCATCCGGATACGAAAAAAGCAACCGGAATCAGACAAAATAAAACAGCTTGAATTGTATTTTTTCCTCTGCACCTCATATTTAAAAAAGACTGATATTTTCCCCTTATATTCTTAAAAAAACAGTTATCGCAAATTGTGTTCCGTCGGATATACAATTCCGAACTGTTTTCTGATTTCATCCATCTGGCGCATGATTTCAAGGGTTTCCGAATGCGGCATTTCCCCGCATTCCGTAAGTCCTGCTTCTATCGCCCGTTTACATGCTGTAACTTCGTATTCATAACCTGTAAACTGTTTTGGAATTTCAATGTTTCTTATTATTTCATTTCCGTTTTCGTCAAAGGTACAGACAGTGATTTTCTCCGGATTATTGATATTTAAAACTTCAATCCGGCCTTTGGTCCCGTATATAATTCCTCTTCTGTCCGTTAATTCATACATCGTTGTGAACAGGGAGGCCATTTGACCGCCCGTATACTCAACCATAACCGAATCCTGTCCGTCCACGCCGGTATCCGTATATACACAGGAAGAAACAAATCTTTTGATCTCATTTCCCAACACCATACTGGCAAAGTTAAGCGGATAAACCGTTAAATCCAAAAGACAGCCTCCTGCCAGCGCCGGATTTGTAAGCCTGTCATTTTGGCTGATTTTATAACCGAGATTCGCGGAAATTGTTTTTATTTCCCCGATTACCCCTTCCGAAACCAGATGATCGATGATTTTCCGGGAAGGCATGTATCTCGTCCAGATTGCTTCCGCAAGTAACAGTTTCTTTTCTTTTGCCAGAGAAATCATTTCTTCCGCTTCAGCGATATTTACCGCAAATGCCTTCTCGCAAAGTACATTTCGCCCTGCATTTAACGCTTTCAGTGTCCATTCATGGTGATGGGAATGAGGAAGTGCAATATAGACCAGATCCACCCGCTCATCCGCCAAAAGTTCCTCGTAGGAACCGTACGCTGTTGAAATGTTATTGATTTTCGCGAATTCTTTTGCTTTTTCGATATTGCGTGAAGCTATGGCATAATTTTCCACATCCTCAAGATAAGAAATCGTTTCTGCCATTTTGACCGCAATTCCGCCTGCACCGATTATTCCGACTCTCATATTTTTCTCTTTCCGTTCAAACATCAAAATTTCCGGGTTAATGAATTGTTCCTGTTTTGTTTAACTTTTGGCGGGATTGTTCTGCCATTCCCCTTCGAAAAGATTGTCCCGGAATATGACTTTTTCGCCTGTGCCTTTATATAAAACTGCATTGGGACAGGTCTTCCGAAATACACCGTCCGCCACGAGAAGCTGTCCTCCCCTGTGGTCAATGGCGGTAATTCCGTCAAGTCCGTATCCGTAATTATTAAAATAACTGCAACCTATAAGCCTTGTTGTTTCGGTAATCAGATACCCCGTTTCGCCGGTATCCGCATAGCAATCCGTAAGAAGTGCATCCCCGGATGAAATCCGGAAATTAACGGAGTTTTTTAACATCTGCGGGATTTCTTCCCCATTCTCCGGCGGCAGCGGTCCGCCCCAGACATGACAACGGGTCAAACGGTTTGAACCGCCTCCGATAAGTTCAAAACCGGTCGTATAATCCACCACTATACAGTCAGTAAAATGGCTGTCTCCACCCCGTGATGCGATTCCGACATTTCCTGCAAGTCCCGGCATCGTGCACTTTGCATAGACATTTTGTGCAACCAGTTCAAAAGTCCATTCACTTTTTTCATCTTCTATGAACAAACCGTATTTTTTCCCGTTTCTTAAGGAAATGTCCCGAAGCGTAAAATGCTTGAAACTGTTAAGACAAAGGCATCCGGCGAGTCCTGCGCCGTCAAGCACGCCTCCCGAAATAAATAAGTTCCAATCCTCCGAATCATAATCATCACCCGGAGTAATACACCAGTTTTCCACTTTAATCTGAGGATATGAGGATGCCGCATCATACCAAAGAACAAAAGGCATTTCCTTAACGGCTTTTAAAACTGCAGACTTATGCATAAAGAACGAACACGCATTGGTTACGGTAAGCATATTTGCAATCTCATAAACGCCTTTCGGAAAAAACAATACCCCTCTCCCGCAATCGTTTACCGCACGCATAATTCGTGCATCATCGCTTTTTTCACCGGCCAGACGCGGATAATCGTCAAGGGTTACGTCAAAATAATAATTCATGCGGTATTCCCCCTTTTTGAAATATAATTATATAAAAATATAATTACATCAAATCACTTTCTGTATCACCATCCGAATATTATTTATTTTAACACACTTATATACATACCGTCTGTATAATTCGTATAATCTGAATAATTCGATAAATGAAAAATATAACAAAAAAAGTCCGGCAATTGCCGGACTCATAAGTTCATTCTTTTTGAAACCTTCAAAACCGAATACAGTCTGTTCTTTCGAACCATCTCTCACCTTCTGAACTTCCTCGGAATAATCTTCCTCGTTTACCTATTCTGGATAAGCTCTCGATCGATTAGTAATCATCAGCTGAATGCATCACTGCACTTACACCTTGATCCTATCTACCTTGTCGTCTTCAAGGGATCTT
>JAILAD010000077.1 GCA_024681795.1 Lachnospiraceae bacterium | reverse complement strand
GTCCGATCAGAATTCCTCTTTTTTTCATTATTTTCCCTGCCCCTTTCTCACTTCATTGTAAAACTCCCTATGTACAATATACGAATCAGGGCCTTGATTTTTTTGGGAATTATAAAAATATTACCCTACGAATTATCCTTTGTAAGCTGACATCACTTTAAAACGGTATCTCCCGATATCCGTCGCTGTACTCGTCACTGTGCTCGTTAAACTGCTCTTCCGTGAACGTTCTTGGTCCGAACGCATCTTTTTTCGGCTCAGGCTTTTCTTCCGGCAAATCAAAACTCTTTACCTCATAGAATTTGCCCGCACCGTAAACCGGATCTCTTCTCATGAAAAAATAAAGCGATACGTAGTACACAATCGGCCGGAAAAGTCCGATGATCGAAACCGTCAATGCAACCTTCCTCGAAGAATAGGTACGAATCAGGTCGAACATTCTTCTCCAGGAAAATGCAGCAATAAAGACTTCCGCCGCCGGTCCGAGAATCATTCCGGCATGCAGAATGCCACCCGCTATCGCAGCTGCTTTATCGCCTAAGTGTTCGACGAGCATACCGATAATTGCGAGTTTCGGACGCTCTTCACCCTCAAAATGAATAAAAAGTGTCTTAAATCTGCTCTTCGGCAAAATATATTCCAGATACTGCTGCAATACCGGAATAAACGCAAACCACGGATACCTGAATCCCGCCTTTCGCGCCATCACAAAGAGCGGAATCGCGTGAATGATAAACATGACAATTGCTTTGACAATGCTTTCAATGATGATGTAAATAATCGACGAAAGACCTATAAAACCGTAGAACAGCACGAATGCAGAACCGACAATGACCAAAACCATAATCAGTCCGTATGTATCGCTTCCCTGTCCTACACCGAACATTTTTGCCAATAAATCTGTAATTATCGTTACTGCTTTTTCATACAAACTAAACATTTGTTTCTCTTTCAACCATGCCCTTGTTGCATTTATGGTACAATGGCGATAGCTATTGTTACCGTAAAGTTGACTTAGAATGAAAAAGTAAACCCTTTCTAATCGGCCCTGCTGCTTGCTTCTACTTCCAAGTATGAACGCTTCATGTAGCAATAAATCCGACAGTAAAATTGCTCAAATTAATTTATATAAAACAAAAATATGCTATAATTTCCTTGTCGACCACAAACGACTAAACACTGTTTAAAAGGAGTTTTCAAATGAAAAAATATTATAAATTACTGAGCCTGTTTATAATCGCCCGCTTTGTGTCAGCATGATTTCGGGTTGTGAAAAGAAAGCTGAAGTAACTGGAGTGACTGAAAAAATCGGAATAATCGGGGCCATGGATGAAGAGGTGGCTTCCCTAAAAAGAGAAGTTCAGACGCCTACCGTTACGAACATGGGCGGTATGGAATTCTGCGAAGGAACACTGGACGGAAAGAACGTGGTTATTGTGAAATGCGGAGTCGGAAAGGTAAACGCCGGAACCTGCGCCCGGCTTTTAATCAACGTCTTTGGTGCGACCTCCATTATCAATACCGGCATTGCCGGATCTTTGAACAATGACATCAATATCGGGGATTATGTAATTTCCACCGATGCCGTACAGTACGATTACGATGTTTCCCCGCTTGGATTTAAGCGCGGCGAATTCTATGAAACCGGTGAAAGTTCCCTGCCCGCGGACGAATCCATGCGTAAGCGTGCCGTAGAAGCGGTAAAAACGTGTGCACCGGAGGTCGGGGTTTTTGAGGGACGCATCTGCACCAGTGACCAGTTTGTTTCAACCGCCGAGCAGAAAAATTCCATCACCGGCGAATTCGGCGGAATGCGTTGTGAAATGGAAGGCGGCGCGATTGCGCAGATTTGCTGTAACAATAACGTTCCCTTTGTCATCATCCGTGCGATTTCCGACAAAGCGGACGGTTCTGCCAATGTTGATTATACCCAGTTTGAGCACGAAGCCGCCGAAAGATGTGCCGCGGTTACCAGATATATGCTCTCCCACTAACTTCCCATAATCCCCTTTCGGACACGCAGGAAAATCAGGAATGCAATCGCCGTATTGATGAAATCCGCCACAAGCTGTGCCCAGATTAATCCCGGCATTCCCATAAAGCGGTTCATCAAAAGAAGGCACGGAATCAGCAGAATCACATGTCTTAAGATTGCCAAAAGGAAACGAAGTACTGGGTGCCGGAATTGCAACCATGCTTTCAAATGTATTCCCGCTTCTTTGGTTGAACGATGCACTAAAATTGGTGCATCGTATTTGCCATCCCGACCCTTTTCCAATACGGTTTTACTTTTTTATTTAAGCGGCGGCAAATCATGAATATCATAGTTATCGTAATAAATATCAAATGCCGTCTCAATATCACCGGAAAGCTCAATTAGTGCTCCTGCCTGAAACATGGTTGAAAGCGTTCCGGAAGGTGCCTGCCAGGCGGCATTCGAAATCACCTGAAGTTTCTCTTTACCCGGTGTACCCGCCCGCAACGTCGCCTCGGAAGCAAACAAAAGCTCGCCCGTAGCAATATGATAATCGCTCGATACAATTGCCAGGCTCTTTACCGACGGATAAAGGGAAGTTAAAATGTCATAGGTGAAAATCGCATTCTGCGCCGTTGTAATGGAATGATTTTCAACAATGATACGATTCTTATCGATACCGTTTTCTTCGAGCCATTTTGCCATTTCGCCGGCTTCTGTCGCAGATTCGTTTTCCTCCGCGGTACCGCCTCCGGTACATACAATATAGGCATTCGGATATTTTTCGGCACTGTTAAGTGCAACCGTTAACCGTTCAATCAGTTCGTCTTTCATGCTGCCGTCGGGATTTAACTGAAAACCGAGAACAACAATACATAGCTCATCCGTATCCGGAAGTCCGTCCGGCAAAACATCATAGTTAAGCGGCTGTCCGAGTTCCGGTGAACGCCATAAATCCATAATCTTTGTCCATCTGATTCCCGCTCCCGGATCGGCCGATGACAGTTCTTTTAAAAGAGCATCCACGGTATCGTCTGCCAGTGTTCCGTAAGATGCATAGTCCACTACCATTTCTTCTATTGTTTTCTGCTGGTCCAAAGAGTCCGAAACAGTATTTTCGATTTTCTTCTGGCATCCCGCTGATGATAACAGCATGCATGCGAAAACGGAGCAGATTAAAAAAAGAGAAGTACTTCTTTTTCCACACATTTTTTTATTCATGATTTCTCCTTTTTCATACCCGGCAGGATCATTTTTCACGCGAAAACATCTAAAAACCGGTCCCGCTTTTTCCGGGCATTAAATATCGATGTTTTACTCGTTTAATTGTACCGCAAAATGCCGTTTTCATCAATAAAATTTCCGGATTACGGTTGGAAGGATCCGGCAATATTGTGCTATAATATTTGTGTATTTTTCTGTCACCGGTATATCATTTACGCGAAAGGAGCCGCCGTGAATTTTCAAAGAATAGTCGATTCTTTTTGTGCACCGACCTGCGTTGTGTCTGTTGAAAGAAAGACATACGGAGGATATGGCGATATACGGCTTGTTTGTACAAACAGGAAGTATCTGGATATGCTTGACATGGTTCGATAATCCGTTTACTGATATTGTAATTAGTGGAAAGCATTTCTTTGCCGAATCAATAAAAAAACCGGATTCCGACAAAATCTTCTCAAAAAATGAGTCAGAAATAGTTAGAAAACTTGCTCATGAAGATGGATTCTTTAAAATGGATACCCGTGCTCTTGCTATCGAGTTCGATTTTGAAAACGCCTTGCGTGTAGGAGAACTCTGTGGACTTAAATGGAAAGATATCGTACAAGAAGGTGAATTCATTAAAATTCAACGCCAGATAGTGGAAGATCAGGATGAAAATGGCAAAAGCGCAGGACATAGAGTTGAATATCCCAAGTCCCAAGCTGGCTATCGTTTAATCAAGCTATCATCAAATGCAAAAGCTATTTTAGCAAAGACCAAAGACGCAAATCACAAGAAAGGGTATCCTACCGGTCCTGATGATTATATTTTTTATCGCAGGTATAAAGGAAAAATTACCTTCTGTACTCAAAGGTCCTTTTACAACAAGCTGGCGAAGTATTGCAAGTTAAGCGGAATGCGCATCGTAAAATCTATGCATGATATTCGAAGGACAGTCATCACCCGGATGTATCATAACATCACTAGTTCGAAGGACCCTGATCTTAATTTAAAAAACTTCAGGTATTTGCCGGACATTCAACTCTTCAGCAAACAATGGATTATGTTAAGGCAGATAAAGACGATTTAACCCTGCCAATGGATATTGTGGAGAAGCTTTACGCTTAAGCATTTCAAGAAAAGCCCATAAAATAGGGTTTTTTTGAAAAGAAAATGCACAAGTCCCACCTTGGTCCCACCCCTTTTAGCGCAAAAGAAAAATCCCGAAACCCTTTATTTATAAGGATTTCAGGACTTTCCAACCTACGTGTGCTAGAGGATTCGAAGCAGAAAGAACAATAAAAACATTGTAAAATCAAGGGTCTTGGGACATCCTTTTTCCAATTGAACACAAGGTGAACACTTTTGGTATTCAGTAATAGGGGTTCCTCTTAAAAAAAGGAGGAACTTATGAATTACGAATACTTTTATGGCATTGAAGCCGACACATTTTCTTTTATACAAATCCCAAAGGCTTTATTCAAAAATCCTGAATTCAAAGGATTAAAAATCGAAGCGAAAGTCCTTTACGGTCTGATGCTGGACCGTATGTCCTTATCGCGAAAAAACCTATGGCTCGATGATTGCAATCGGGTTTTCATCATTTACACACTCGAAAACATTATGGAAGACCTTGGATTCGCGCATACCAAATGCGTGGATCTTCTTCGTGATCTCGAAAAATCCGGATTGATAGAGCGGAAAAAACGGGGGCTTGGTCAACCTGACATTATTTATGTCAAAGACTTCCTTCATGTATGTAAAAATCCCGAAAAACCTGACAAAATCACAGACTTCTCAAATTCAGAAGTCAAGACTTCTCGAAATGAGAACTCCGGACTTCCTGATTTAGGAACTCAAGACTTCTCAAATTCAGCATCTAGTAATACTGATACTAATAATACTGAGAAGAACAATACTAATAAGAGTGTGTCTGTCATCTACACACTCGGAAATCAATCCCTAACCTTAGAGGATTATAATTCCCTGGTCTCCCAATTTGGTAAAGACCTGGTCGATTATCATATTCATCGGATTCTGAATAAACCATACAGAGGTATGTTACGAAAAGATATTATCACAAAATGGTGTCAGGAATCCATGCAGTCAGCTAACAGAAAAGTATTCGGAGGGTGCTTTCCATTTGGAAATGCAGTCTCCGGTTCTTTATGCCAAAAATATGATTTCAAAGCACTAAACAAATTCGTTCAAGACAACTGATAATAATCATTTTTAACAAGGAGGAAACAAATTATGGATACACAAAATATGAATATCACACGAAACGATAACACCAAAACAAATGAGAATTCCCAGCCAAAAAAGAAACCCGAAGTCATTCAGATGAAAAAATCCGATGAAAATACTGTCCGCGTTTCTTTCATGCTGGAACAATCCATCGCAGAAGAATGGAAGGATTTCAACAAAAATGTTCCGTACAAAACGGTTACCCTCGGACATGCTTTGCGAAGATTTATGAATGATGTACGTTCCGGAAAAATCAAATTTGAACTCGAGCTGTAAATTGTCCTCGGGTAAGCGCGGGGGGCCCCGCGCAAGACCACAGATCACCCGGCCAAGACCTCTTTTTTATCAATATTGTTCCGGGTGATCAGGCAAGTTTCGCATTGTGGCAAGCCACCATGCACCGCTGCAACGAAAAAGCCGTGTGGCTTTTCCGCTTCCGCTAAACTTGCCAGAGGGGCCAGCCCCCTTGGATCCCCCGGCAAGGGTTTCACCCTCTGCACACCGGAGCACACTCATTGACAACCGGATGCTCCGAAAGGTTCACCGGACCTTCCTTCGCATCCTTACGTCAATGTCGTTAGGGACTTTGCCCCTGCACCCCACCAAAGGGTTGCTCCCTTTGGAAACCTGCCTGCAAATAATCTTGCTATGGCAATGCAACTGAATTACGTTTTCTCTTCGCACGGAGTGTTGCACTCCGTGTGCAATCGAATGAAAGGAGTATACGCAAATGAATAAAGTAAAACGTCGCCGCAATCATGCGGTTACCATACGAATGAGCGAATCGGAATATAACGATTTTATAAACAAAGTAAATGAGTCCGGTCTGTCACAACAGACTTACTTCATCAATGCAGTCCGCGGCGCTACCATTACCCCTTCGGATGAAATCAATGTGTTGAAAGAAATCAGTAAAACATTCGCCAATCTGGAACGACAATTACGTGGACTCGCAACCAATGTTAACCAGATGGCTCATATAGCAAACGGTTCCGGTGTACTTCCGACTGAAAATGACTTAGACCGCGTATCCGACCAACTAAATAACTATCGAAGGGAGAGTGAATCCGTATGGCAATCAATAAGGTCGTTAATCGGGCAACAAAGGCGCACGGAGCAATGAGAAATGCTATCGAATATGTTTTACAGGATCATAAGGTTCGGGACGGCTATGTGGATATCACCGGACCTTATAATGCATCTACCGTAAATTACGATGATATCTACCGGATATGGCTCGATGAAAAGAAACTTTGGAATAAAGATTCCGGCCGTATGTACGCACACAATATCATCAGTTTTCATAAAGACGAACAGATTACACCGGAACAGGTATTGGAAATCGGCAGGAAGTTTGCGGATCAGTTCTTCCCGGAACATCAGTGTCTTATCGGAGTCCATCAGGACAGGGACCACCTGCACTGCCATATCCTTACCAACTCCGTTTCTTACATCGATGGCAGAAAGCTTCATCAAAACAAGCGGGACCTGGAAAAGCAGAAAGAATTTACCAACCATCTTTGTACGGAATATGGTCTGTCGGTTGCGGAAAAAGGAAAACATTTTGACGGAAGCATAATTGAATACGGAAATATCACCGCGTGGTCCAAAGATAAATACAATCTCGCCATCAACCTGTCCAAAGACAGTTTTGTTGTAAATTGTGCGCTGGCTGTTACCGAGGTATTACAGACGGCCGAAAACAAAGAAGATTTCATTTCCGGTATGCAGGAACATGGATGGTCTGTAACCTGGACTGAAAAAAAGAAACATATCACCTTCCAAAATGAAAATGGTGACAAAGTCCGCGACAGCAACTTATCAAAAACTTTCAACATGGATATCAGCAAGGAGTCATTAAATGCCAAATTTATTAGAGCGATTGAACAACCGGAAGGACGAGACCTGTCGGCCACAAAAGAATCGAAAAGAAATAAGCATAGTGTTAGAGCGCAACTGGAACTCTACAAATCTCAAATCAAACGAGAATCAAAACAGCCAAAACCTATCGAATCTCCAATATCGGACAGAAAAAGAAGGAAACGAAGACCGGAACGTTAATGAACACTGGGATTACATGCTGACACTTAGATTCTAATAAACAACATGCGGTCGCTTAATTGCGGCCGCATATTCTTTATAAATATTATTAACTATGACAAATGTACTTTAAAAAGTTTCTCCTGTGTGTCCTCATATTCTATTTTGGCTTGACTAATATGAAAAAATAGCAAGCGTATCTCTACTGTCTAAATTTATATCCTCTTTTTTCCCTCTGTATGCAACCCAATACGAGCATTCGTCTTTTTTGTATTCGGTAATTCCATCATATTCTTCACAAGTAATATTTCTGTTTTCCGGTGCTGCAAAATTATCTCTGGTATCATCTTTTATAACAAAAATACTTGGAGGATAAACCGCATCCATCCCTTCTTTTGAACCGGGCCTATAATAAATA
>JAILAD010000030.1 GCA_024681795.1 Lachnospiraceae bacterium | reverse complement strand
GTGATCGCGACAAATTCGCTGGATGGAAGCGGCAGCGTATCCTGGCTGGAAACGAATGTTAATACGGAGGCTTTGAATTATGAGGCATCCACTCTCGGCAAGAAGATAAAAGAAGATTCTTCTGGGAATTATTCGTCTGATAATGCGGTTGCGGCTATTACATCATCTCCCGATATGGTATATTTCTATGCACGGAATTTTTACAACGTGAATGGTTTTCTCAATTACATGCGCACTTTATTCTGTGAATGCTGGGCTCAGAAAGCGGGAAGTATAGAGAATGTAAATGGCAATATGCCGACGGAGGAGGAATTTAAGGATTTTTATACCAAAGTTATTGCTACAGGTTCCGATTCCGGTGCCGTTGTGATCCAGGATCCGAGTCATTGGCCGGTACAGTTATATATCTACGAAAAAAAGGAAGGTGACAGTACACAATATCAGCTTTTGTATAATCGTTGGAATATGTATTTCGATGCCGGTATTTCGGGACTTACGCAAAAACCCGATGCGGAAACCATCAAGACCGGTATTGACGGCGGTGTTTATGACGGAGTGGAGGCACTGGATGCCAAGTTTATGGCAATGGTGAAAGATACTACGAATTATCCCGATTATTCCAACAAGGGAGATCTTCCACAAGGGTTTGTGAAGTTGTCGGAAGGCGGCAGTTCGGGAGGAGCCGTTCCGGCCGGAACGCAGGAAGGGTATACCATTGATTTGACAACAAAACTTTCGTTCTTAGAAACTGCCAGAAATAATCTTTTGTCCGTCAGCGCCGTTTCCGGGAAAAATGCAATGCAGGCAGATTCCGAACTGACCGATGAGACCAAAGAAAAAGAATCAAAGCAACAGGCGGATTCTCAGGATCCGACGGATGAAGAGAAGCAGACACAATCCCAGGATCCGACGGACGAAGAGAAGCAGACGCAATCCCAGGATTCGACGGGTGAAGAGAAACAGACGCAATCTCAGGATTCGACGGATGAAGAAAAGCAGACACAATCTCAGGATTTGACGGATGAAGAGAAGCAGACGGATTCGCAGGAATCATCGAATGAGGAACAGCAGACGGATCCGCATGAATCATCGAATGAGGAACAGCAGACGGATCCGCATGAATCATCGAATGAGGAACAGCAGACGGATCCGCAGGAATCATCGAATGAGGAACAGCAGACGGATCCGCAGGAATCATCGAATGAGGAACAGCAGACAGACCCGCAGAAATCATCGAATGAAGAAGGAACGGAGAACCTGACGGATCGATCGGCGGAAGAAAATCCGGAGGACCAAAACGAATAGAGTGAGAATTCAACCGGTCAGAAGGAAGATGCCGCAGAAGCAGTAACGGATTCCCGAAAAGAATCGACGGAAGCGGATGAATCCGACGGGGACGGAGAAGGATTAAAGGAAATTGAAAACGGAGAGGGAAATCCGTAAAATATCGTAAATCCAAGAACCCGGTATCCCGGATCACGAAAACGGGGTGATCGGTATGAGTTATATGATTTCGGAAGGGACAGCCTTAAACTATGAAGGGCCAAAGAAACGTTAAACTGAATAATCGCGGTGCAGCAATGATGGTGGCGATCGTCATCGTCGGGATCCTTATGATCTTCATTTTTTCATTGCTGCTGGTATCGTATACGCTGTATGCGTCTCAAAGTAAGGTTCCGGCAAGCAGGCGTAATTCCGAAGCGGCAAATTCCTTAAGTCAGGCACTGGAAACGGAGATGACGCGAACGGATGCACCCCTTGATTCGGCCCTGTGGAAGTATGTACGGCTTAATATCCTTCAGGAATCCTGGCCGTACTACGATCCTTCCGTGGATGGTCACGGATCGGAAGCCGCATTTCGTTATTTTAATCTCGGATATCAGAGGATCAATGCATACAAGGACTATTTAGAGGATTCCGGGACGGAAGGAGTTTTGGGAGAACTGTCCGGATATCCCGGTAATGTGGAGATCTGTATGTACTATGAGTTGCCGAAGGGTGCTTCCACCACCGACGATCCGGCGCATCTTTTGGATAAATCAGGAACGGTTTTGACCATGGAGATCGCGTGCGATACGGGAAGTCAGACTTATGTGGTGACCAATAAATATCTTCTGACGCAGACCAACGATAATTCAAGAGATGCCAAAACTGCACTGTTAGCGGCATTGACCAACAAAGAATATTATAATCCCTGGAACAATACGGTGGATTTTACCGAGAAATGGGTTTGGGAGTTCCAATCCAGAGAGTAGGTCCTTCACGGAGAAAAACATATGATCCGGAAAAAAGAAAACATGCAAAAAAAACAATACTTGCAAAAAAAACAAAAATTGCAAAATACGCAAATACGGGGAATCATGGATGCAGGAAGTACCATGATCGAGACACTGGCTGCGTTCACGGTGCTTATGGTGATTACCGGGGCGCTGGTTGGGATCATATCCTTCAGTTCCGATCTGTATATGAAATCGGTGGATACCGGAAGAGCCATGGAATTTTTTTCCAAAGAGATATATAATAAGAACGGTGCTTCCGACTCCGACAGCCCCACGGTTTTGGTGAAGGATTGTAAGGATACCTATAAGAAGGATGAAACGAACAATACGTATACTTCATTTTTCTACCTGAATATGTCCGATAAAACGGCAGATGCCAATAAAGCGGCAAAAACCATGGAGGCAACGCCCCATTCCATCTCTTTAAAAGATTTCAGGGCC
This sequence comes from Lachnospiraceae bacterium, assembly GCA_024681795.1. GTDB lineage: Bacteria > Bacillota > Clostridia > Lachnospirales > Lachnospiraceae > UBA3766. The sequence goes on along the minus strand of JAILAD010000030.1, from coordinate 21,952 downwards.
AGAACATATACTTATAAAGAAGAAGGATATACGGGAGTGGTACCCAGTGCCATGGAATTTATTCATGCGAAAGACTGGACGGACTAGTTTTGAATGTAAGGAGCCGACGGGTGAAGAACAGAGTTAAGAACAGTCAAAGAAAGCATAATGATCGGGGAAGCACATTGATTGAGATGATTGTGTGTTTCGTTTTGCTGTCCATTTTCGTAGCTTCGGCAACCGTGATCATTTCATCCGTAACCAATCTGTTTTATCAGGTAAAAGGGCAAACCTATGCACGGCAGGTCTCCGATATCGTGATGGAAAAGGTGACGGCTGAGATCGAGGGCGCAAAGTGGTCGGACACGGCCTACGGAAATCCCAAGATCACCAAATGTCTTTCCGGAAGTACGGACAATGAGATCTCCCTATACGATCGTACGGATACCTATGTGACCATGTATCGGGGGGAAGATCAGCTGTTACTGGAATATGCGCAGATCAGCAGACCGGGATACGAAAGGGAATCCACGATCTGGAAATTTGATGAAGGTGTGTATAATCAGTACTACGTGGAAAAACTGAATTTTGTACCGGGAGACGAGTTGATCTCGGCAGATCTTTACGGAGTGGATCTGTCGGAGTACGGTTTAGGGGATTCGATTCCTGTTTATGACAAGAATGTGGTGGTGGTCTTTTTGACCGTCTCCAGTTCGAAGTACGGAAGTTATCATACATATCGGCCGGTAAAGATGTTCAATGTACCGAAGGATGGTTCCGGAAGTTAAGAGGTGCGGTTTTTTTGGAATAAAGGGGAAACGGCAGCCGGGGACCGGGGTCGTCGGAAGGATTGACGAATGTATGACAGAGATTCCAAACTGAATATTGCCGGTATCTTTCGGATCACTTTAACCATTATCGGGGTATTGATCCTCGGAATCAGTATTTTTTTTGCTTTTAAGGTGCATACGGAAGCGAAAGCAACATTCCGGGAAGCGAAGAATGTCCGGACGGCACTGCGGATCGTTGATATTGAGATGTATGCCCTGGGGAAGACCGTGTATGATCCGGATAAGGTGGACGGGGTAGCCGCCGGCGTGAGGCAGGCAGTGGCCAAGACGGCACAGCCGGACGGGCAGTATGCCATTACTTCTTACAGCTATAAAAAACACGAAGTCACGGGAATGACCTACCGGTCGGGGAACTATTATGTGGTATTCAGAAAAGACGGAGAGAATATCACCTGGGATGTGACCTATATGATGCCGATCTATCATTATGACGATGAAGACACGAAGATCGTAAAAAAATAAAAAGCGGGAAAAAGAAATAAAGAAACAGAGAAATAGAGAAATAAAGAAATAGAGAAATAAAGAAATAAAGAAAGAGTAAAAGGGGAGTACAGCAAGGATGGCAACAACTTATCGATACAGAGCGCAAAATGCGGAGGGACGGGTTGTTTCGGGACAGTTAAAGGCCAATAGCGAGTCTGAATTGCACAATAAGTTAAAGGCCGATAATCTTCTTTTGATCGATGCCAAGGAAGATGTTAAGACAAAAGTCTCGTTTAAGAAACTCAGATATGACCGTGTGGGCGATTTTGCCAGAAATCTGAGTGAACTTTTGGCAGCCGGTGTCACTTTGGTCCGTGCACTTGGTATCATATCCGAGGATGAAACCATCAAACCGTCGGAACGAAAGATCTACGGGGAGGTTCTTCGGCTGGTGAAAACCGGGGTGCCGCTTTCCGATGCGCTGGAAGAGCAGGGGAATACATTTCCCACGCTTTTCATCAACATGATACGAAGCGCCGAGTCAGGCGGAAATCTGGATATCACCGCCGCAAATATGGCGATCTATTATACCAAGGAATATCGTCTGCAGAAAAAGATCAGTTCCTCCACCACTTACCCGAAAATCCTTGCGGTATTAGTGGTTGTTGTATTGATCATCATCATGGGATTTGTTCTGCCCCAGTTTGATTCCCTGTTTTCACAAATGGAAACGCTGCCTCTTGCCACCAGAATCCTGATGGGGATCAGCGATTTTGTCGCCACCAAATGGTATATCCTTATCCTGATCGGAATGTTGTTGTTCATGGCATATAAGATCCTGATTTCGATTCCGGGGATAAAACTTCTGATGGATCGTGTGGAAATACACATTCCGAAGATCGGAAGACTGAGAAAAGTAATCTATACGGCGAGATTTGCAAGAACTCTGGCAAGTATGTATTCCGCCGGAATCCCCATTGTTACCTGTATTCAGATTGCCAAAACAACGATTGGAAATACTTATATTGAGGCACAGTTTGATCAGATGATTGCCGATGTCCGGGGCGGTAAGCCACTTTCCGAGGGAATTGCCGGAATTGACGGATTCGTTAGGAAATTGGTATCTTCCATTGCCGTCGGTGAAGAAACTGGTGCACTGGATACCATGTTAATTTCTATTGCAGATCAGATGGAATACGACGCGGAAATTGCAGTGGAGCAGCTGGTAGCCATGATTGAGCCGTTGATGATTGTTATTATGGCGGTTGTAGTCGGCTTTATTATGATCGCGGTTATCCAGCCGATTTACGGTTCCTATCAGAGTATTGCGGATACTTCCATGTAAGTCGAAAGATTCGGATGGACTCGCGCAGCTGAAGCAATGCGGATATGACGATATAATTTGAGTTTTGCGGATTCCTTCATACAAGGGAATTCGAAACATATAGAAGAAAAGGATAAAAAGTATGAGTGTAAGCATCTATCTGTCCAACCAGTTCATTCAGGTGGCCACGGGAACACGTGCGAAAAAGGGAACCCTGAAAGCGGTTTATACCACACTTGCGCCCGAAGGAAGCATCATCAACGGAATTATTATGGATGGCGAGTCCCTCGGAAACCATTTAAAGCGCTTCTGGGAGGAGAACAAGCTTCCGAAGAACGATGTGTTCTTAGTACTGAACAGTAATAAAATTGCCGGCAAGAACGTTGAGATTCCGAACATGAATCCGAAGAAAACGAAACAGTTTATTCTGCGGGAATTCGCGGATATGCAGCGTGATTCGGAAGAAAATACAATCGCGTTCATTCCCGTCGGAACAAGTGCGGGCGCGAAACTCCGTCACTTGTATGCGGAGTCGGCACCGAAGGAGCAGTTGAAAGAATTCTTAGAACTGTTTCAGAGTATCGGAATCAAATTAAAAGGTATTATTTCCGGTGAGGGAAGTATTATCGGTTATGCAAAGACGCATATTGCCAAATCCTATAAAACTTTTGTAATGCAGATTTCCAACGGCAATATCGTATTTAACCTTCTCTTTGTGGATGGGATGTTTAAGTATTTCAACTCCGTCCGCTGCTTTAATGAGATTGGGACAGAAGGGTATTTCGATGATATGGCCCGTTCCCTGAATCAGTTGGGACAGTTTATGCAGACGCAGAGAATCACATCCCCCATTGAGAGAGTTTTTCTTTGCGGTGTTCAAAGAGAAGATATGATGACCTACGGGCAGATTATCCGCGAGATGGGAACCGAAGCTGGCTGTGAAATGCTGGATACGGGCTTCGGAGCGGGAACCGGGTTGCAGTTTGCGTCGAATCAGGCGATTTTTGCACTGAGCGGTCTTTATGATTGCGGATTGGACAGCAATTTCTTAACCCATTTCAGTTTAAAGAGCGAGAAAGAGTCCGCTCTGGATCCGAGAATCAAGAAATACGGGCTGGTGGTTCTGGTTGCGCTTGGTATTATGGCGATTGCGCTCGGAACATCCTTTGCACTTCGTATGGTGCGGCAGAATAAACTGGATGAGCTGAATGATTACAACGAATCCGTAGCGGCGACCGCAATGTTCTATGATATGGAAGCAGAGCGCCGTGATAATCTGGCGGCGAAGTACAATTCCATTAACTCGGTTGTGGAAACCATTGAATCCTATCCGGTCTGCAACGATAAGATTGTCGGGGTTTTGCAGAATACCGCAGCCGGTTACGCGGATATTGAGATTTCAAGCTTCGACGCAGATTCCGGAAAGGTATCCTTTACGGCCAAATCGGCGAATGTAAACGATATCTATAAATATATCGACAGACTGTTCGAAGAAGCGATTTTCAGCAATGTGGAACATACCGGATATACCTATGAATCCGGCAGTGATAACTATTTAATTCATGTAGACTGTACGCTTTCGGAGTCGGCAGGACGGGAGTTATCGGTTAAGACCGAGTAGGAGATAAGGAAACAATTCAAATCGCGGAGGGCGAGTGAATGTTAAAAAACATTTCGGATAAAGATTTTAAATTATTACTGTTCATGTTTCTGGTCGTGGTAATTGTTGGAATCGGTTACTGGGGGATCAGGCCGCAACTAAAGGCATTTAATTCCATGCAGGAAGAGATTGAGGAAGCCGAGGCGGAAGCCGAATTGAATGACATGAAGGTGATGAACATGGGCTTTGTGTCAGTCATGGCAAGTGATTACGAAGTCAAAATCAAAGAGCGCAGGGATGAATTCTATCCGATTATGAAAAGCTCCGAGGTGGATCAAATGATGACGTCTCTGGCAGCAGGCTCGAATTTAGAGATTTTTGATCTGCGTTTCTCGATGCCGAAGAAACCTACGGAACGAATGGCATATAAATATTCCGAACTCTATGCCCGCCAGCTGCAGCAAAAGGCTGAATATGAAGCGAAACTGATGGCGGATCTTGATACCTCCTCTTCCGGTGATGAATGGGAAGATTTGGCCGAAGAGGCGGAGGCCGATACCAAGGGAAAGAAGAAGGAGAGCAAGAGTAAGGAAGATTCCGGAGTTGAGGAACAGGTGACGTTGGACATTTTCGGTGAGGCCGACGGATATCGTCCCAATACCGATATTTATGCCGTACCCGTAACCATGACGGTGGGCGGCAGCAAGGCGGATCTGGACCGGTTTATCAATCGTCTCTTAAGTATGGACAAGCGGGCTCTTGTGACCGGGTATTCCTGGGGTGAGTATCGCTACGTGGTAAGGCGCGACGCAATGGGAAATATCATTCCTTCCACTGTGGATCCGGAGGACGGTGTGGTTCGCAAAACCATGACGGTCCGTATTGAACTTTATATGTGTGATACCACGAATCTGGAGTCTCAGGTGCCGGAGCAATCCACGGAAACGGCTTCGGAGGGAAGTTCTGAGGTAATGAAAGAGTAAGAATCAAACAATAACGTTAAGGGGATAGATGAAACATGGAAATGAAGGCCAACAAAAATATTCGAATCGGTGATGTGCTCAAAGAATTCGGATATGTTACCGATGACGACATCGATGCGGCTTTGGAATATTCCAAAACTCACGAAGGCGTACGTCTTGGTGGAGCATTGATTGCGCTGAACATCATTACCGAGAGACAGATGTTGGAAGCACTGGGCAGACGTCTTCAGTATGATGTGGTAAGTATTACCGATCTGGCAGTTGACATCAATGCGGTGGAAACGATTCCGCAGCAGCTCGCTGAGAAATACGGCATGATGGCTTACCGGATTGAAGACGGTATGCTTCATGTCTTAACCAACGATCCGCTGAATTTCTATGGATTGGAAGATATCCGTCAGGTTACCGGTGCAGACCTTCGAATCGAGTTGGTTGAAAAACAGCCGCTGGAAAATGCGATTCAGTACTATTATTCCGAAGTAACCGCAAGACGGGCTGCAAAGAAGGCATCCGACTCCTCTACGGCGGAAGATGATATTATTGAAGTAAATGTAGAAGACGCGGATGACGATACGCCGATTATCAATCTGTTAAATTCCCTGGTTGTGCGTGCCTATAACTCCAACGTTTCGGATATTCATATCGAGCCTTTTGAGAAGCATACTTCGGTTCGTATGCGTATGGACGGTGTCATAGTTGACTTCATGACGATTCCGAAGAACATCCATGCATCCCTTATTGCCCGTGTCAAGATTATTTCCGATCTGGATATCGCGGAACGCCGTATCCCGCAGGACGGACATTTCAAGACCAATGTGGAAGGAACGCCGATTAACGTTCGTGTTTCCGTTATTCCGACCGTGTTCGGAGAGAAAGCAGTGCTCCGACTTCTGGCATCTGCCGCAACCATTAATCATTCCGGAACCTTCGGTATGAATGAGAAGAATTACAAGATCGTTTCCGATATGCTGCGTTCTCCCAACGGAATTATCTATGTTACCGGACCCACCGGCTCCGGTAAATCCACAACGTTGTATATGATTCTTGCAGAGCTGTCGCAGCGTGCGGTAAATATTTCCACCATCGAAGATCCTGTGGAAAAGAACCTGCCGAAATTAAACCAGATGCAGGTGAATAACACGGCAGGTCTGACGTTTGAAATCGGACTTCGTGCCCTGCTCCGTCAGGATCCCGATGTTATCATGTTAGGTGAAACACGTGATGCCGAAACCGCTTCGATTTCCGTCCGTGCCGCGATTACCGGTCACCTGGTTCTATCCACACTTCATACCAACGACGCGGCATCCTCGGTAACCCGTTTGATCGATATGGGAATCGAGCCGTATATGTTGGCGAACTCCCTGGTGGGAATCATTGCACAGCGTCTGGTCCGTAAGGTTTGTCCGGATTGCGGCGAGTGGGGCATCCCGACAGAAGATGAAAACCGAATCACGGGACGAATCCTTCCGCGGGTTATGCATAAGGTCGGATGTAAGAAATGTAACGGAACCGGATACCGAGGGCGAATTTCCATCCACGAAATTCTGCCGATTAACAAGGAAGTTCGAAAGATGATTTCCGAAAACAATACGGCAGAAGAAATCAAGGAATACGCCAGAAACAATCTTGGCATGCTGACATTAAAGGAAAGTTGTATGGAATTGATTGACGAAGGCATTACGACAGTTGAAGAACTGGTGAAAGTAGCATATTACGACTAAGCAAACAGTGGCCGCAGGGTGTTGACATCCTGCGGCCTTTTTGTACCGGGCGACTATTATCGTTGGTTGAGCAGTTGGCTAAAGTGAAAATAATAAGTACTTGAGGAGATAATGAAATAGTAAAAGGGGAATTTATATGGTGAAATTTGAAAGGTCTGCAAAAGGAAAAAAGAAACAGCGTGTGGCCGCCGGATTTGCGATTGCTTTTTCGGTTATCTTGGTGCTGGAAGGAATTTTCCTCAGCATCATTTGGGGTGGAAGGGCCTCCGAGAAAAAGAAGAACATGCCGGTGGTTATTTCTTTCGGAAAACAGAATCCCGGAAGAGAAATCGCATTGGATGCATCGGCGGCTGCAATTAATCGCTATGTGTATGCAAGGCTCTTAAATGAGAAACTGGAGCGGTTTGATGAAAACGGCAGTCTGGAAGAATTTCAGGCATTAATGGATGAAACGGAACTTGCCTGGGCAGAGGCTGACCGCTATATGGATAAATTAGATGAAATGGGAGCCGTTCTGGAAGCAGAAGAAGAAAAGGACGGGTATTTGGGCGTTTATAAATCTACCGAGATTGCAAGCCTTGAGGACTCCGGAACGCCGGTAATTCACGATCCTTTCGCACTTTATGCCAAAGCAGCCGATAAGGATATGATTGAATGGGCCAAGGAAATTCAGGAGTATTATGACAGAGCACCTGCCGGTAAAGGAATTCGCCTTCTTTCCAGTGTTTTAAAGGAGGATACAGCGCATGCGGCAATCCGTTTTCAGCAGGCGCAGGCGATTCTGCGTGGCGAAGCGGACATTGATGAAATTAATCAAACCTATCATATCAATAACTGTAAAACAGCAGCTGCAGTCGGAAAAGCGGCAGGAACGGCTGCGGCCATTTTGGCTGTACCCGCTACAGGAGTTACGTTACTTAGCGGAACCGCGATTCTTGCTTCCGGTGTGGATGCGACCGTGAATGTAATGGGAACGGAAGCCAGCATCCGCCTGGGAGATGAGCATGTCTGCGTGCAGCAGATTGATAAAGTGGCAGAGTACACGGGAATGGCAGCGACCATCACAAGTTTTTGGACATTACCAGGGTCTTCCGGCTGGGATAAAGCCCTTTTCGGTGTCGGTGCCTTGGCGGACGGAGTGGATGGAAAAATTCTCGGCGGTGTTGTGGATATAGATGCCGATGGCGGGGTGAAGATGTTTGGATTTGAAATGAAGGAAGGGGAAACCTCCAAGGCGGAGAGGAGGGCGAACATAAAGAAAAGTGTCCGGGAAATTGCGGAAAAATACGATCAAATATTTCTAAAAAAACCCAATCTCGATGATAAAATTGACAAACTTGCGGACGCTTTGGATCAGGCGGAAGAAGCAAAGAAAGAGGGGAAAAGTACAGCTGAAACTTCCCTCTCCGATGTGCCGGATGATTATCTTAACAAGGCTTGTGACGTTTTCCGGGAGAAGACCGAGGCAATGGATGCCGGCGGAGTGGATCTTATGGACAAGCTGCTTGAGGATTTCTATGATGCGTTAGATAACGGAAGCCTTTTTGTAATCATAGAGACGGATGAAGAGGAATATCTCTATTTTCCGAAGGTTGAAGACGTAGCAGGCGCGTGGGACGTGAATCTTACCTTTACCAATATGGAATCGGAGCTGGTAAATGCCATTGTGCGCGGTCTTGTAGAAGCGCTGTCCACGGAAATTGAAGTGGAGGACAAGGATGCGCTGGTGGATGACACAATCAAAACCAGTGTAAATTATGACGAGGCCGCCAGCATCAGCGGGTATATGAATATTGAGCCCACCGGGAAGAATACTGCCAGGGTAACGATGTATCTGTATGGGGATGACGGCGAGCCCGTGACGGTCATATACTCCGGTAGAATGAACAAGCAGGGGGTTATGAAACTGAAGATGAAAGGGTACCGGGGCGGCGGTGAAGATGGAGCAGTGAACATCGGCTTCCCGAATATGGAATTCGATTTCTACGGAATCGGTGACGGCCGCTATACGAGCGGAACCTATCACATGGATTCGTATGCATTAACGGCGGACATCGAATACTACGGAACCAGGCAGCGCGCCGATGAGTATTGGGATATAGGGGGAGGTGGCTACTGATGAGACAGAATCCAAATAATATTCCGAATCAGAATGCGCCGCAGCCGGCAGTGCAGGCGCAGCCTGTGTATGTACAGCAACCGCAACCGGTTTATGTACAGCAACCGCAATCTGTAGTGCAGCCTCAGCCGGTCTATGTACAGCCGCCGCAATCTGTAGTGCAGCTTCAGCCGGTCTATGTACAGCCGCCGCAATCTGTAGTGCAGCCTCAGCCGGTCTATGTACAGCAACCGCAGTCTGTAGTGCAGCCTCAGCCGGTCTATGTACAGCAGCCGCAGTCTGTAGTGCAACCGCAGGTGGTATATGTTCAGGTTCCGGCTGCTGCGAAACCTGCTGCAGCGGCAGTTGATCAGAAAGAACTGAGCAGACAGCGGAAACTTCAGAAGAAAGCGGACCGTGCTCCGGCAGGCCTGATTTGGTTGATTGTACTGCTTGTAATGGCCGATCTTGGCGGCGCTTTGGCCGTGATTATTTCACTTATTATCAATGCGGTGCTTCCGGTGTAAAAAGTCGGAATAAAAAAGTGAGCGCAAACTCACTTTTGAAAAAATGTTTTGTGAAAAATGACCAATGCCAAATTAAATTTGAAAATAATTGTCAAAATTAACAATATATTTGCGAAAGTGAGCACAAACTCACTTTTTTACAGGGCAAAATAATATTATTGTTGCATTTTTGTACAATTGTTTAAGGGCCGGGAAAAACAAAAAAGTGAGTATTTACTCAAAAAATGACATGAAATAGTAATAAAAAACGGTAATGAACTAAAATCATTCGTCAAATTGCACAAAGACGTCTCTGAGTTATTGTGGAATAGGTGGATTTTGCTGAGAAATAGGGAAAAAGGGTTGCGTTATCCGGTTGCAGTTGATAAAATTCAATTACACTAATTCATGAGAGAGTTATTCAAATAACTGTTAAGAAAAAAAGAAAGAAAAGAGGAGGACAAACTTATGAAGAAGAATAACAAAGGTTTTACATTAGTTGAATTAATCGTTGTACTGGTAATCTTAGCTATTTTGGCAGCAATCCTTGTACCTGCACTTTTAGGATACATCGATCGTGCAAGAGAGAAACAGTACGTACTCAATGCAAAGAGTGCATTAACCGCAGCTCAGGCTCAGCTCTCCAGTATTTATGCAAAGGCACAGCCTTCACTTACCGCTGCTGATAAAGAGATTATCTCCAAAACAGCTGATGTTCCCGGAAATACCTTTACAATCTATACCAAGGTTGCTCCCAGCGCGAACAGCACCAGCAATCATGATTGCTATACTGTATACGGAGCTGTATATTCTGAGAATGGTGTTGAGCTTTGGTTCAGCAAAGATTCCAAAGAGTGGATCGATTCCAAGACTTCGGCAGTATCCATCGCTGGTACATCTGATAAGATTTGGTAATTAGCTTTTTATAAAAGAGTATAATTTAAGATATCCCGCAGGATTAATCCTGCGGGATATTTATTGCCTTTTTATTTGTTATTTATTATTATTATTACTATGGAAAAAAATAATCAGATTAAAACTAAAATATTATTAGCAGTGGTCATATTTGTTCAAATATGCTTTCTTTTTGCAATTTTTACGTTTGTTAAACAGGGTTTTCATTCGGATGAGGTAATTAATTACGGATATGCCAACAGTGTAGAGAGAGGAATGCCGGATTATGAAGATGACGGAACCAGACTGGTCGGAATGTGGCAGGACGGAAAACTATTACGAGATTATATTACTGTAAATAAAGGTCAGCAATTCCGATATGATGCAGCTTTAAGAAATGCAAATAATGATTTAAACCCGCCTTTTCAAATTTTACTTTTGCATACCATTAGTTCTTTCTTTCCCGGGAAATTCAGCTGGTATTACGGCTTTGCCCTTAATCTGGCAGCGTTTATAGTTACGCAGATTTATTTATATCTTTTTACAAAAGACATTACAAAAAACGAATTTGCCGCATTCGGAGCGATTTTGCTTTACGGCTTCGGAGTAAGCGGAATGAATATTGCAATCTATATCCGCTTATATGCCGTGGCTGTAATGTTTGCAGTAATGTTTGCGTATTATTCCCATCGTATTTATGAAAAACGGAATGAAAAAAAACTGCCGATAAAGGAACTGATTCTTCTTTTTATAGTTTGTTTCCTGGGAGCATATACACTGCACCTGTTTTTGGCACTTGCATTCTTTATTACACTGATTTACAGCATCTATTATCTCGCTTCCAAGCATTTTCGTATGTTTTTTGTTCATGGTTTTACATGTCTGATATCAGCCGGAATCACACTGGTTTTGGATCCGAAAACCTTTGAACATTTTGGCGGCTTGGATCCTTCGGAACAAAGTTATGCGGAAGTCAGCTATCCTTTTACAATGCAGGTGCGACAATATCTTTATATGCTGACGAAGGATGTTTTCGGCCCTCACGTACTGGAATTTGCAAATGTTATTTTGGAATCTGTTGCAGTATTTCTGGGAGCAATAATTTTGTTCTGTATTCCTATTGTTTTTCTGCTGCATAAAGAGCCGAAATTTAAGGAATTCGTGTCAAAGTTAAAAGAAAAGCTCAAGAGAATCTGGGAAAAAAGAAAAAATTTCCAGTTTGTAACGGTAGTTTTGTTTGTTTCGATGATTATTGTTGTGCTGTTTGTTGCATGGCGCAGCAGTGTCTATAATATGAAGGAATATTCGAGCCGGTATATTTTTGTTATCTATCCGCTTGCAGCAATCTGGATTACCTCTGTTTTATATTATTTAATTATGCTTATCGGAGAGAGACAAAAAGTTGCAAATATTGCAGTTTTGGTACTCTGTGTCATTATGGCGGTATGGACTCATTTTAATCCGAAAGCAGATGCGTACTTCTTTAAACATACGGAAGAAGGCTTAACATTTACGCAAATTGAACCCGGAGCTAATGTGGTCATTAATCTGAGCAATGACTGGTTACTGGTTTGCTTCCCGCCGGAATTATATAATATTGGGAAATATTTTGAAGCCGGTTTTGGCAATTTAAAATTTGATCCGGAACTTTTTAAAGATATAGACCGCAGTGTGCCCTGCTACCTGATTGCGGATCAGACATATATTTTGCCTGATGGAGTTACCTATGATGATATCAAGGATACCCCGCAATATGAGGCACTTAAAGATATGACCTATACGGAAGAGGATTATATTGCATATTATCTGGAAATGGATGAGGTAAAATCGATTCAGTATGTGGGATTGGATGCCGCTTTTGGAAGAAAATGCAAGATTTACAAAATAGAATTTGAACAGGAATAATACAGAAGCTGATCAGTTAAAAAAGTGCCGAAAGGCACTTTTTTACTTTATAGGAAATTTCTCCTTACGGAGAAATCTCGTAATAAAAACGCCCGGGCAAGACCGGGCGAGCTTAAGGAAGACTATGGCATTGGAAAGATATAAAAACCTTCTTCTCCATCGTCATCATCGTCTTCTTCGGTTAGAAAGTAATGCATGTCGAGTAAATCATCAACGGACATGTTTTTGATATCGTCAGATGTCATCCCTTCGGGGGGATTTTGGATGTACCTCTTTCTGAGTTCCTCTGTAAAGTCATTTGTAGTAATCATAATCCTGCTCCTTTGTGATTCTTTGATTATAGCATGGAACAGTATGCATTTGAAGAGGAACCGGGCGATGGTCGGGCATGATGTTTTATCATAGTCCTTTCGTAAAGCTCTTGCAGAGAAACCGGTTTATGATTGTAATAGATTTCTAATACTGTCATTGTTTTGCCGCAACACGGGCATTTAAGAGGATCGTATCCGAAAGAATGAAGAATGGATACGCGCCACGGATTAAAGCTTAGATAAATACGGTGCTTTTCTTTGGATATAGCACGATAAAGCTTTTTATCACATTCGCGATGGCGGGCATAGATGCCATAATAACGCACCATTTTGAAATGTTTTTCGGGTATGTGCTGGATAAGTCGCTCAATGAATTCAAGAGCAGGAATGGTTTCTATAATAAGCTTCTCGTCTTCGTGACGGTTGTAATGAAAGGTGACATTTTCACCATCATATCTGTCGATTCTTTTCGTAGCGATAACAGGTCTGCCAAGATAACGACCGATGTAATCGGCAATCTGCTTAGGGTTGCACTGGTTTGGCTTAGCATAAACATAAAAACCATTTTTATGGTCGCGATAAATCATTGCCTTTGTGGTTTTGAAGGATTTACCTATTTTCCGTTCCATTTCGTTAAGAAGAGCGGTACAGAAAGAGTCGCGAAGACAACGGTAGTTGAAATGTGTAACTTTTCGCCAAAAGCCGTTATCTGCAACTCCGCCCTCAGTAATGAGACAGTGGATATGTGGATTCCATTGAAGAGAACGACCGAAGGTATGAAGGACACAGATTAACCCCGGAGTAAAGTTCATGGATTTGTTCATTTTACGGAACATACGAAGAACAACACTTCTAACAGCAGAAAACAGACAATTAAGAAGACTGCGGTCGGCGAGGAAAAAGAGTAGTAGTTCTTCAGGGATGGTAAAGACGCAATGTCTGTGAGTGCAATTGATTAATTTAAAAGACATTGCGGTTGTCCGATCGACAGAGTACATATTTCCACAGGTGGGACAGAAACGACTGTGACAGCGGAACGGCACAAATTTCATTTCGCCGCAGGATGTACAGCCATACATTGCACCACCGAAGGAAGCATCACCACGGGCAATCATTTTATCGACATTTTCAACGATTGCCGGACGAGGATGAGAAATATAAATCATTTCTTCATAATGATCTTTGAATATTTGCTGAAGAATATTACTCATAAGTTCATTATGGAGAAAAAGTAGGCAAAAGAAAACCCCACCCCTCAGATTGAGGGGCAGGGGAGTTGATGTGCCGAAGGCACTTTTTTATTCTTATGAGGCTGATGATTTATTTCCGGTTATTTCCAATATCCACAACGTTACGGCAGCGGTCATCAGCCCTGCAACAACTGCCGGATATACGATCATAAGGCGGTTGGTGGTTCCGTAAATTTCAAGAACTCCTTTAAAAATACATCCTACCGTTAATGTTGCCACTGCAAGGTTCCAGAGAGCTTGCACTGCCTCCGGAATATCGATTTTTGCATTCAGCAGCAGTAATAAACTTGGAAAAGCAGACAGCATGAGCGGAATCAGGAAAGCATAAACCATATAGTTGGAATATACGCCGTGACTGAAATTTTCATAAATGCCGCCGAACACGGCACATGCTGCGGTAGCGATAAGGCCGTTTAAAATATGTTGCAGTGAGATTTTGATTTTTTTATCCGATGTATACAATGTCGCTCACGCTCCTTTCTTTTGTATTTTTTCCGTTTGTGGTCGGATTGTTGATTACTTCGCCTTGATAAACCATCGTCGAGGAACCGCCGCCGTCTAAATTATAGGCGGTGGTGACACCCAGTCCCTTCATAAATTCAGCAAGTTCATAAAGGCTTAAACCCTCGCTTTCGTCAGTTCTTCCGTCGGATACCACGAAAACAAAGTGATTGGTATCAATTAATCCGATTGCGGTTCTGGGATTGCTGGCCATCGCATGTCCGACTTCATCATTCAAATCTACCGAAATTTCGCCGTTTTCAATCAATCCGGGTCCGAAAGAAAATGCCTGCCATACACCCTGCTCAATCAATTCTTCCGCGCTGATTTCGGAAGGGTTGATAATTTCCGCATGTCCGTCGGCATAGATGCAGAGGACATCCTCCTCAGAGGGAGTGTTGCGGTAAAGTACGCCGTTACGGATTACGTACCCGCGTTCCCTTGCACCGTAGTAATCGCCGTTGATTGCAAGGATGGCATTATGCCCGGCTGCCGTGTCGGAGGTGGTGGCTGTGATTTTTCTTCCGTAGGTATCTTCGGCAAAGGCGGTTTTTAAGTATTCAACGGAAGGGAGAATGATATCGGCCACATAAAGGTTCGTATTGTTCACACGGTAAGTGGAAACCGTGATACTCGGGGAATCGGTATTGTTATCAGTTTCAACTGAAACTTTGGATGAGTTCTCAGCCGAAATTCCGGTCACAATTTCTTCGGAAACTTCGCTTGCTGTTTCTTTGTTTATTTCGGTTAAAGCTGTTTCGGTTTTGTGTTCGGAGGTGTTTGTTTCTTCGCGGATCATTTCCAAATTGATTTCCGTTGCATCTTTTGCGTATGCTTCGGGAATTACGAAGGTATCAAATGCGACATAGGTTGTAAATGCAGTTAATGCCAGCGCATAGGCTGTGAGCCATTGTTTCGGTTTCATGAAATCATCTCCTTTGAATTTGTCGGGATTGGAAACGGATTGTCTGCGTTTTTGCGTATTTCGTTTTTGTGATTTTATTGTATGGACGGGAACTTAAATGAACTTTAAATTTGTAAATGATACGGTGAATAATAAAGTGAATTATACCGGGATTGATTTATCGGGACATAAATAATGAATTTTTTGTACAGAATGTAGAAATTTAACACCGGTGAGGCATGCCTATGCTCGAAAAGCATTGATTTTACTGTGTTTACGGGTGTCAAAAGCAGTATCCTGCATGCTTTGTTTTTTCATTGAAAAGGTCGATATTGAATGATACCATAATCGTATAAATATCAAGCAGAACATTTCTGATTTCGATTTTCTTTTCGAAATCATCTGATCCCAAATCGGGAATTATCCTGCTTACCAGATAAAACAGAATAAGCAGGAGACGGAGGCGCTCCTGCGAAAGGGAGTTCTTTTTCGGAGATTCCGGATGTGACCGTTGTTTATATTTCGGAATACGATGCTCTGAATTCAGGGAAGGTGGTGACAAAACTCCAAAGAAGCATGCACCCTGATTCAAAAGTGGACATTCCGATAAACGACGGCGAGACAATCCTGTTTGCCAATACGCTTATAAATGACGGATCTAAAGAAGCGAGACTGATGCAACTGTTTATGTCGGAGGAAGTTTTTTATGATAACGAGTTTCCTGCATTGTCAGAGGCGGTACAACATTTTAAAACAACAAAGGAAGGATTTGGATATATGTGTAAATTAACGAGAGAACTGATAGAAGAAGGAAAACGAGAAGGAAAACGAGAAGGAAAACGAGAAGGACAAATTGAACTGGCTCTTAAGATGATAAAAAACGGCCTTCTTTCAGCGGAAGAAGCCATTACCGAATATGGAATAGACCGTAATGCCTTGATGAAAAAATTAGTAAAGTAAAGGGCAATTTATATACCGGTTTAAAGCGCTGAAATTTGTGAACAAATTAAGACAAAAGACAAGAAAAGTTCATAAAAATAATCGCTGTTTTCCTTGTATTTATCCGCCTTTTCGAGTACAATGAATACATACCGAAAAAGAAGAAAAACACACGTAGAAATGCCTGTCGGAGGGCATTTGACAAACTCGAAAATACGTGTTGTAACTACAGGGTATACAATCGGAAATTTCAGTGCAAAGAGAACGCATGAAATGAAAGTACCAAAAACGTGAGAAAGCGTCATAAAGTACCGGACCGGTTGTAAATTTCTCAGGAAAGAGGGTGATTCCAATGAAGTTTTATCGCTGTAAACACTGCGGACAGATTGTTGCAATCGTGAAAGAGACCAAGGTACCGATTAAGTGCTGTGGTGAGGACATGGAGGAAATCATTCCCGGAACCACTGATGCCGCTGTTGAAAAGCATGTGCCCGTTTTAAACGTTTCCGACGGAAAAGCAGTTGTAACAGTTGGGAGCGTAGCACATCCGATGTTACCGGAACACTTCATTGAGTGGGTTGCAATAAAGACAAAGAACGGAAACCAGAGAGTTGTTCTGGAGCCCGGACAGGAGCCGAAAGCAGAGTTTGCTCTGTTACCCGGTGACGAAGTTTTGGAAGTATATGCTTATTGCAATCTGCACAGTTTGTGGAAGGCATAACAGAAGGGCAGTAAAGTGGATCAGACGCCGGTGCTGAATTCAGAGCCGGTGAAAGAAATAAAACCGAGGGGGAAAAAATCTATGAAAACTTACAAATGTCTCATTTGCGGAGAAATCTTTACGGTGGAGGACGGAGTTGAACCCGTTTGCCCCAAATGTAAAGCGACCGGAGACAAGCTCGAGGAGGTTAAGGAAGTGAGCAACAATAAGTACGCAGGTACTCAGACAGAAAAGAATTTACAGGCAGCATTTGCAGGCGAAAGCCAGGCAAGAAACAAGTATACCTACTTTGCATCCAAAGCAAAGAAGGAAGGATTTGAACAGATCGCGGCGTTATTCTTACAGACCGCGGATAACGAGAAAGAGCATGCCAAGATGTGGTTTAAGGAACTTGGCGGAATCGGTACTACCGCAGAGAACTTAGCAGCAGCTGCTGAGGGAGAGAACTATGAGTGGACCGATATGTATGAGGGCTTTGCAAAGACGGCGGAAGAAGAAGGTTTCCCTGAACTGGCGGCGAAATTCCGTGGCGTTGCAGCAATTGAGAAGCGTCATGAAGAGAGATACCGTGCACTTCTTCACAATGTTGAGGCACAGGAAGTCTTCAAGAAGAGTGAAGTTAAGGTGTGGGAGTGCCGTAACTGCGGTCATATCGTAGTAGGTACCGAAGCTCCTGAAGTTTGCCCCGTATGTGCACATCCTCAGAGTTATTTCGAGGTACATGCGGAAAATTATTAAGCAATAAGGTTTGAACAGTGACATTAAGCTGTATGAACAAAAGCAGTACAAATTAAGCAATAACAAACGATGATAAGTCAGAAAAACCAAATCTAACCTACAAAGGTTAAAACAATTGAATATGGACGAATGATGATGACCGGCCGGGGGATAGCCCGACCGGTCATTTTACGTACCGGGACCTGTTTGGCAGATTCGGTTCTGCTTTCGCCGGGAGTACGTTATTTCGATGCAATGTGCTATACTAAAAAGTGTGTTGAAAACAGAAAGACATTGCACAACGGAAAAAGAAAGAAGCAGTAAACCATGTCAACCTATACAGATGCATGCAATTACATAGACGGGATTCCGAAATTTGCACCGAAAACGGGACTTGATAATACCGAAGCTTTTCTTGCAAGCCTGGACAATCCTCATAAAAAATACCGGATTGTTCATATCGCAGGAACGAACGGAAAAGGCTCCGTTGCAAAAATGATTTCCCTTATGCTCGAAAATGCGGGATATAAAACGGGACTTTTTATTTCACCGCATCTCGTGAAAATGAATGAGAGAATATCGATTAACGGAAGCGATATATCGGATGAAACTTTTACCGGGGAATACGAATTACTTCTCGACAGGGTCAAAACGCTTCAAAAAGAGGGATACGCCCATCCCGCATATTTTGAATTTTTATTCTGTATGGCGGCGGATTATTTTGCGAAGAATAACTGCGACTATGTTGTTTTTGAAACCGGTCTCGGTGGCAGACTGGATGCAACCAATGTTACTACACCTGTAGTTTCGGTGATTACTTCCATCGGGTTTGATCACATGCAGTACCTCGGAAATACCATTGAGGAGATTGCAGGAGAAAAGGCCGGAATTATCAAACAAGGCGTTCCCGTGATTTATAATACCGGGAATGAAACAGCGGATGAAGTGATTCGAAACAGAGCAAAGGAAGTCGGAAGCGAGGCTGTTTTTGTACCTTTGGCTTTTGAAACACTTCCGGAACGTGTAAAAGAAGCGGTCGGGTATTTTTCTTTCGTTCAGGCCGCGACCTATCAAAAAGACAATGCAATGACTGCTTCGGTGGTGTTTTCCAAAATGGAGCCGTTATCCGACGATAAAACGGAAAAATGTGTTGAAGAGGCACTTGACCGGTTTTACTGGCCGGGCAGAATGGAATTTCTTAAAGACGACATCGTAATTGACGGAGCGCACAACGAGAATGCCGCGAGGCGTTTTACGGAGTCGCTGAAAGAACTGATGCAGTCCGGGGAATGGAAGAAGTTAAACCTTTTGTTTGCGGTTTCATCCGATAAGGATTACGAGGAAATCATCCGGATTATCTGTGAGAATCTTGATTTGGAAAAGGTATATGTGGCGGAACTTAATTCCGGCAGGAAGACCTCCGCATCAACGGTGGGAAAGCTTTTTCAGAATTACAGGCCGGCGGGCGAGTATTGGGATACATATTGCTTTGACAATGTGCGTTCTGCGTGGAATACGGCGGTTTCGGAAAAAGAGGAAGATACTTTGCTGGCGGTTGTTGGATCTTTATATCTGGTCGGTGAGATTAAATCCTTTTCCGATTGATGATATTAATCCGGCGTAATAATTATGACAGTCAGGGCACAGAAGAAAGCACGGAAGAAAGGGACGAAAAATGAAAACCAGAAAACAGGCACTTGAATACGGACTTTCCTTACCGGATACCTATCAGGATGCACCGTTTCATGATGAAAACTGGCAGCTGGTCCGATATAAAGGGAACGACAAGGCGTTTCTCTGGACCTATGAGATGGACGGATTAGTCTGTCTCAACGTAAAGGTTGATCCGGATAAGGCTTTTTTTATCCGCAACATGTATCCTTCGGTAAAACCCGGTTATCATCAGAATAAGATGCACTGGAATACCATTGTTTTGGACGGGACGGTTCCGGATAAAGAGATAAAACGGATGATAGCGGAAAGTTATGATCTGATTTCGGACAGTCCGACGAAACGGATTTATGAGGCTGTGAAAAGGATTCCGAGAGGAAAAGTGGCAACCTATAAGACGGTCGCGACCGTAGCGGGAGAACCCAAGATGGCAAGGGCAGTGGGTAATGCGCTTCATCGGAATCCGGATCCGGAGAATATTCCGTGTTACCGCGTGGTTAACTCAAAAGGGATGCTCGCCGAAGCATTTGTTTTCGGCGGAATCAATATTCAGGAAAAACTGCTTAAAGCGGACGGAATTGAAGTCCGTGAAGGGCGCGTAAATCTTGACCGTTACGGATGGGATGGGGTATCATCATAATAGAAATGTAATGGTGCCTGACCCCATTAAGGAAATGTAATGGTGCCTGACCCCATTACGAAAAAAGAGAGGACAAATAAATGAAGCATGGTTTTGTAAAAGTGGCTGCGGTAACGGTTCCGGTTAAAGTTGCGGATCCGAAAACCAATGCGGAATCAATTAAGAAAAAAATCAGAGAAGCGGCAGAACATCATGCTTCTGTCATAGTATGTCAGGAACTTTGTATTACCGGATATACCTGTCAGGATCTGTTTTATCAGGGTACCCTTCTGGATGCCGCTAAAAATGCTCTTTTTGAGATCGCGGATTATACAAAGGACATTGATGCCCTGATTTTTGTCGGTCTTCCTCTTGAAGTGGACGGAAAGTTGTACAATGTGGCAGCAGCGGTTTGCCGCGGCGAAATTCTTGCGCTGATTCCGAAGAGAAATCTTCCGACCTATAACGAATTCTATGAAATCAGACAGTTTACCGAAGGGATTACGGAGCCGATAGAAATCGTACTTCGTGACGGTGTGGTGCCTTTCGGGTCAAATATTTTACTTGAATGTAACGCCGTGCAGGGACTTTTGGTCGGAGCGGAAATCTGTGAGGACGCGTGGGTTCCCGATACCCCGTCCACTGCACATGCACTCGCTGGCGCAACTCTGATTGTCAATCTTTCCGCTTCCACCGAAACCATCGGAAAAGCGGAATACCGCAAAATGTTAATCAAATCCCTGTCCGGACGTCTGGTTTGCGGATATGTTTACGCTACCGCGGGAGAAGGGGAATCCAGTCAGGATCTTGTTTTCGGTTCCCAGAACATGGTTGCGGAATACGGCAGTATATTAAATGAGGGTGAGGTTTTCGGAAACGAAATCGTGTATGCCGATGTGGATATCGAGAGAATCCGCATGGAACGAAGAAGGGTAAATACCTTTGCCATGAAGGAAAATGAGGATTATCTGATTCTTCCGTTTTCGCTTGAAAAAAGAGATACGGAACTTGACAGAAAATTCTATCGCCAGCCGTTTGTACCTGCAAGCAAAACTTTGCGAAATGAACGTTGCAATCTGATTCTTTCCATGCAGGCGGAGGGCTTAAAGCAGCGGCTTCGGCATATCGGCGGGAAGAAAATTGTGCTCGGTCTTTCGGGCGGTCTGGATTCCACTCTGGCGCTTCTGGTATGTGTAAAGGCGTTTGAAGAACTGAATCTCGATCCGGCCGGAATGATTACGATTACGATGCCGGGCTTCGGTACAACGGGAAGAACGTATCAGAATGCCTGCGAAATGGCAAAATGCGTCGGGGCAACGTTGCGTGAAATCAGCATTAAAAAGGCGGTGGAAGTTCATTTTGAAGATATCGGACAAAGCGCCGATGTTCATGACGTGACGTATGAAAACAGTCAGGCAAGAGAGCGTACGCAGATTCTGATGGATGTTGCGAACAAGGAAAATGCAATTGTTGTGGGAACAGGTGATATGTCGGAGCTTGCACTGGGTTGGGCGACCTATAACGGAGACCATATGTCGATGTACGGTGTCAATGCGGGTGTTCCGAAGACTCTTGTCCGCCACCTTGTGCGTTATTACAGCGAAGTAACTCCGAATGAAACTCTGAGCAGGGTTTTACAGGATGTTTTGAATACTCCGGTAAGTCCGGAATTACTCCCTCCGAAGGACGGAAAAATTGCGCAGATTACAGAAGACGTGGTAGGGCCTTACGAACTGCATGACTTTTTCTTATACTATATGCTTCGATGTGGATACGGTCCCGACAAGGTTTACCGGATTGCGCTTCTTACCTTTACGGGAGAAGATGCGGCGAATACGGGGGACGGAGTGGAATACGACAAAGAAACGGTTCTCAAATGGCTGAAAACGTTCTACCGGAGATTTTTCTCCCAGCAGTTTAAGCGTTCCTGTCTTCCGGACAGCGTAAAAATCGGTAGTGTTGCACTGTCTCCGAGAGGAGATTTGAGAATGCCTTCCGATGCAAGTGCGAGGGCATGGATGGATCTGCTTGAAAA
>JAILAD010000084.1 GCA_024681795.1 Lachnospiraceae bacterium | reverse complement strand
ATTCCCTTTGCGTTTTCATCATCCATAATAATCTCTTCGACACTTCTGACCCGGATGATTCCGCTTTTCGGATTTTTAATACTGATTACCTCCGAGTCAATTTCCGCATCCACTTCGGATTTCTCAAATGCAAAATCCGCGTTTTCCATTTTACAATTTATCAGTTTCAGGTTCTTACAGTAGCATAACGGCTGCGTTCCGGTTATCATACAGTTCTCAAAGGTAACGTTTTCGCAGTACCATCCGAGATATTCCCCCTTCACCGTGCTGTTCTTTACCACAACGTTTTTTGCATGCCAGAAGGCATCCTTGGTGTCAAAATTACAGTTTTCAAACACGGAATCCGCAATATACTGAAAGGAGTATTTTCCCTTTAGTTCCACATTTTCAAATGTCATTTTCTCGGAACGCATCATGAAATATTCGCTTTGGGCGGTAGTATTCTTCATGACGACTCCGTTTACCGACCAACCGAATTCCGGCGATATAATGTCGCAGTCCTCGATTCGGATATCCACGCATTCACGAACTGCCTTAATCCCGTGAAATCCCGTATTCTCGATTACGGCATTCTTCGTATACCAGCATGCGGCCCTGCATTTTTCTGTCATCTCACATCCGCTGATTTTCAGATTTTCATCATGCCAGAACGGGTATCTTAAGTTAAAAAAACTGTCTTTTATCTCAATATTTCTGCTTTCTTTCAGTGCACTTTCCCCGTCTCCCGGTCCGTCAAATCTGCAGCCTTCCACTACGATTCCGTCACTTCCGTATAACGCTCTTTCTTCATCAAAATTCTGATTCTTAATATATTTTTCCATCCTGCCTCACTGAAAATTCCAGAAACCGGTTCCGGTCTCCTCATCCTTCTTTCTTCCGATTGTTCCGCCGATTACAGGTCGAAGCTCAATTTCCGCCGTATACAGCACAACCGTGGATTTCAAATGTCCACCGATAACTTTATGTACGCCGTTTTCCACATAGGCAAACAAGGCATGCGTATGTTGGTACAGAGTCCCGTCCTCATCCGAAATAATATTTCCCGTAAAGGAAACCAGCTCCAGCATACCGTTCGTTTCTTCCGTTTCAAACTGTCCTTTTTCCGGCTGAAAAGTCTGGATTTCCGCACTGCTGCAACCGCCGATTCCGCTGTAAATACAGCTTTTTATTCTCTCTTTTTCACATACTGAACGGATGACGGAAATCAGCTCATCCCCCCTGTCTGCACGTATATAATAAGTATCTCCGATTTTACGATAATCCATGTATATCTCCTTCGTTAACGGCTATTCATAATTCGCTCTTTACAGCATCCAAGCAGGTTCTGCATTTCTTTTATTTCTTTATTTCTCTTATTATACATAATTTTACCGTTTATCGGACGTTAAAAAGACAGAAAAATGTTAAAAAAAATTCATCAGCAGTTCATATTTGAACAGTATTCTTAACATATACAAAAAAGAATAACAAACGGATAACAAAACTTTTTAATTTTTCATTTTCTCCTTTTAAAAAACGGCAGGTAACCTGCCGTTTTATTTTGTATTACTCCGAATTTACAAAAGTGTTATATTATTTTTGGCATCAAAATTCATGAATTTGATATTTTTTGATGCTTTGAAGTATCTATTCCCGGGCTTACTGTCACTCTTCTCCCGTCAGATGTACACACTGATAATCGTGCCCGGTTGCCGGAAGAAAAATATCAATCACATCCTTCGTTTTCAATTTCAGACTGGATGTACAGACACACGGATGACACCCGAGATATTCATCTTTTAACACATCTTCGTCAATCAGTAATTTTACATGCTTTTCGGTATCATTCATCAGTCCCATAATGCTTACCGCACCTGGTTCGATGTCCAGGTACTTTAACATATCCTCCGCATCCGCAAAAGAGAGTCTGGCGGAGTTAATCTGTGCCGACAGCTCTTTTGTTTTGAACTTTTTATCTCCCGGCATCATCAGAAGATAATAATTCGTTTTCTGTCTGTTGCATAAAAACAGGTTCTTGCAGATAACGACTTCCAGCACGGCATCGATTGCATTACATGCCTCCATGTTGTCGGCTCTTTCGTGATCCGTTCTCTGATACGGTATATTTAAACGGTCAAGAAAATCATAGGTATGCACTTCCCTTGGCAGCCTGCCATCCGTATTCTCCGGTCTTCCGGTATATAATTCCATCCGTCTTTCTCCCTGTAAGTTTAATCTTCCAACCGGTACTGCAGCATTTCGTAAATCACGATACTGCCCTCCCGGATTTCTGCGGGAAGCAGAGCCCTTGCCACCAGTTTCGGTTCTTCCGTTTCTTCCCCGATTTTCTGAAGATGCGCATAATCTCCGTCAATCTGTATCACTCGGTATTTGCATGCCTCAAACATTCTTTTCTCCTCCCGGCACATTCCATTTATTTTCTGTCAGATATTTTTTTATCATCTCCACTGCAAGATCAAGGTGTTTTCGAAAACAGTGATCGTCTCCGGGAATTACGATAAAAGTGCAGTCGGCATATTCCTCTGCCGCATTTTTCACCCCTTCAACCGGTATGGTTGTGTCATCGGAACCGTGCACAATCAGCACCGGTTTCTTAAATTTTCTGATTGACTCCTCGGGATAGAGAGTCTGTGCAACCCTCGCGTAATTGCCGTCCAGCACCCACCCGTCTTTGGAAACGACTTCATCGGGGAGATGCTCCGGATCCATCGGAGTTCCGAGCAGATTTCCCTCTCTTGCCCACCTCGGAATCTGCAAAGCCGGAGACATCGGAATAATCCCGCTTAAAACGTCCTGTTTCATCGCACCTGCCATAATTGTGGTAAGTCCTCCCTGCGAATGCCCGCAAAGATACAGACGTGAAACGTCCGGCAGTTTTCCCGCAAAATCTATCACGGTAAGCGCATTTGTCAGCCACTTATACAATGTGTGATTTCTGAACTCTCCTCCGCTTTTTCCGTGACCGTATAAATCCACTCTCAGTGTCGCCATCCCGATTTCATTCATCATATTCGAAACGGCGACAAGATGCTCTTCCTCTTTGTTTCCGGTAAACCCGTGGAAAATAATGCATAGCGGAACAGCACCCTCCCGGTCGGGTCTTTCCAGTACGGCATCAAGAATGATTCCGTCATCTTCAATTTTAATATTCTCTGAATTCATTCCGCTTTGTAACCGCCTTTCATGACCGGATTATTCCTTTAACAAATCCTCTGCCAGTCTGGCCGCATCGCCGACATAATTATTGCAGTTCTTCTTAAGTCCGTGCATCATAATCAGTTTGGCACATTCCGTATTTCCGTAAATGTCCAGGAAACGCTTTTCATACTCATCGACCGCTTCCGGCTTCAACTGTTCTAAAATCTTCCGTCCCGCCAGATATGCTCCGCATTTTCCACCCTCCGACCGCGGCAGAGGTGCAGCTTTCCTTGCTTCTTCCCCGCTAAGCCCGAGTTTTTCCGCATAAGCCGCATATACGGACATCGCACAGTTATATCCGCTTTTATGATATGCTCTTGCGTTTTCTTCCAATCCCATATGGTTCTCCTTTCCGGTTGACTAAAAAACAGTCGGCAATTATCTGAATGAACCTACGCCCCCGTCCCCATGGTCCATTCACGGAAACCGCAGTTCTTTGCGGCAGTATACACCGGCCGGACAACGTTGCAAAGCCGTTCCCCGAACGTTTCCCGGGACAGATCATTCGTATATAAACTGTTTCTGATTTCGCTGTTGTTTAAATGATATTTCGCACAGGTTTCAAATTCTTTTGCCACTGCCGGATTCGCATTCCGGAGTAAATATGCCCTGTATTCCAGTTCCAGCAATTCGGAAAAATAGGTATTCCAGTCAGGAAGGTTATTTCCTTTGCTGCTGTTGGCACTTTTCGTGGTCGGACTCAGATTCCACAATTCATCATGCGCAACATACTGCCACGGAATAAAATGGTCGATGGAGATGGATATCTCCGTCAGATTTTTCTTCTCATAAATATCCTTAAGACTTCCGTCCGCATTTATTACCGCGTTCCAGTATTTCGCAACCCTCTTTAAATCTCTGGTAAGCGGAGGGGTTATTTTATCTGTGATTCCGGGAACCGCGGGATTCCGGTCCTGTAAATATCCAACCAGATGATATCTTGCCCAGGACAGTATAATCTCTCTGTTTCGAATCAGATATCCCGCCCATTCATCATCGATTTCGATTATGGTATTCAAACGCCTGTATTCTCCGAAATAGTAAAGCAGCCTCTGTTCCCTGTTGATTTCTTCTATCGTGTTCTTACCCGGATTCTTCAACAGTTTATTTCCCGGGCTGTAAAACGGAGTCTGCAGGCAGTACGGAACATTATTCGTAAGTGTATTTTTAAACTGAATATATTTCCGGTCTGTTTCGTTTTTCAGTTTTTCCCGAAGTATTTCTCTTTTTTCGGTTGACGGAATCTGTTTCTTCCAAAGAACCTCATAAAGATATTTCACAACCTCTTCCAGGTTATCAACGGTATTGCAGGGCCCGAGTCGCAAATGATACTCCGTCACCATATACCATGCCGTCACAATCATTTCCGTAATCAGTTCGTCATACGAAAACTCTGTTTTCTCCTCACTTATCTTTTCGGCAATTGCAATAAACCAGAAATACTTATAGCAGTTGGAAATACGGTTACGGTCAAAAATCCGGCTTAAGTATTCAATTGATAAACTTTCTTCATAAGGTAAAAGCATTCCTCAAACCCTTCCGGCATTCTGTCATCCCCGAACCGTCCGAAAATGACAACACAAACATTTTTTCAGTCCGCAGCCTACCCGTTCATTTCTGTCAGGCTGTTCTCCAATTCCGCGACTTTTTCATCCGGTTCCTCGATTTTGTCCCTGACATCACCCAGTTCTCCTTCCAGAGTATCGATTCGTTCATTGACATAATCTGCAACGTCAACTCCCGCATGATCACATTGATATACCATAATTTCCGTTGTAAAGGACCTTCCCTCAACTCTCTTTTCATCTTTCCCGTTATCCGGCTCGTTCAAACATAAAGCCAGGCTTTTTTT
>JAILAD010000074.1 GCA_024681795.1 Lachnospiraceae bacterium | reverse complement strand
CATGACGGAAGTATGTCAACGGGGCATGCAAATTCCGCAAAGGACATGCTGCTGCGGCTTGAGGCAATGGTTCTGATGGGCTCCGAATTGCCGGTTTCCGCAATTCGCAGACAGATTTCCACCGGTATCGATTATATCGTTCATCTGGACCGGAACCGGTACGGAAAAAGAAGAGTCGTTGAGATCATTGAACTGACGGGGATGGAGGGTGAGGAAATCCGGACGAAAACCCTGTATTCCGTTCATGACAAGGAGAACGTTAATCATGAAATATGATACCTGCCGGCTCAATTTACGGGAATGGATCATCTGTATTGCGGGCTGGGTAATAATGACGGGAATTTTTTCTTATTTTTTCTACCGTTCCCGGATTGCTTTTCTGATTATGCTTTTTTTCTTTCCTTTCTATTTCAAATCCGTTCGGAAGGATTACATCAAAAAAAGAAAATGGATGTTAAAAAATCAGTTCGCCGATGCCTTGATGGGCATTTCCACTGCGCTTCAGTCCGGCAACTCCGTCGAAAATGCATTTCAGAAGACGTATTACGAGATGGTAAGACTGCACGGAAAGGATTCCGATATTGCAAAAGAGTTCTATACGATTATGAAAGGACTTGAAAATAATATGACTCTCGAATCCCTTTTGCTGGATTTTGCAACCCGTTCGGGAGTGGAAGAAATTACGGACTTTGCGGATATCTTCGCGGTAGGAAAAAGATCCGGAGGAAATTTAAGGGAATTGATTACAACCTGCTGTAATTCCATCAGCGAGCAGGTTCAGATGCAGAGGGAGTTTCGGATTCAGATGGCTTCAAAGCAGTTTGAATTAAGGATTATGGGAGTGGTTCCGTTTGGAATCATTCTCTATATCGGCACATCTTCAAAGGGATTTTTTGACAGCCTGTATCACGGGATGCCGGGAATCGGAATTATGAGCGTGTGCTTTGTGTTATATCTCATTGCAGCGGTCTGGGGGAAAAGAATCATTGAAAAAACACAGGAAAAATAAATATTTTTGGATTTCTGCAGGAATGGTTTTATTATCCTTACTTTACTGCCTGAAGAAACTGATGACGGGAGGTTTTTCCGGATTCTTTTCGGACGGGGTAAAAAGCATGATTCCTTTTCTGTTTCTTCTGACCGGTGCAGGTCTTTGGATTTTCGGAGATTCCATTGAGGAACGGGAAAATAAAAAGAAGCGTGAGGAGGAGTTAAAGGATGCTTTTCCTGAGTTTGCACTGAAGGTATCGATGTTGATTCGTGCCGGTTTTACTCCGAGAGGCGCATTTGAAAAAGTCGGGACTAATTATTTAAAAAGACGGGAAACGGAAAAATCGGGAAAAGAAATCCTTTACGAGGAAGTGATTACTTCGCTTCGCGAAATGGAAAGCGGAGTATCGCAAAAAGATGCGTACGAAGATTTTGAGAAACGCTGTAATGTTTTTGAAATTACGAGATTCAGCGGACTTTTAATAAGGGCGGTTAAGAGAGGAAACGCAGCGCTGGGCGAAGAACTGAAAGAGGAAAGCAAAAGAGTGTCTTTGGCCAGGCAGGAAATCATCAGAAAACGGGGAGAGACGGCAGGGACCAGATTACTGTTTCCCATGATGCTGTACCTGCTGATTGTTCTGATTATCATTCTGTATCCTGCGTTTACTTCTCTCTCGATACTGTAAATCTGAAGGAAAGGAGGGAAAAAGCATGAATCCTGTCAGTAGGTTTATTCGGGAAGAAGACGGTTTGTCGACCGTCGAAATTATTTTGATTCTGGTTGTTTTGGTGGGACTTGTATTGATTTTTAAAGAAGAAATGATTCAGATTGTGGAAGGCGTTTTTAAAACAATTACGAAACAGATTAATAAAGTGTGAAAAGATGCCGGTCCTTTTTATGAATTTTGAAAAGGACCGGCGGAGTCGGGGCATATGAAAAAAGGAATTATTACGGTATATCTGGCAATTACATTTTCCGTTCTTCTTTCGATGATTCTGGGTGCGGTGCAGGCAGCGAAGTACAGTGCATACAGAGTGGTCTGCGAGTGCGCCTTTGAAAGCGCGGTTTTGTCCGCATTCGGGGAATACAACAGGGAATTGCTGGAACAGTACGATCTTTTGTACATTGATCTGTCTTATATGACGAATCAGGTTTCCTACCGGGCGCTTACGGACCGTGTGGAAACTTATATGAATGAAAATTTATCGGAGCCGGAGGAAAGACTGCTTTTTGCGAATGATTTTTTCGGAAGCGGTACGGCATGTGTCAGTCTTACGGAATGCGAAAAGGCTTCCGATTTATTCGGAAACAACTTAAGAAAGCAGGCGGTGGAATATACGAAGGACCTGATCGGCGCGGATTTTGTGTCTGATTTTCTCTCCCTGATCCGAATTAAGAAGGATTACGGTCTGGATGAGGAAAGCTTTGAAAAAAAGAAAGAAGAACTGAACCGGGAGGCCCTCGAAGCCATTCAGGATGCGGAAGATGATGATGAGGAAAACGCAGAACCGGCCGGCGGAAAAGAAACGGAGGAAGCGAAAACCATAGAAAGCATGCTGACACCGGATTCCCTGAATCTGAAGTATGTACGGCCGCTTACGGCATTTCTGTTAAAAGAAAAAGTATTTTCCGTATCAGGAAAGAATTTTTATTTTCCGGATGCTCCTTCCTTCCGGCTCAAATCTTCCCTGGAAGGTTCAAACGGTGTGTTTGACGAGATTGAAACAGATCCTCTTGCGGAGGTTTATTTCACGGAATATATCGTGAGAAAAACCGGAAATTACGTAAGACCGAAGGAAAACAGCTTTCTGCAATACGAGGCGGAGTATATTTACGGCGGTCAGACCAATGATTCGGCAAATCTGGGGCTTGTTGTGGAGAGTATTTTCTGGATTCGGACTGCAGCCGGTTTTATTTCATTGGAAAGAGACTCGGAGAAAAAGGAGATTGTGGATGAAATTTCGGAGGGATTAGGCGCCGTAACGCATGTTCCGGCACCTGTCATGTCGGCATTGATTATGTGCCTTTGGGCAGCAGGAGAAGCTACTTATGACGTGGAAGATTTATATAACGGGAAGCGGGTAGAACTTATTAAGAATGCCGATGATTTTCATCTTTCCGTCACGGGCGGCATGAAAAACCTGCTGGCAGACCGCAGGTATCAGTCCTCTGCGGGAACAGAGCTGATTCCTGTCGGAGACTCGGAAATCGGGAGTTATGCGAAGGAGTCGAAATCACTTGATCTGTCAATCAGGCTTTCGTATGAGGATTATCTTCGCATATTGATTTTTCTGGTACCTCCCGTTTTAAAATCGCTCCGGATGATGGACATTATCGAGATGGATGTTCACAGTACGCCCGGGAATGAAAATTTCAGAATCGATTGGTGCCTTGACGGGGCTTTATTTGAGGCAACGGTGGAGAGTGAATTCGGGGCGGTCTATGAGTGTAAACAAAAATATGCATATTCCTTTTAGTGTCCGGGGAGCTCCCTCTTTGGGAAGTCCTTATTATCTGATAAGGAGATGTTGCAAACAAGTCTGAAAACGATCGAAGGGGATTCTCGCTCATTCCGTTTTTTCCTTAAAGAGGGAGGTCCCCGGATACCGGAAGGAAGGAAAGCGAATGGGCTGTTCGGACAAAAAAATACGGGGAGCGTCGATTACCGTGGAAGCGGCGCTTATACTGCCGCTTTTTCTGATTTTTACGATGCAGATTCTGTCTGTTTTTGAAATGATGTCGGTGTATAGCCGGATGGAAAAAGCGGTTTCGGAGACTGCCGCAGAGACGGCGATGCTTCTGTATGCTTTCGGAGAACCGGAAAACAGCCGGGAAACCTCATTTTTGCTGTCGGAAACGTTCATACGGGAGGAAATAATCCGAAAGGCTGGGGCAGAGAGAATCAATAATTCCGTTATTTCGGGAGGAATTGCGGGGCTGCATTTATTTCGTTCCGATATCGGGGTAAACGGGGAAGATGTAAAGATTGTTCTTACATACCGGGTTAAGCCGTGGTTTTCTTTTTGCGGTATCGGAAAAATGACACTGGTAAATCATGCCACGGTAAAGGCCTGGAACGGTTTTGAAAGGAAAGGAACGGAAGAAAACGGAGAACAGTCGCAAACGGTATACGTAACCAGAACGGGGGATGCATATCATCTTTACCGGGATTGTACGTATCTTAAGGCAGACAGCCGCAGCATAACGAAAGCGGAACTTAAAAATTCGCGTAATGCAAACGGCGGAATTTATTATCCGTGTAAGTTATGCAATAAAAACGATACCGGGAAAAACGAGATTTATTATATCTCCGTCTGGGGCACCGCATATCATTCGGACCGGAACTGTACGGCTCTGGAAAAAGGCGTTACGGCGATTCCCGTTAAGGATGCAGGGCAAAGGCATTTGTGTTCCAAATGTGCAAAAAGAAGCGGAAAGTAGACGAAAATGAATTTATGGGCGGATAAAATCAGAATATTTCTATGTTTTGTCATATTACTATGGGAAGGTCTTCTGGACCGGAAAAACCGGAAGATCTTCCTGCCTCCTGTCTTTTTCTTCTTCGCCGCAGGTATGGTATTAAGCATGATTCAGGGCCGGAGGGATTTTATGCATGCGTTATTCGGCGCAATGACCGGAGGTGTTGTTTTACTCATTGCTTTTGTGACGAAAAATAAAATCGGTTGCGGGGACGGACTTCTTTTAATTGCAACGGGTGCGCTTCTCGGACTTAAGGTAAATTTATTCATGTTCCTTTTCGGGCTGTTTCTTGCGTCTTTAAAGGGAATATGGCTGTTGCTTTCCGGAAAGGGAAATAAAAACACGGATATGCCGTTTATCCCGTTTTTGATTCCCGGACTTACATTAACACTGGCAGTGATTACGGGTGGATAAGGATGGATGCGGAATACTTAAGAGACAAATTCCGGACGAACGGTCCGGATAAAATGCGAAAAGGCAGTCTGACGGTAGAGACTGCGCTTATTATGCCGGTAATTCTGTCGGTCATTCTTCTGGTGGTTCTGTTTGTTTTGTATTTATATAACCGGAGTGTGATGACCGATGCGGCAATTCTTGCATCGTCCCGGGTCATGTACTGTGAGGAAGACGAGACAAACGGAGCGATTGTAAGGCAGGTAAAGGAGAAATGCATAATATCGCTTTGCGACCGCCTTGTAGGGATGGAGAATCTGCATACGGAAATATCCGTCGGGAAATTTCAGAGTAAAGTTACAATCACGGGGGATATAGTCATTGCCGGGACGGGATTGTTACCGGAGGATCTCCCGTTCCGGACAATCCGGGTAAGTGCAAAAAGCGAAAGGCTGCATCCCGGACAGTTTATACGAAATGTCCGTAAGGGAAGAAAAATAAAAGAATGGATTACGGAAAGGAATAAGGGAATCAATGATGCAGATGCAGGTTTGTTACAAACGGGATATGAGCCGGAATTACTTAATTCTGACGAAGGATTGCTCGTCCTACCAGGTGGAGATGTTTTGCAGGAATGAGATTAACGGATTACTGAAAGGAAGCCTGAAGTACCCGGAGGGAGAGGGGAAAATTTATTATGACATTTCTTCCAGACAGAGTCTTTTTACGTTATATGAAAGAAAAAATCTTGGATTTAACGACGTAAAGAATCTGTTTTATTCCTGGGCGGAAGCCGCTGCCGAGGCCGAACGGTATTTACTGAATACCGGATATCTGGTCTGCAGACCGGAGTATATTTATTTGGATCCTTCCACAAAAAAAGCGAGCTGGCTGTTTTATCCGACCGACAGCGAAGCGGATTATCCGGCGGATTTGTGCGGGCTGGCCGAGTTTTTGCTGGAGAAAACGGATCATAAGGATGCGGATGCGGTGGACATAGTTTATAAATTTTACCGGGATGCCAAGGCAGGAACCTTCTTATTGTCAGAGATTACGGAAATGATTGAAGCGGTGAAAGTACGTCCCGGTGATGCGGAAGAAGCATACGGACATGATGAGTATATCCGCGATGAATTTCCGGCGGAAACCGGAGAATCGAAAGAAACCGGGGAAAGTTCCGTCTTTAAACGAATCGGAAAACTGTTTTCGGACAGAAAAGCAAAAAGAAACGGAAACGAAAAGGAAGAAGGAAATCCGGTACTCCAAACGGCGGAAACTTTCGAAAGAGAGGGAAAACAGGAGCAGGATTATTTATTATGGCAGGAAACGGAAGAGGAACCGGAAACAAAAGAAACGGTGATAATCGCGGAAAAGACGGAAGCGGTACGCGAACTAAAATGTTCCCGGGACGGAAAGACATATTCCCTGAAGAAATTACCTGCTTTTTTGGGGAAAATGAAAAGTGAGGTGGATATTTTTATTGAAGACGATTCGGTTTCGAGAATACATGCCCGTTTTTTTGAATCCGACGGAAAGGTCTTTATTGAAGACCTGAATTCCACAAACGGCAGTGCGGTAAACGAAATCGATCTTGAGGCATATGAAAAGGTGGAATTATATCCGAAGGACCGGATCCGGATCGGGAACGTGGATTTCATCTATAATTGATTTTTACAAGTTTTCTGTATATAATTATGCATACGTACAGGCAGATAAAACGGTCTTAAGAGAAAGCAGATTTGCTTAAGGATAAGGCAGAGATTTTATGAAAGAACAGTTATCGTCTTTTCTCGTGCTGGAGGGCTTTACACCGGTATCAACGAATTTAGACGATTTTTTGATTTTTTTGAAAAAAGAAACCGGGCACATAACGGCTCTTTTTGTGCTGAACGTCCGGGACGGTGAGGAATTTAACGAATACCGGTTCAGGCAGCTGAGAGACGGGGCGCTGGAATTACTGAAAAGCAAAAATCTACCGGAGATTCATTCCCTGTTTTTAACCGTTACGAATGATGTTCCGGGAGCGGTTGCGGCAACGGAATCGTCTCCGAATGCCTGGATTATTCACCGGTCGGCATATGAACTCGTGATTCCTCCGGACGGGGCGGAAGACTTCTATGGGATGAAGGGGCAGCTGAATGCGTTCCTAAAAGATCCCGGAAGGGCGGAAGCGCTTCTTGACGATGTAAGACAGAACTTAAACAGGGTTGCGGAAGCAAAGAAGAAGGCCGATGAAGCAAAGGCGAAGGAAATCATTCCCTGGGTTTCGATTGTCATTATTGTGCTGAACTTAATTGTCGGCGGGCTTTGCGTTTACTTCGGGGATTCGTTTTTTTCGGCGCTGGATCTTGATCCGGTCGCGATTTTTGAACGTCATCAGTGGTACCGGATTTTTACATACATGTATGTACATGGAAGTGTTTCCCACTATTTAAGCAACATGATGATGCTTTATATTACGGGAAACAATCTGGAAAAGCCGCTCGGCCGGGTAAGGTTTGCGATCATTTACCACATTCTCGGAATGCTTGCGGGACTCGGTTCGCTGGCGTTTAAGGTTATGATAAATTCCGAGGTTCCCTCGGTCGGCGCATCGGGCGCCATTATGGGACTGATGGGAATCATTGTTTATATTACGATCCGGAATCTTCATTTTGCAAAAGGAAGAGGAATCAACCGGTACCTGCTTTTGATTTTCTGCGTACTTTGCAGTATCTATCAGGGATTCATGATTCAGGGCGTGGATAATGCGGCGCATATAGCCGGAATGCTTGCCGGTATTTTTACCGGTTTTATATGGGAAATGATGCTTCGAAGGAGGGCAAAGAAGTGAAAGACGATTGTATTTTCTGTAAGCTGGCGAACGGAGTTTATCCGACCAATTCCATTTATGAGGATGACATGTTCAATGTCATTCTGGATGCAGGTCCCGCAACGAAGGGCCATGCACTGATTCTTCCGAAAGAACACTATGCAAATCTTTATGAGCTTCCGGATGATGTTGCATCCAAAGTAATGGTACTTGCGAAAAAGATGGCAACGCATATGACGGAGAAACTGCATTGCGACGGTTTCAATCTGGTTCAGAATAACGGCCCCTGTGCCGGACAGACGGTATTTCATTTCCATTACCACCTGATTCCGAGATACGAGAACGACGGACAGAATATTCTCTGGGAGCCGACTTCTCCGGATGAGGAATCCCAGAAGGAACTCTGCAGATTGCTTTCGCTGAAATAAGACTGCGGAAGAGTCCCGGAAATACTGTTCCGGAAAAATCCCGGAAACAAACACAGGGAATATAACCCCGGAGAAACAGGATTATCCCGCCGGTCGGGAAAAAGAATTGTTAGGAGTAATGAAGTGGCGGAGCAAAACGAAAAAGAACTGACAAGAGAGAAGCGCCTCAACAATATGCGGATTGAGTTTCGAAAAATCGAGACCGTCTGGCTGTTTGCGTGCGGTGTTTCACTTCTCGGAACTTTTGTATACTTATTTTTTGTTTATAAAATGAAAATTCTGGCGGGGTCTCCTCTTCGCTATGTTTTTATCGTGCTGCTTCTGGCACTGGTATTTTTCTGTATTTATCTGTTGCCGGTTCTGCTTAAGAAGAATAAAAAATACAGGGCATATTCTCTTGCATACAAGATGGCCTATGTAAAACCGCTTCTGGAGGAGACGTTCGGAACGGGCTCCTATTCCGAAAACGGAAAGGTTTCGTTAAAAGAGATTACGGAATTCTCCATGCTGAAAAAGGCAAAGAGCGCACTTGCCAATGACTGTGTGAACGGAGAATATGACGGGGTGTCGTTCCTTCGGTATGATTTGACACTCCGCTATGACAAAAAGGGTGCGACCACGGACTGTGTTTTAATTGCATCGGATATTAAAACACATTTGAAGGATGAACTTCAGATTATTCATGACCAGTTTAAGGTAAGCGGCGCGGAATATGAGCAGCCGGAAGGATACTGTAAGGTTTTATCCGGTAAAGACGGGTTTGATAAAAAATTCAGTATTTATACAAAGGATCAAAAAGAAGGCGAAAAATTTGCGAAAGACCTTCCGTTTAAGGAACTTGAGAAATTGTCCCATAAAACACCGATTGCCGTTTTCTTCGACAGAAAAAAGGTTTATCTGGTAATCAAGAGGGACAAGGATGTGATGGAAGCGCCGATTTACCGGCCGGTAAAGGAAGAGAGATGTATCAAAGAGGCCGGAGAGGAAGTTGAAATCATTAAGTCCTGGATTCACATTCTGAAGGAATGTGTATAGGAAAACGGAATTCTTCCGGGACGGAAGGATACCGTACCCGGCAGATTAATCGGTAATATCAAGATCCGGAATGATGAGGCAGTTGTAATCGGGAAACTCGGTTGCAACTGCTTTTTGTAATATTTCAATGCCTTCCTTCTGGGAAATGTCGAAGCTTAACACCACGTCAAAGCGCATCGTTTTCTGTGTGGTATCCACATAGAATCCGTGCATCTGGAGTGCCCATTCATTTGCCATGACGATTTCCGAAATCCGGTTCCGGATCCGGGAGGCTTCGTCATCTTTGGTATTATAGGAATATACGCCGACGCCGGTTAATACGATACCGGTTTCCGCGTAAACGTTTTTCTCAATTTCCCGGGTAAGAACATCCACTTCGCTGACCATCATCGTATCCGGCAGTTCGATATGAACGGATGCATAATTCCGGTTCGGTCCGTAATTGGAAATCATCAAATCGTAGGCGCCCATTACGGGTTCGCTTCTGCAGATGACTTCTTTGATTTTCTTTGTGGTTTCCGCATCCGCACGTTTTCCGAGAATTTCGTCAATGGTTTCGACCATCATTTCGATTCCGGCACGGATGATGAAAATCGCGATGACAACGCCGACGTAAGCTTCCAGTGCCAGTCCGGAGAAGAAGGTGATTATAGCACAGAGCAAAACGGATCCCGATAAAATGGCATCGAAAAGGGCATCCTTTCCGGAACCGATTAAAGCGCCGGAATTGACTTTCTTACCCTGTTTCTGAACGAAGAGACCGAGAACGATTTTGGTAACAACCGCAACTGCCATGATTACCAGGGCAATGATGCTGTAATTCGCATCTTCCGGTTCCAGAATTTTTTTCACGGCTTCTTTTCCCGCCGTGATACCCGCATAAATAATAATGGCGGATACCACCATGGTGGCAATGTATTCCAGTCTTCCGTGGCCGAGAGGATGGTTTTTATCCGGCTTTCTGGAAGCAAGTTTTGTGCCGACAATGGTAACAATGGAAGAAACGACATCGGTTAAGTTGTTGACCGCATCGAGAATAATCGAAATGGAAGAAGAAACAAAGCCGATTGCAAGCTTGAAAAGAACCAGAAAAATGTTCGTGACAATTCCGATGATACTTGTTTTTACGATCAGGGCATCACGATTTTGCATGCCGTTTTGCAGGGTTTCATTATTTTCCGTATTTGTATTTGTTTTGTTCTCGCTCATTTTTTAACCTTTCATAGCTTTCCGGTTTTTTTCAAATATGAATTATTATAACACCGAAGCGCCGAACCGTCAGTAAATTTAAGTAAAATGGCAAAGTCGCAGAAACTTGATGCATTCTGAAACAAATCAAGGTAAAATAGGACTGTGCCGGTTACGGATTTTACAGGCCGGCAGACTATAAGGCATCAAAGAATAAAGCAGTAAAGAATAATGCGGTAAAGAATTAAAGAACAAAGCATCAAAGCATAAGGCAACGGAAGAATGATGAAACTGGAACTGAATATAACGGAAAAAGAGAATCCCGCGGTAGTCAGGTATCTGGAATATGAAGAACCGCCGGTACAGATGGTGGAGCTTATGAGATATTCCGGAATTCCGATTGATGCCGCAAAACGGATTCTTGCAAATCCGTTCGCGCCGGAATCCGAGGTCCTTCTTCAGAGAATCGGGAAAGTCATTTCGCTTTCGAAAGGACAGTTTGTTTATAAAGTAGGCTTCCTGTCGGGAATGCTTGCGCGGGACGAAGAAGGGTTTCCGATTCTTCCGGTTCCGCAGAAGTCGGAGAATTTAAGAAAGAATTTAAGGGACTCGGAAGCCTACGTAATGTTTGCGGCAACCGTCGGTTCGGGGATTGACCGGCTGATTCGGAGATTTGAAATAAGCGATCCTTCCATGGCCGTATTTTTTCAGGGGTACGGTGCGGAGCGGGCAGAGAGCCTGTGCAACCGCTTCTGTGAGGAAGTAAAGCAGGCAGCGGAGGAAAAGGGTTTTACGATGCGTCCCAGATTTTCCCCGGGGTTCGGCGACCTGCCGATTACCGTACAAAAAGATTTTCTGGAAAGGCTGGATGCCTCGCGGAGGCTCGGAATCACGCTCGGTGAATCCTGTCTGATGTCACCCTCGAAATCGGTCACGGCATTTATCGGTCTGGAGCGAAAGAAAGAGCCGGACCGGGACGGAATATAAAAACGGACAATACGAAAAAAACAATACAAAGAAAACAATACGAAAAAACAAATACAAAACGTATTTAAAGTGGTGTAAAAGCAATGAATATTTTGGAATTTTTAAAAGACAATTTTGTAATTCTGGACGGCGGAATGGGAACACTCCTGCAGGAAGCGGGCTTACAGCCGGGAGAACTGCCGGAGCGGTGGAACGTATCGCATCCGGAGGAGATTGTGCGCATCCAGAAAGCATATTTTGATGCGGGAAGCAACGTGGTTCTGGCCAATACCTTCGGCGCAAACTCTTTGAAATTCGAAGAGGAGGAACTTCAGACGCTGATTCGCGCCGCAATCGCGAACGCAAGAAAGGCAGCAGCGGAGAGTGCGGGAATACAGGAGAAATTCGTGGCGCTCGACATCGGTCCGATCGGGAAATTACTAAAACCGTACGGAGATTACGAATTCGAGGATGCGGTTTCGGTTTATGCAAAGACCGTGAGAATCGGCACGGAAGCAGGTGCCGACCTGATTTTTATCGAAACGATGAACGACTCCTATGATACGAAGGCTGCGCTTCTTGCGGCAAAGGAAAATTCCGGCCTTCCGGTTTTCGTGTCCAATGCATACGGCAGTGACGGAAAACTTATGACGGGTGCTTCTCCCGCCGCAATGGTTGCGATGCTGGAGGGAATGCATGCGGATGCCATCGGTGCCAACTGCTCGCTGGGACCGGAACAGCTCATCGGAGTCATTGAGGAATATCTGGAGTATGCATCCGTTCCGGTTTTGTTAAAGCCGAATGCCGGACTTCCGAGAAGTGAAAACGGAAAAACGGTCTATGACGTTACGCCGCCGGATTTTGCGGAGTCGGTGGAAAAACTGCTGAAAAAGGGCGTCCGGATTACGGGCGGCTGTTGCGGAACCACTCCGGAATTTATCAAAGCAGTTTCCAAAAAGGCAAAAAATCTTTCACCGCTTCCGTTAACGGAAAAAAACAGATCGCTGGTTTCTTCCTATACGCACGCCGTGGAATTCGGGGGTGCACCGATTCTGATCGGAGAAAGAATCAACCCGACCGGAAAGAAGAGATTTCAGCAGGCGCTTCGTGAAGAAGACATGGATTATATTTTAAATGAGGCATTACGGCAGCAGGATGCGGGCGTGCATGTTCTGGATGTCAACGTCGGTCTTCCTGAGATTGACGAGCCGGCACTTCTTGAAAAGGTGACGAAAGAACTTCAGGCGGTAACGGATCTTCCGCTTCAGATTGACACGACGGACACGGTCGCAATGGAGGCGGCGCTGCGCTGCTATAACGGAAAAGCCATGGTAAATTCCGTGAACGGAAAAGCGGAGGTAATGGAGAGCGTATTCCCGCTTGTAGCCAAATACGGCGGTTTTGTCGTGGCCTTAACGTTAGATGAGGACGGAATTCCGGAATCCGCCGAAAAGAGAGTAAAAATCGCAGAGAAAATCATAGAAAAAGCTGCAGAATACGGCATCAAAACAAAGGATCTGATTTTCGATCCGCTTGCCATGACGATTTCCGCCGATACAAAGGCAGCATTATCCACCATACAGGCGGTGCATTCCATCCGAACGGAACTTAATGTGAATACGTCCCTCGGGGTATCCAACGTATCCTTCGGACTTCCGTCGAGAAATATCATTACCTCTACCTTCTTTGCACTTTGCCTGGAGGAGGGATTGTCCGCGGCAATCATGAATCCGTACTCCGCAGAGATGATGAATGTATTTTATGCCTATAAGGCACTTCACAACATGGACGAAAACTGTATGGAGTATATCGACTATGCGTCCAAACTTCCGGCACTTCAGCCGGTTGCGGGTGCGGTTGGACAGGGAAGCGGTGCGGGAAACGGCAGTCTTAAGACCGGTTCCGCTTCGTCCGGAAGTGACGCTGCAGGCGGGAAGGACGCTCTTTCCCCGCTTCAGAATGCAATCGTAAGAGGCCTTAAGGAGAAAGCCGGAAATCTTACGAAAGAAAAACTGCAGAATGAAAAACCGCTTGAGATTATTCAGGGGGATGTTATTCCGGCACTCAATATCGTGGGGGAGGATTTTGAAAAAAAGAAAGTATATCTCCCGCAGTTGCTGATGGCGGCAGAGGCGGCAAAGGCGGCATTCGAAGAGGTAAAAGCAAAGATGGGTTCCTCGGAAGAGAATGCTTCTTCCGGCTGTCCGATTGTCATCGCAACCGTGCACGGTGACATTCACGACATCGGTAAAAACATCGTAAAACTGATTCTGGAAAACTACGGGTTTGCGGTTTCGGATCTCGGCAAGGATGTTCCGGCACAAACCATTGCGGAAGAAACCGTGCGGCTCCATGCGCCGCTGGTAGGCTTAAGCGCACTCATGACAACGACGGTTCCCGCCATGGAAGAGACGATAAAACTGCTTCGCGAAAAGGCTCCGTGGGCGAAGGTATGCGTCGGAGGCGCGGTTCTTACCAAAGAGTATGCGGATTCCATCGGTGCGGACTGCTACTGCAGGGATGCCATGGAAACGGTCAGATATGCGGAAGAATTAACAAAAAATCTTTGAGAATGACAGTAAGGTTGTAAGTTTTTTACATTGAAATAGAATTTTAAACAGTTTATAATACTTTCGTTGTGAGTTAAAAAGGAATCGTTTTTAGTATAAACAGGAGGAAGAAAATGACTTACGAAGAATTAGTTAAGATTGCAAAAGATACTTACGGAACAGCAGATGCAGGCAAAGTAAAAGAGCATGTAGCAATCCAGTTCAACGTAACCGGAGAGGCAGCAGGTGCATTTTATCTCGAAGTAAAAGACGGACAGGTTTTCGTAGAGCCGTACGAGTATTTTGACAGAGACGTTCTGGTTACCGCTGAAGATAAGGTTTTGGCAGATATCTCTTCCGGAAAGCTTGGTCTTGAGAAAGCTTATCTTACCGGAAAAATCAAAGCAGAAGGAAATCTTAAGAAAGCACTTCTCTTAAAGGATCTTGAGTTAAAGAAAGCAGAGAAGAAGGCTCCCGCAAAGGCAGCAAAGAAAGCTCCTGCAAAGAAGGAAGCAAAGGCTCCCGTAAAAGCAGCAGAGAAGAAAGCTCCCGCAAAGAAGACTCCTGCAAAGAAGACTCCTGCAAAGAAGGCAGATAAATAATTTCGGTAAATCATTGAATTGTTTTATGAAACCGTCCGGTTATTCCGGGCGGTTTTTTGTGTGCAAGTAAAGTCAACTGTGATATAATAAAAAGGTTAAAAAATGCAGTAAGAGTCAAATAAACGAAATCTTTTACAGTGTTTTTTCAGGGCATTTTCAACCCGGGGGAGAAATATGTTTCGCGACAGAAAGGTAATCGCACTCTGTACTTCCAGAGTCTTCGATTCGCAGATTCATCAGTTAATCCAGATTATCAATGAAAAATTAAGGCAGCAGAACTGCTCCATGCTGATTTTTGCGCTGAATTCCGACGTTTACTGGGGGGAGGAATCCATTTCGGCGGAGGCGGCGGTTTTCGAACTTCTGCCGTATCATATCCTGGACGGAATCCTGATTATGGATGAGGCAATCAAAAGCCGCACCATTTCAAAGCGTATCATAAAGAAAGCCGGAGAATATCAAATTCCGGTAATCACCGTGGACGGGAAGTATGACGGCATTCCGGCAATTCGTTTTGATTATGAAAAAGGGTTTGAGAAAATTGCCCGCCATATGTTTGAAGAACATCACGTGAAGAAGCCGATTATGATGGCGGGAATTCCGGATAATCCGTTTTCGAAAACCAGGGAGAATGTATTTAAAAAACTCTGTGAGGAGTTCGGAATTCCGTTTGAAGACGATTTAATCAGTTACGGTCAGTTCTGGGCGGAACCGTGTATTGCGGCCATGAAGGAGGTCTTAAAAAGCGGCCGGGAATTTGACTGTGTCATCTGCGCAAACGACATCATGGCAATCAATGTCTGCGACATGCTTTCGAAAGAGGGAATCCGGGTACCGGAGGACGTACTGGTTTCCGGTTTTGACGGAATCGAAGAAGCATACTATACCTCTCCTTTAATTTCAACCGCAAGCTGTGATACAAGTCTGCTTGCGAATGCATGCGTGGAGAATCTGGAGCGGATTTTAAACGGCGAAAGCGCGGAGGATGCGTTTATCGTCCCGAATCTTCAGCCGAACGAATCCTGCGGCTGCCCTTCCTGTATGCATGATTCCAAGTTAATCTTAAGCATGTTCAATAACAATTTCTACAGGCATCAGGATGATTACAGGGCACTTTACAACATCGCATCCGATATGCATGTCTGCCGTTCCAACAAAGAAATGCTGGGAAAACTGAATCTGTATAAAGCACAGAAGCTTCTCTGTGTGGCTTCCAGGGACTGCTTTGAATTCAGCAGAAATTATTTCCTGAAGGAATTGCGCAGAGACTGGATAAACGATCTTTTCCTTGTGTACGATTCCGAGAATCCGCCCTCAGAGGATGGGGAGACGGAGTTTAAAGAGTTTCCCGGACAGTGTGAAGACCGGCTCTTTGAAATCATGAAAAACGGATATCCGTTGATTTTTAACGCACTTGATTATATGAACAAACCGCTCGGTTTCGTGATTTATCACAGCAACAGTTATAATGTGATCAATTATTCGAGAACGACCGGTATCACGAATGCCATCAGTCTCGGCATCGGAGGGTATGTCAATTACGCAAACCAGCGCTCGCTTCTCGAACGAATGGACGAAATGTACAAGCGCGATGCGCTGACCGGGCTTTATAACCGTGTTGCATTCCAGCATATTTTCCGGGAGTTACGATTCCGTCCGGAAAACAGGGGCAGGGAAGTTACGGTCATTATGTCGGACCTTGACGGATTAAAATACATCAACGACCACTTCGGACATGCGGACGGGGACAATGCAATCTGTACGGTTGCAACGGCCTTAAAAAAAGCCTGTCCGGACAATGCCGTCTGTGCACGTTTCGGCGGAGATGAAGTATTTTCCGTATTAATCGGAGAGTGCGATCCGGAACATATTGTGAAAGAAATTGACCTCGAGCTTGACGAATACAACGAAATCTCGGGGCTGACCTATTTTGTTACCACCAGCAGCGGCGCATATACGACAAAGCTGGACGAAAACTTTGATATACTTGCGGCGTTGAAGGTTGCAGACGAAAAAATGTATGAAGTAAAAAAGGCAAAAAAACTTGCAAGAGAGAATCTGTAATGTTGCCCGCTTTTTCTGCATTTTATATCGACAAACAAAGGGGAATCTTGCTATAATACCAATAGATATTGCTTAAAAACAGGGACTGTCCACAATATATAGAGTATCCGCGTATCAGAAAGCGGTGTACGGCAGTTGTTTCAATTACGGAGAATATGAAACAGAGGATGTAAATTATGAAAAGATCAAATTTTACATTGCTGAAAATGCTATTAATGTTTGGTTTAATTCCGCTCATAGCAACGGTTGTCTGCTTCTTTTTCCTGACGGAGATTAATGTTTCCAAACTGGTCCATAAAAACGTAAGAACCGAAATCTCTCTCTGCAACAAAGAGTTTAACAATTATATTACCGGAGCATACGGCGATACGCTGGGGACGGAGGAATGGAGCCGGTGGAAGAGCAACGATCTGGTAGACGGTTTTGTGGACGACGGAATTTACATGACCGTATTTTTCGGAGATACGGCATTAATCAGCTCCGTGAAAAATCAGGGCGGATCCAGGATGGAAGGCGAGAAGGCATCTGCCGAAGTCATTTCCGCTGTTCTCCGGGGAGGAAAGCATTATTATAACGTAAAAGAAGAAATCGGCGGAAAAACGTACTATGTGGATTACCGGCCGATCCGCAACGGCTCCGGTAAGACGGTCGGCATGACCTTTGTCGGAAAAGATGCGGACGTTGTGTCGAAGGATATTTCCAGGATTATCATCCGGGTTATGCTTTGCGGCGTCGGATTATTCATCGTTTTCTCCGTAGTGATCATAATTGTGGCAAGAACCGTGAAAAGACCGTTTTCGGAAATGGCGGACGCACTCGAGGTTTGTGCGGGCGGTCGTGTCAGCGAACCGTTTTCGCTTCACAGTATCGTGAGGGAAAACCAGACAATGATTTATTCCCTCGGACAGTTCCGGGAGAGCTTAAACGGCACGGTGGCGGAAGTAAAATCCGCAACGCAGATTATCGGCGACAACCTACACTCCGTCAATACTCTTTCCGAAGACACGCAGACTGCGGCAACCCATATTTCTTCGGCGGTTGAAGAACTTGCCCAGGGTGCGCAGAGCATGGCGGAAAGCGTGCAGGATGTAAACTTAAAGGTTTCCGATATGGGCGAATATGTAGCCGACATCGAAGGCAATGTTCAGAGACTTTCCGATTCTGCGGATGAAATGAATCACATCAATAACAATGCATCGAGCAGCATGGAACAGGTACTGACTTCCTTTAAAGACACCATCGATGCGGTTAACAGTATCACGGACCAGATTCTCAGGACCAACGATTCCATCGAGAAGGTAAATGAAGCGGTTGAACTGATTATCAGCATTGCAAGCCAGACCAAACTGCTTTCCTTAAATGCTTCCATTGAAGCGGCAAGAGCCGGCGAATCAGGAAAAGGATTTGCGGTCGTTGCAAAGAGTATCGGAGAACTTTCCTTAAAATCCAATGAGGGT
The DNA here is from genome assembly GCA_024681795.1 of Lachnospiraceae bacterium. Classification (GTDB taxonomy): domain Bacteria; phylum Bacillota; class Clostridia; order Lachnospirales; family Lachnospiraceae; genus UBA3766. Next base: position 2,677 of record JAILAD010000074.1, on the reverse strand, counting down.
GCAACCAGTATCCAGCAGATTGCGAAAGAGGTTCTGGCAAACTCCGAGGAGAGCGTGAAACTTGCAAGAAATATCCGCAAGGTCATCGAGGAAAGCCAGTCGGATATCGAAAAGACCAGCAAGGAATTTGAATCCCTGAATGCGGCAATCGAGGCAAATGTCCGTGCAATTCAGGAGGTTCGGGAGAATACGAGAAAACTGGCAGACATTAAGGAAGCCATCGTTTCGAACGTAAGCGACCTTTCCGCGATTTCCGAAGAAAATGCGGCATCTTCCGAAGAGGTCAGCGCATCGATTGAGTCCGTATCCGAAAATGTCAGCGAGATTTCCAGGGAAATGTCACAGGTGGAAGAATTATCCGATCACCTTGCGGAGACGGTTTCGTTCTTTACCTGATGTGTCCGGATTGATGAAGGCACACAAAGATAAACAGAGTACATAATGTAATATAATGATATATAAAGCATAATTTACGGGAGGATTGATACACATGGAAGAAATTCAGTATCGCTATGACACACAGCTTTTAATTGAAAGAACGGTAAAGGATCTGGACGAGGATGAGATCAATGATTACATCACCGAAAATTTTATCGGGGACTGCCTTCTTGCAGTCGGTGATGAGGATTTAATCAAGATTCATTACCATACCAACGAGCCCTGGAAGGTTTTGGAATACTGCTCCACGTTAGGTGAGATTTACGATATCGTGGTAGAGGATATGGTTCGTCAGGCAAAAGGTCTGAAGGGATAAAATCTCCGCCGGAGGAAATCCTGAATAACTGGAATCATTATGCAGAAGAGAGAAATTACCGGCATCCTGGTGGGGGCAGCCCCGCTGGGAGCCGAGAAAACTTTATTAACGGAATGTCTGGATTCTTCAGACTGTATTTCGGTGGCGGCAGACGGCGGCCTTTCTTTTTTTGTCGAAAAAAATATTGCGCCGGATTACTGGCTTGGGGATAAGGATTCCCTCGAGGACGGGGTTTTCCGGAAAGCAAAAGAAGCCTTTCCGGATTTAAATCCGGTTCCCTGTTCTCCGGAAAAGGATGATACGGATATGCGGCTCGGAGTATTGAAATTAAGGGAACTCGGAGCGAAAACGATTTATGTATTCGGCGGTCTCGGCGGAGAAAGGCTTGACCATACGATTGCCAATATCCAGATGCTTCATGAATTCTGCGTGGAAGGAATCCGGATTATTCTGATTTCCGAAAAGGAGTCCGTTTTTGTTTTAAAAGCGGGGCAGAGTGTCCGTTACGGCAAAGAATGCGAAGGAATTCTCTCGGTGTTTTCCTTAACGGACCAAAGTAAAATTTCCATCCGTGATTTTTATTATGAATTTGACGGGGTAATTGACAATAAAAGGGTCTTTACCGTCAGCAATCAATTTCATAAAAAAGGCGGCACCGTCGAAGTTTTCGAAGGCGCCGCACTGATTGTGCGTTCCGGGATTTACGATTCCGGTGAGCTTATTTTTTCAGAAGATTAATATATTCTCCGAGCACCGGTTCGAATTTCACACCATACCAGTGAGTTTCGTCTCCCTGCGTGTATTTGATGCAGGATACGGTGTAATCTGCGGCGATTTTTGCCGATTCAAACGCGGTTTTACCGTTCATATATGCGCCCACGAAAGCAGATGCATAGACATCTCCGGTTCCGTGGCAGCCCTTTTCAATCTTTTCATGCTCATAATAATCAAGCTTTCCGTTTTTGTATACAACTACGCCCGTAGTTTCTTTTCCGTAAGATACGCCGGTTAATACAACGGTCTGCTCGTCATCGGCGGCAAGCTTCTTCACGAGAGTAAGGATATATGCTTCATCATAAGTTTCCTTATATTCCGTTCCGGTTAAGAAGCAGGCTTCCGTAATATTCGGAAGAATGATGTCCGCCTTGTCGGTAAGTCTCTTCATATTTTTTACGAATTCATCGTCGAAAATGGAATAAAGCACGCCGTTGTCGGCCATTGCGGGATCCACAATCAGGGGAGCCCCTTCGTTTAAACGTGTGTCTGCGAAACGGATTACTTTGTCAATCTGGGCAATGCTTCCGAGATATCCGGTATAAAGCGTATCAAAGAAGATATTTTCTTTTGCCCAATGGTCTGCAATCCCGTCTATGTCATCCGTTAAATCACGGAAGGTAAATCCGGTAAAGCCGGCGGTGTGTGTGGAAAGAATGGCGGAGGGCAGAATTACGGTTTCCATTCCGCTTGCAGATAAAATCGGAAGGGCAACGGTAAGGGAGCACTGTCCGACACAGGAGATGTCCTGGATGGTTAAAACTTTTTTATACATGGTCAGATCCTTTCTTTGCATGAAGTAATGCAGTTTGAAGTATATTTAGTTGAATAATTACGGAAAAAAGAATATCATTATTTTGATATTATAAAAACTACCAGATTTGAATATAATTATATAACCAGATGGAGAATATATGAGTTCAAAATATATCAGAATATATGAAGAAATCAAACGGGATATTGTAAGAGGCATCTATAAAACCGGCGAAAAAGTACCGAGCAAAAGGCTTTTGGCGGAGGAAAACGGCGTCAGCGTAATCACGGTGGAACATGCCTATGACCTGCTTCTGGAAGAAGGATATCTGGAGGCGAGAGAGCGCAGCGGATATTTTGTACTCTTTTCCGAAGGGGAATATTTTCTGGGAGATT
>JAILAD010000071.1 GCA_024681795.1 Lachnospiraceae bacterium | reverse complement strand
GTTCACGGAAACGAGTCCTATGCTGACGGCTTCAAAGCGTTCGTTGACGTTTACCCCAAGGGTAACGCTCTGTACATCCGAGGCTTTCATTTTAAGCTCCGCGATGTCTTTCTTCATTTCCGCAAAGCAGGCATCCTCATAAAGTCCGTTAATGTAATCTCTCAACAAAACCAATCCCTCGGACCTAACCCGTTCATCTAAAAGACAGTCTCTCATCGTTTCCACAATTTTAATGTAACTGTCCAAATCTTCAAGGCGGTTAAACAGATGCCAAAGTCCCATCTCCTCATCGGTGGTTTTGTGAAAAGAAGAAAAATCCCTCATAAACTGTATTTGATCAAACAAATCCAGCATGGTTTTTCTCAATTCCGGGTTATTAAAAATATCGGCAAAAATCTGCTGCCGATAGATGGAAACAGCCGGACTCGGAGATATTTTTGAAAGTACATTTGCTATCATGCGGCGCTGCTTTGCATCATCGGAAACTTCCTGTAAAAATCCATCAAGTCCCAAATCATGCAGCACATTATCTGACAGTATGCGATATTCAGTGTTCTCTCCCGCCGGCTGTAAAAGACTGAATGCGAATTTTTGATTCATATTCCCCCTCCTCACGGTAACATTTCGTAATGATTTCAGGCACCATTACACTTCCTTAATGAGGTCAGGCACCATTACACCTTTTTCAGCGGTATCGCAATATAACTTACCGTATCGGCAGGATTTTTTGCAGGAGGCAGATAGAATTCCAGAGAATAATTGCCTGCCAGCTCATACTCCTTAAGAGATGGAAGCCACTCCGACCAGATCTGTGTATTGACCGTCTGCATACTGCCGGGCAGAGGGCCGACACATTTAAATAATGCCCAGAGACCGCCGGGAATCTGATAGGTTGAACATTCTTCCGGATACTCTTCCCAGGGCATATATAAATCCGCAATCCAGTAATCAAAATTCGTTCCGTCCATGTCCGAGCATACACCGAACATTCCCTTCAGCCCTTTCATGTCGGAAGCCCATTCATCCCAGAATTTGGGGATTTCCGTGTAGCTTGTCTCGGAATTAAAACTTTTTTTGATACCGACAACCGTAAATGCTGCCTTTTCCACAATTTTGTAATCTAACATCGTTCCGCCCTCCAGTGTGATTTTGATATGAAGCGGAGCCAATGACCGTAAAATCGCCCCCTTCTCTCTTGCCTGAGCCGGGGTAATGCCGTGAAAGCGCTGGAATGTCTTGGTAAAACTGTCGGGAGAATCATAACCGTACTTCAATGCGATATCTATGACCTTGCAGTCGGAACAGGCCAGCTCCTGTGCTGCCAGCGTCATACGACGCTCACGGATATATTCTCCGACGGTCATCTCGCACATTGCACCGAAAATACGCTGATAATAAAACGAAGATAGTGCTGCTTTCTTCGCGATCTTCCCGATATCTAACTCCTTCGTCAGATTTTGTTCAATATAATCAATTGACGCCTGAAATCCTTCAATCCAGTCTGTCATAACGGTCACCTCACTGCGCCTGAATTCATTATCTCACATGAAAGATTTTCGTACCCGACTTTTTCTGCACACTTTGTCCGGTTCATAATGGACGTACCCCTAAAATACATGCGTTTGAAACCGGTGATTTAATCCTCTCTGTTTTTAAACAGTCTTTTCTTAAAAGAATACCATTTCGTCAACGTTCCCGTGGCATAGATAATTCCAAGAATCATTGCTATAATAGCTGCTCCCAAGGTCATTCCTTTTAAAAATCCGGTCAGAAAAGTATCCGGCATTTCTACCATACTCATAATAAGATTTGCCAAAAGCGCCAGAATTCCAAGTACCGAGTAAACAATTACCACCACCGCGCTGCGCTTTTTTCCTTCATTTTCGTATTCTGCAACTTTTAATACCGTATCTTTTATCTCTTTCTCCATTTGTTCTGATTTCCTTTCTCCGTCTAAAATCTCTCGAAGATCCACCTCATAGAAGTCGGAAATATCAATCAGGATATCCATATCGGGCATATTCGATCCGGTCTCCCAACGGGAAACTGTCCTTCTGGAGACACCCATTTCCTCCGCCAGCTGCTCCTGAGTGATATTCTTTTCTTTTCTAAGCTCCTTAAGAAATGCTCCCGTCTTTACCAGATCCATTGTTGTTTCCTCTCTTTTTCCAGTTGTACACACAGCCTATCGTATTACCGATAGCTCCCAGACCAAGTCCCATTGCCAGATAAGGTGTCACTTTACCCGTTACCATGGAAAGGATAATACATGCGATTGCCGCTGCACCAATCAAACCCAAAACCACACAAGTTGCTACCGTTGCTGCTGTTACTTTTTTCTTCATCATTTTGTCCTCCTGAAATCTGTTTTTGGATTCTGCACCGCATCATTTTTGCGGCTGCCTTATGGTCACATCGTAGATCCAAAACGCAAAATTAAGAAGGACACAAAACGGGCAAATGCCCTGTTTTACTGAATGAGACAAGGGTTGTCTCATTATTTTTTACCTGACATGATAAAAATCAAAATCCGCTCTGATAAAGATTGCCCATCAGCCTTTGAATGAATTAAACCAAGCTCTCTCTTCAAACACTTTTTTCTTTGGTACCAAGGGTTCGCTTTCAGCCACTCCTACCGGTAATATACATACAACTTCATAATCCTCCGGCACCAAGAGAATATCAGCTATTTTGTCACATATTCTGTCTTCATCCGTAATATGGCCTTCATACCAACAACTCTGATATCCAAGCTCCACAATCGTAAGTAGCATATTCTCAATTGCAGCAGAGTAATCCTGCACTGCAAAACATCTATCCCGATATGCATTTATCCGTTGCGTCAACACCACAATTATCGCCGGTGCTGTTTCACATATCGGAGGATTGATTACTTCCTTAATCTTCTGTAAAATATCTGAATCATCAACTGCTATAAAACTGGTTGTCTGCTTATTACATCCCGATGGAGCAGCCATTCCCGCTTCCAGTATTTTTACTAAATCCTCTCTGGGAACCTGTTTTGAAAGATACTTCCCTCTATAGCTGTGCCTTTTATTTATTGTTTCTACTGCATTCACCCGGGTAATCCTCCACTGATTCTCGATACGACTTGGAATCGTAAATTATGCTGAAATTCTATTTCCCAAGAAAATCTTTAATCCTCATCTGTATGAATGTATCCAAATCATCCTCATTTAGTTTTCTGTACGTAATCACTCTGCATTCCTCCTCACAATCCATGGATTTCCTAAGATTCTGCCGGTTTCGGTATGTCAAACCGGTGGCATCTCCTCAGCAGTAGCCGGTTCTAAAATTGTAGTATTGGTACGATATCCCGGAATAACGCGCGCAGCCTTAAGGTACACGATTCTGTTATTGGGAGTGACATCACATTCGAGACCAATACCTTTATATTTACTCAGTTTATAATCCATAAACTTCGCCATAACATGATGATGTCCATAAGGTACAGGAATCCTAATTGCTTCATTATACCCCACGTATCCAAACAGAATACCGTTAATGTATATTTCCATAGAATATCCAAATTTACCCAAGCAGGAAGCCATACGGTAGACTTGAATTACACCGTCTTTGGGAAAAACAACCATGGTATGGCATTTCCAACAGGGGCCATCACCCTTAACATACTGGACGGTACCACATCTCGGACATTTTAATACGAGCTTTGACATAATGAATCCTTTCCCTTTTTTTCGTCCGGAATAAAGCAATCGAAAATCCTTTGATAAATAATGTACTACGATTCATTAACGAGTTTTCCGGTCATGTGTTCCGGGGTGATTTCCAGACACTGCACCCTGGGGAACGCATTGGTCAGTTCTTTCTGAAGGTACTCCTCATCATCAGTAAACTTTCTTGTTATGGCAATACATATCTTTTTGGACTTTTCTTCATCCTCAACGGGTTTTATCCTCCCAAAGATGATTACACTTTTTATATTGAGAGCCCAATCTCCTTCCTTTCTGTATCCTTCATCATATACACAGTAGCTTACTTTATCGCAGGCCTTAATGGCATCAATCTTGTGACCTTCTTTTGCTCCGTGAAAATAAATCTTTCCATCCTCTTCACAATACCAGTGATCTATAGGAATTCCATAAGGATAACCGTCATCGCCCATCAGTGACAGAACGCCTCTCTTCGTATTCTTTAAAATCTCAATGCACTCCGCATCTGAAATCTGTTGTTTGAATCTCCTCATTTTTCTGAACATGTCAATTACCTCACTCTTCTTTGGAATATAATCCGAAATAATTTCCCCCCTACGACTGTCTTTTATTTCAATAACTGAACAAGTTCCCGGTAAACGGCGTCTTCATCATCCATGCCGTTAATGTAATACGTTCCGATTTTTTCTTTCGTATCGGCTGATGAATAAAATGTAAAATATAAACCCAGGACTTCAGTGCGGCTTAAATCGGCGCCGGGCTGATAGTTAAATTCTTCCTTTGCAATGTCGTTACATCCTGCAAGAAACGGAGAAAGATATTTTGCATCCGATTCATCTTTTAAATACAGTTTGGTGGAGACTTTTTCCGAATCCGGTTTCAAACTCATTTCACTGTTATTACAATCACGGAGTATGGGTCTCATCTTTTCCAAATAGTAATCCCGAAGACCCAACATGTAATATTCCGATAAACTATATCCGGTTAAACTGCTTCCTCCTATCGTGGAATACACATTGAATTTCAAATCCCTGGTCTTTGATTTAAAGACATAAACATATTCCGTTCCGTTATTTGACTTACGCTCATAATGGCTGACCAGTTCCGCCTCTTCCGGAACATTCTGCGCAACATACTTCTCCACTTCCTTTTGTGTATGCGGCTTATGGTAGCATCCGGCAAGGACCATAATCACGCAGAGCAAAAGTACAATTTGAATTCGTTTGAGATGTTTTTTCATAGTTTCCCCTTCGGGTCTTTCTAATCTTTGAGTACTTACTGCCACCTGTCTAATATTTTACCATACTTCTTTTCGCAAAACACCGATGTATTCCGAGCAGATAAAATACGAAAAAGTTCTTACGTAAAAACGGCCCCCCGGCTTTTCAACGTCAATCTTGTTTAATATGCTTTTTTGCTCTTCCATAATTTCCTTTCCCAAAAAGAAAAAGCACAATTATTGCCATAATAACTGTGCTTATACCGAGTTCAAATTTATTTGGAAACAAATTCCACGCTCAGAATACAGTCCATGCGCATCTTATATTTGCCCTCGACATAGTTCACGGCGCGCTCCTTCACATAATGAATAATATCGTCCCGGATCTCTTTGGTATAGAGTACGTCGTAATCCTCAAGACTTACCATAATTACGATGGCCGGATCGGCGGTGGTAGTGATGCTTAAAGGATATTTATGAATTTTGGAATAGATATATTTGCCTATGCCGTCCTCACTCACGCGTGCGTAATCCGCATAGCATTTCTCTTCATACCGGACAACGGAAATCTCCATCTCCTCATCATAATAATCGTACAAACTCATATTGTATTCGGAAAGTGCGTTTTTCCAAAGATTCAAAACCACGTCCCGGAGATCTTCTTTTAGTAAATTCAAAGTGCGGTTTCCCACCAGCGTGTCGTAGCTTTCGCCTAGCGTGTAGAGCAGCAGTACGGGGATTTTTCCGCCGGTCTCAGGCGAGAGAATGGTGCTTCTGT
>JAILAD010000064.1 GCA_024681795.1 Lachnospiraceae bacterium | reverse complement strand
AACTATGAATACAGCGATGAAGTTTATACCGTAGTTGTAACAGTAACGGAAGATAAAGGTAAATTAGCGCGTACAACGAAGATTACCAATAAAGCAGGTACGGAAGTTGTTACGATGGACTTCGCAAATACCAAGAAAGATCTTACCGGAAAACTGATTATTACGAAGACGATTAAGGGATCCGTAACACCTGAAGAAGCAGACGGATTACTTAAGTTCACCGTAACCGGACCTGAATATCCGAACGGACAGGAATTTACAATCGGTCAGGGCGGATTCGATTATGATGCTACGACCAAGGTATATACCCTTACCCTGGATGGAATTAAAGCAGGTAAGTATACCGTTGAAGAAACAACCAAGGATATCGCCGGAAATGACGTAACCGTTAAGTATACGGTTGACCAGACCACAACGGAAGGTACCAAGGCATCCGATCTTGCTGTAGCAGCAGGCGGAACCGCACAGGTTGACTTCGAGGATGACTATGCAAGTATACCGGTTGAAGTAGATTTGACCGCAACCAAGAGTCTTGCAAACGGAACTCTTGCGGCAAACCAGTTCAGCTTTACACTTAGTGGTGCTCAGGGTGTACTGCAGACCAAGAAGAATGATAGAGACGGAGAAGTAACATTTGATACATTATCGTTTGACCAGGCGGGAACCTATACCTATACGGTAGAAGAAACCGATAAGACGGATACGACGAACTATGAATACAGCGATGAAGTTTATACCGTAGTTGTAACAGTAACGGAAGATAAAGGTAAGTTAGAGGCTGCAACGACCATTACCAACAGTGCAGGCGCAACCGTAACTGCCATGAGCTTTGAAAACACCAAGAAGACGGTGGTGACGACAGGAACCTTGAAGATAACCAAGACGATTAAGGGATCCGTAACACCTGAAGAAGCAAACGGATTACTTAAGTTCACCGTAACCGGACCTGAATATCCGAACGGACAGAAATTTACAATCGGTCAGGGCGGATTTGATTATGATGCTACGGCGAAGGTATATACCCTTACCTTGGATGGAATTAAAGCAGGTAAGTATACCGTTGAAGAAACCACAAAGGATATCGCCGGAAATGACGTAACCGTTAAGTATACGGTAGACCAAACCACGACCGAAAGCGCAAAGGCAACCGGTCTCAGTGTTGCAGCAGGAGGAACCACACAGGTTGATTTTGAAGATGATTATACAGCCAAAACTGCTGAAACTGTTGATGTAACCTTTACCGCAAGCAAGACATTAAACGGCGGAGACCTTCAGGCGGATCAGTTCACCTTTACTTTGAGCGACAGTCAGGGTGTAATACAGACAAAGAAAAATGCTGCAAATGGAACGGTTGCATTTGACGCAATTACTTATGATGCAAAAGGTACTTATACCTATACGGTAGAAGAAACCGAAAAGACCGATACGACCAACTATGAATACAGCGATGAGGTTTATACCATAGTCGTAGTTGTAACGGAAAAAAAAGGTAAGTTAGAAGCGGCAACGACCATTACCAACAGTGCAGGCGCAACCGTAACTGCCATGAGCTTTGAAAACACCAAGAAGACGGTGGTTACGACAGGAACCTTGAAGATTACCAAGACGATTAAGGGATCCGTAACACCTGAAGAAGCAAACGGATTACTTAAGTTCACCGTAACCGGACCTGAATATCCGAACGGACAGGAATTTACAATCGGTCAGGGCGGATTCGATTATGATGCTACGACCAAGATTTATACTCTTACTCTGGACGGAATTAAAACCGGTACTTATGAAGTAGAAGAAACCACAAAAGACATTACCGGAAATGACGTAACCGTTAAGTATACGGTAGACGGAACCACAACCGAAAGCGAAAAGGCATCCGGTCTCAGTGTAACGGCAGGCAATACCACACAGGTTGATTTTGAAGATGAGTATTCGGTTATCACGATTGAACCTTGTGACATAACCTTTACCGCAAGCAAGATATTAAACGGCGGAACTCTTCAGGCAGACCAGTTCACCTTTACTCTGAGTGATGACAATAATGTTACATTGCAGACCAAACATAATGATGCAAACGGAACGGTAGCATTTGAAAAAATCACTTATGATGCAGAAGGCACCTATACCTATAAGGTAGAAGAAACCGATAAGACCGATAGCGATTACACTTACAGTGATGAGGTTTATACGGTAGTTGTAGTCGTAACGGAAAATAACCGCAAGTTAGAGGCAGTAACGACCATTACCAACAAAGCTGGCGATTCCGTAACTGCAATGACCTTTGAAAATACAAAGAATACCGCACCTGAAAAAGGAAAGATTATTATTACCAAGAAAGACAGTACAGATAACACGGTAGTTCTTTCCGGAGCAAAATTTGTATTATATGATTCTGAAACAGGCGGAAACATTGTAGGAGCGGAACAGACTACCGATACATACGGTAAAGCAGAGTTTGGCGATTTAACGATCGGAAATACCTATTATATTGAGGAAACCCAGGCACCTACGGATTATGAAGCATTAACCGGCAGAATTAAGGTTGAGGTTAACAGTTCTGCAGCTGTATTGTTAGATGTAGAAAATACACCTTCCATTCCTGCACCGACACCGACCGGTTCATTAATTATCAAAAAGAATGTAACAGTTGACGGAGCAGCAACTGGCGGAAATGAAGCAGACGGAACTTATACATTTACAATTAAGGACGCTTCCGATGCTACCGAAGCTACTGCCACAATTACGATTACCGACGGTCAGAGCAGTGAAATCCAGGTTGATAATCTTCCTGTCGGAGACTATACCGTAGTGGAGGAGACGCCGACCAACGGAACCAGTCTTACAAGCGGTAACAATATTGCAATCACGGTAGAGGACAGCACTTTAGGTAATCCTCTTCCGGTTGCGGAATTTACAAACAATAAGAATATCGTAAACGGAAGCATTACCATTACAAAGGCAGTAATCTGCAACGGCGGAGATCCTGCCGATAAGGATACAAAAACCTTTACGGTAACAATTACTCTGAATGACACTACCGTGAACGGAGAATTTGATGGGGTTACCTTTACTGACGGTGTAGCAAGCATCGAAGTAATTAACGGCTCCAGCATTACCATCACGGGCCTGCCGAACGGAACAGAATATTCCGTAGCGGAAGATGACGCATCCGGAGCATTTGACGGATATGATTATTCCGCAAATTCTCAGACCACCGGAGCAGGAACAATCAGCGATACGGCAGCTTCGGAAGTAAATCTGGTTAATGAATACGATATCCAGCAGGCACCCGGACCGGTATACGGTATCATTAACGTAGCAAAGAACGTTAGCAACCCGGACGGCGTTGAAGGTGTTGCAGGAAAAGTATTCTACATTGCAATCAAGGACGGAGATGATTACTTACAGGATCAGAATACGGGAACATTTGCCGCAACTGAAAAGTATTTCGAAATCCTTGATACCGAAACAAAGAAATTTGAAAACTTAACAGCAGGTAAGTCCTATAAGGTAGTGGAAAATACCGAGGATGCCAAAGTGGCAAACAGTGAACTTACCGTAACCGGAAGCGGTGTAAACGTTGAAGCAACACCTGCCGGAACCAATCACACCATAACCAATACCTACAGAAAACTCTGCAAGATTGAAATTTCCAAGGTTAAGATGTACGGAACTACCGGTATTATCGGTGCAAAACTCGAACTTCTCCGGGTAGTAGGAACTACCGAAACTGAAGTAGAGACCTGGACTTCGACGGATAAAGAAACCAAGAAGTTCTATCTGGATGACGGATCTTATATCATTCGTGAGCTTGAAGCACCGAAGGGTTATGAGAAGTCTCTGGAAGACATCCGGTTTACAATCGTTGACGGAACTCTTACCGCTGACAACTTTGACGGCGGTAAAACAGGAAAATACAATGCAAATACCGGATTAATCGAATTTAAGAACGATCCGGTAACCGTAACAGGAAAACTTTCCATCCATGTATCCGAGGAAGATACCGGAGCGGATGTTCCCGGAGCAGAAATTGAAGTAACGGGACCTGAAAACTGGCCGGGAACCAATTCCAGGACCAAGAAATTTACGACCAACGAGAATGGTAACATTGTTGATGAAAACGGAAATGAAGTACTTACCGTAACACCGGGAGATTATACTTACAAGGTTACAAAAGTTCCGGACGGCTTCAAGGTTACCGTCGGACAGACCGATACGGTTAAAGTACCCGCGAACAAAGAAGGACACGGCGAAGCCAAGATTCTTCCGAAGTCGGGACTTAAGATTACGGTTGTTGACGAAGTGACCAACAAACCTGTGCCGGGAGCAGAAGTAGAAGTTAAGAAACCGGACGGAAGTACCGAAATTCTTAAAACAGATGAAAACGGTGAGATTACCAAGTTTGTAGATGATACACCTGTAGGTGATTATACCATTACCGTAAAGAAGGTTCCGGAAGGTTATACCGTAACGGTTAACAAGGAACAGCCTGCAAAGGTAACAAGAGGAAACTTAACATCCGTTATTTCCAAGATTAACACCGAAACCGGCGGACTCCTTATTACGGTACTTGACGAGAAGACAGACAAGCCTGTGCCGGGAGCTGAAGTAGAAGTTAAGAAACCGGACGGAAGTACCGAGATTCTGGTAACCGATGAAAACGGACAGATTACCAAGTTCACCGAGAAGGATAAAGACGGACATTACAAGGCTCCGATCGGTGAGTACAAGATAACCGTAGTTAAGGTTCCGGAAGGATATTCCGTAACAACAGGAAAGACGGAAACGAAGGTAATCGAAGTTGGTAAGGTTGTAGAGCATGTTGCCAAGATCGGAAAGCCGGAAGAAAAACCTGAGAATCCGGGTGATGATGTTCCTGCACAGGAAAATACAACACCGTCTACCAATCAGCAGACATCCAACGGACAGGTAATTTCCTTATCCACCGGTACCGTAACGGATTCCATGACAGCTGCAAGAACCGGAGAAAGCAAAGTTCCGTACTTCGTATTCGGAGGTTCGATGGCATCACTTTTGGCGGGAGCAATCATTTATGTAGTTCTTACCAAAAAGAAAAGAGAAGAGGAAGATACAAAACCCCTTTCTCTGAAATAATAACTGAATAAGTTATCAGGGGAACTGCCGTTTATCGGCAGTTCCTTTTTTTTGTTCACGGTTCCCTTTTTGTTCACGGTTTATTCATTTGAAAAATAGCGCTTTGAAGAATATAATGATATTAGGATTTTTGTATCAAAAAAGTGAATGCGGGAATCGTGATATGAGAAAAAACGGAAATAAGAATAAATTGAATAATGCCGTTCGAATATTCTTATCATTCCTGTCTGTTTTACTTATTTTCGTCTATACAAAGCCGATGGTTGTCCTGGCTGACGGAAATGACGGAGAACAGACCGTAAATGATGTTTTTTATTCCGATTCCGATATTACGAACAATGAATTGCCTGAGTCTGTAATTGACGGAACAGCTTCCGTCCGGACAGAGGAGAATGGTGTGGTTTCAGATGAAACCGCCGAAGAACCGCAAGCAAAAGAATCCGGTGTTGAATCCGCGGGGAACGAAGATACCGGAGAATCCGAAGCAAACGAAGATACCGAAGAATTCGAAGCAAACGAAAACACTGAAGAATCAGGAATAAACGAAAACGCTGAGGATTCCGGAGAGAATGAAGCAGTGTCTGCGGGCGAGGAACCCGGGCAAAACGAAAATTCCGAAATTTCGGAAAAAACCGAAATAACCGATAATATTTCCGTATCGGAAGAAACCGGAGAAAAAACAGAAGCTTCGGAAGTAATTGAAAAAACGGAAATAATTGAAAAAAACGGAACGACGGAAAAAACCGGAACGACGGAAAAAACCGAAACAGTCGTAGAAAAGAGCGAAACTTCAGCAAAGAAGACTTTAAAAGGTTCTTCTCAGACTACCGGAACTGCCGTTAAATTACAGGATCTTTCACAGTATGATCTGGTTTACTCAAGTGATGATCAGATTATTCGCGGAATCCGCGATATGATGGTTCAAAGAAGAACAAACTTTACCATTTATGTCGCATCGGAATATTATGACTGGAACAGTCTCGGTAAGTTATTCCAGGAATGGTTTGAGGCTGCAAGAAACCACAGCATCAACGATAATTCCTCCATTGAGGGATTTCCTGCCGGAGTTGATTATGCTGCAGGCGATTACCTGGAGTGGACATATTCCGGTTACAGATTCAGCTACAGTTCCGCCGGTGTGATTAAAGCGACCGTAAATTATTATACGAATGCGGAACAGGAAGCATATGCCACTGAGCGGATTGCACAGATTCTCTCTGAACTGAATCTCGACGGAATGTCCGATTATGAAAAAACGAAATGCATCTATGAATATATCTGCAATCATGTGTCTTATGATTATGACAGATTAGAGGATGATGAATATGTTTTAAAATACACGGCATACAATGCACTGCATGACGGAAATGCAGTCTGTCAGGGATATGCAACACTGCTTTACAGAATGCTGAATTTATCGGGAATTGAGAGCAGGGTTGTAACGGGTATTACCGGAACCCAGCAGGACGGACATGCGTGGAATATCGTGAAGGTTGACGGAGTCTGGTACAATGTCGATGTTACATTTGATGCCGAAACATCCACACAGACGAAATATTTTTTAAGAACGGATGAATTTTTCTCTTCGAAAGAAGGAGGATATCACGAACTGGACGAAGAATTTAAGAGCGATTCGTTCCGTTCCGAATATCCTGTTTCCACGGAAGACAATCCGTATGAATTAAAGGGTGTAAAGCCGAAGTATATTTCGGTTTCTCTCGGCGGCGAGATTATCTTAAATTATTATCTGGAAATAACGGATGAAACCATTCTGAATTCGGATGATGCATATGTACTCTTTACATTGCCGGGAAATGAGCAGAAGATTGTGAGCATGAAGGACAGAAGAGTTGCATCACTTTCTTCCGGCGGTCGATTTTATATTTATTCCTGCAGCATCAGCGCTTCGCAGATGAATGAGAATGTTTCGGTGGAAGTCGTATACGGCGGCAAATCCAGTCCTCGTGCCAGGTACTCCGTTCGCTACTATGTCGACAGAGTATTAAAAAACGAGAACGAATCGAGTGAAGCAAAGAATGCGGCCAGGGCACTTTTGAATTACGGTGCATATTCCAGGGCATATTTCGGTCAGGACGGGGATTCTTCTTTCACGGGTCTGGATCATGAAGTCGAGGAGAAAAGGGCACAGCTTACGGATTATGATTCGATTGCGCCGGAATTTTCCGCTCCGGAGAAAGAAGATCCGGATGATATCAATTATTACGGAACGAGCATGCTTTTAAAGAGCAGGATTACGCTTCGTCATTATTTCAGGCGCGAAGGGAAAACAATAGACGAGATTAAGCAGAATTATATTTTTAAAATCAACGGTGCCGTATGTGAGCCTGTTCTGAAAGGAAATTATGTTTACGTTCAGTTAGAGAACATAGCGGCGCACGAGCTCGGTCAGTTAAGTACGGTTACGGTTGAAAATGCAGGCCGGCAGATTGTTTCGTTTTCTTTCAGCCCCATGACTTATTCGAGAACCATACTTGAGAACAATGATGGAATATACAGGGAAGAGCTTAAGAATCTGTCCATGGCACTCTATCTGTATTATATTTATTCGCAGGCTTATAAATCATCGGGCAGTTCGTATATTTACGGCAGTTAAAAGGACACCGGGGAACGGATGCAGAAATGCCTGTATCCGTTCCGTTTTAATCGGATTAATTTGAATGGATTCGTTTGAATGAATTCATTTGAATGGATCGGAAAGAGGAAGCAGATAAGACGCCGAAGTATTTAAACAGGTGACAGGAAATTGAAAAGAAACATTTTGTTTTTTACAATTATAGCGGTTCTGCTTGTTCTTGTACTCAGTCTGGGTGCGGGATTTTTTTTCGTGAAGAAAAAAGCAGAGTTAAACGATGAAAGCAGGATCGGCGAGAGTAAAGAACAGGAAGAGGTTTCCATAAATGAGAGAGCGGACAATATCGGAGAGAAAAAAGAAAATTCCGGGGATGTAAATCCGGATAAGAATTCTGTAAACGACGGAAAATATAATTCTGACGATGAGGAAAAGAATGACAGAAAAGATTCGGGTGACGGGAAAAAGGATGCTGTGAAAAAATCAGATGAGGAAAAAAACGAAGCCGGAGAAGACAGTTTGCAAACCGTGAAAGTTACGGACGGTAAAACGGACGGATCCGGAGCAGGAGATAGTAAAACAGAAAACGGTAAGTCAGAGAACGACAAGACGGGCAAAGATACGACGAAAGAAAAAAAAACGAAAGAAGATAAAACAAAAGATAATAAGTCCGGGGACGGAAAGTCTGAAGAACCGGTAATTATTATAGAAGACGAACTGCCGGGCGGAATTGAATTCAATCCGGGACAGGATCCGGAGCAGAATAAACCGGCGGATTCCGAAGAAAATCCGAAAGAGGAACCGGTAGAGTTACCGTTAGTGGAAATCGAGTAAAGAAAACGGAAACGGGAAAAGAAAACAAAACGGGAAAAGAAAAAAACGGGAAGAGAGAGGGAACTGTCCTAAGCGACAGTTCTCTTTTGAGTAAAAGTATGGCAGACAGAAAACAGAAAAAAGAAATCGATAAATTTAAAATGCTTACGGAAACGCCCGTTCCGAAACTGATTATTAAACTGGCGGTTCCGACAATAATCAGTATGCTGGTTACCGGAGTATACAATACCGCGGACACTTTTTTTGTGGGACAGATTTCCACGGAAGATACTGCAGCGGTAGGATTTGTTTTTACAATGATGGCCATGATTCAGGCTGTCGGTTTCTTCTGCGGACAGGGGTCAGGTACCTATCTGTCAAGAATGCTCGGTGCGGGCGAAAAGGAAAAGGCGGAGGAAATGGCGGCAACCGGATTTGCGGTGGCAGCGATACTCGGTGTTTTGATTACGATACTCGGAAATGTTTTTGCCGCTCCCCTGGCTTATTTTTTGGGGGCTGACGAGGCGAGCATTGAAAAGACGGTAAATTATATGAGAATTATTTTAATCGGTGCGCCTTTTATGACCTGTCAGTTTGTGGTAAACAACCAGCTCCGGTTTCAGGGGGCGGCAATTTATGCCATGGTCGGTCTTTTCTGCGGAGCCGTTGTAAACATCGGACTGGATCCGCTTCTGATTTTCGGTTTTCATATGGGAATTTCCGGTGCGGCGGTGGCGACGATTTCCGCGCAGTTTGTAAGTTTTGTGGTTCTCTTAATCGGAACGACGAAGGGGTCGAATTTAAGACTCAGAATAAGCAAAGTCCGGATAAATTTTCACTATATCAAAGAGATTGTCAACGGCGGTATGGCTTCCCTTTTGAGGCAGGGCCTTGCGGCAATTGCGACACTTCTTATGAACAAAGTGGCAAGGAATTTCGGAGGCAATGCGGCAGTAGCGGCAATGTCCGTGGTAACGCGAGTGGTAATGATGATTGGATGTGCGATGATAGGATTCGGACAGGGATTCCAGCCGGTATGTTCCTACAATTACGGAGCAGGGTTAAAGAATCGTGTCCGGGAGGGATTTTTCTTCTGTGTAAAATACGGGACGATTTTTCTGACTTTCGGAGCTTTAGTATTAATCATTTTTGCAAGACCGATTATTACCGTGATGCGAAATGACCCTGCCGTTGTGGGAATCGGAGTGCCGGCTTTAAGATGGCAGGCTGCGGCTTTGATTTTTCTCGGCTTTTCTTCCATGGCGAATATGCTTCTTCAGGCAACGGGAAAGGGACTGAAGGCATCGATTGCGTCTTCCTGTCGTAGCGGACTTTGCTTTATTCCGCTTTTATACCTGTTAACGTATCTTTTCGGAATCCGCGGGCTTGAAATCACGCAGGCACTTGCGGATCTTCTGGCATTTCTGATTGCGATTCCGCTTGCAACTTCGGAACTGAAAAAATTGAAATAAAATGAAAACGAAATAAAAACCGATTATTTGATTATGGCAGATCCTCCGGCTTTACAAACTTCACTGCAGGATTCCCGTTTCATCAGCTCACAGGGAATTTTTACTTTCAGGGGGGTGTGAATCTGCAGATTGGAGGAAACATATACAAGGTTTGCTCCGTGCGCACCCATGTCATAGGCGGGTGCATGAATCGAAGTCAGGGCCGGAGTGGTGTATTTGCAGGCATCCACGTCATTGAAGCCGATTAAGGAAATGTCTCCCGGAACGGAAAGCCCCGCTTCCGAAACGGCGCGCATTGCGCCGATTGCAATGGCATCGCTTGCAGCAAAAACCGCAGTCGGGCGTTTTTTCATGGCTAAGATTTTTTTCATCATGTCATATCCGGATGCGGAGTTAAACGATTCCTCCATAACCCAGCTTTCGCCGTCCAGGTTATGCCGTTTCATATAGCTTAAATATGCTTTCTTTCTGGGATCCGTAATCGGTTCGTGATTGCCGACATATTCCTGACCGCCGAGATAGGCGATTTTTTTATGCCCTAAAGACTCCAGATAGTGGAGCGCATCGCGGACGGACTGTTCGAAATCCATTGTGATGGAAGTGATTTTGTACTTATCCACGGGACGGTCGAGAAATACGATGTTTTTACAGATCCGGATGAAGTTTTTGATTTCCTTATCGGAAAATTTTCCGATGCAGACAAGACCGTCCACATTTTTTAAAACCTCGGCAGGGTCTTCATCGGACGGGAAGAGCCGCGTAATCGCGATATTGTTCTTGCCGCAGAAATCCTCCACCCCCTGTCTGGCTGCGAGGTAATAGGTATCCGTCAGTTCTTCATCGGCTGAGAACCATTGGACGATTCCTATGGTAAATGCCGGCTTTTTTGCGGCAGCAGAGTGAAGGGGCTTCGTGTACCCGACTCTGGTTGCAATCTGCAGAACGCGCTCGCGGGTTTCTTTGGAGACGCTTAAGGTCTCGTCCTGATTCAAGATTCGGGATACGGCACCGGCGGAAATGCCGGCTTCTTTTGCAATGTCGCGGATTGTTGCCATACGATACTCCTGTATATCATGTTTACTAAATGTTTACTTATTTCCTGCTGTAAAACAACTTTATGGAATCATATTATATGTTCTTCTTTCGAGATTCAATACAAGACACAAAAATATCATAATTTTGGCAAAAACAAACAAAAGACGGAGGAAATTTTTTATTAGTAAACAATAGGTAAACAAATTGACGATATAGTAAACAAATGTTAAATTGGTTATAAGCAGGATGGTGCCTGACCCCATTACAAAATTGTTGCGGGGGAAATAAATGTGTAATGGTGCCTGACCCCATTACAAAATGGATTGGAGGAAACGTCATGGGAAATATCGCAGGGCTTGAAAAACAGATTCAATCCGGGAAAGAAGATGCCCGGTTTCTTGATATTTATGCAGACGAAAGTATGGTGGAATACCAGAAGGAACGTTATGTTAAGGCGCTGGAGAAGTTTAAGGAAATATACGGAAACGAAAAAGTAATGGTTTTTTCCGCACCCGGAAGAAGTGAGGTAATGGGAAATCACACCGATCACCAGCAGGGAGAGATTCTTGCGGCAAGTGTAAATCTGGATGCCATAGCGGTGGTGCATCCCCTTAAAGAGCGCATTGTGAAAGTGACCTCCGACGGATATAAGGAAATCACGGTGGATTTAAGCAATTTAAAATGCTTAAGCGGTGAGAAGGGCGGAACCAAGGCTTTAATCAAGGGTGTCCTGAAGGGCTTTGAGTATAAGGGATACAAGACCGGCGGCTTTGAAGCATACGTTACAAGCGATGTCATTATTGGTGCGGGACTCTCCTCCTCCGCAGCATTTGAAACGCTTCTCGGAACGATTTTGAATTACGTATATAACAAGGGTACGGTAAGTGCCACGGAGATCGCAATTATCGGACAGTTTGCGGAGAATGTGTACTTCGGAAAACCCTGCGGTTTGATGGACCAGATGGCCTGCTCGGTCGGAAACCTCGTGCATGTGGATTTTGCGGATCCGGATGAGCCGAAGGTGGAGAAGATTGATTTTGATCTGGCCTCCCACGGATACAGCCTCTGCATCACGGATACGAAAGGCTCGCATGCGGACCTGACGGACGAATATGCCGCGATTCCGAGAGAGATGAAAAGCATCGCAGGGTTCTTCGGCAGGAAGGTTTTGCTCGGAATTACCGTGGAAGACGTCATGGAAAATATTGTGCAGCTCCGCTCCAAATACGGCGACAGAGCGGTGCTCAGGACGTTGCATTTTATAAAGGAAAATGAAAGAGTCAGGGAAGGCGTTGCGGCATTAAAGAAAAATAATATGTCGAAATTCCTGACGGAGGTACGTGCATCCGGAAGATCCTCTTTCGAGTATCTGCAAAATGTATACACCCCCTCGGACGTGACAAGGCAGAATGTGTCACTGGCACTTGCCTTCAGCGATATTGCATTAAACGAAAACGCATCCGCATTCCGCGTACACGGCGGCGGTTTTGCCGGTACGATTCAGGCATTTGTAAAGGATAAGGATGTTGCGAAATACAAAGAAACGATGGAAAAGGTATTCGGAAAGAAGACCTGCCACGTGCTGAAAATCAGGAAGTACGGCGGAATGCAGGTATTTTAGGAGGAATGATGGAAACTCTGATTTACGAGTTAATTGAATACGGATGCCTTCAGGGGCTGATTGCAAAGGAAGATACAGCATACAGAATCAATGTGCTGGCGGAAATGCTGGAAGTTACGGGCTTTGAGGAATCCTACGATTCTTATCTTGAAAAGCGCAAGGGACAAACGCAAAGACCCGTGGCGGAAATTCTTTCGGATCTTTGCGACAGGGCGCTGGAAAAGGGACTGTTAAAAGAAGACGGAATCACGTACCGGGATTTATTCGATACAAAGCTGATGGGTGCAATTACCCCGCCTCCGGGCGAGGTACAGCGTACCTTCCGGGAATTTTATAAAAAATCACCGGAGGAAGCAACCGCATACTATTATCATTTTTCCAAGGCAACGAATTATATCCGGACCGACCGCATCGTAAAAGACGAAAAATGGGTGACGGATACGGAGTACGGTCCGATTGACGTTTCCATCAATCTGGCAAAACCGGAGAAGGACCCGAAGGCCATTGCGGCGGCGGGACAGATGAAAAAAAGCGGATATCCGGCGTGCCTGCTTTGCAGAGAGAATGAGGGATATGCGGGACATCTTTCCCATCCGGCAAGGCAGAATCACCGCCTGATTCCGGTAACTCTCGGAAATGAGGAATACTTTTTGCAGTATTCACCCTACGTTTACTATAACGAGCACTGCATTGTATTAAACAAAAAACATATCCCGATGAAAATAGACAGGAGCGTATTTACGAAGTTATTCGATTTTATCGATTTATTTCCGCACTATATCGTGGGTTCCAATGCGGATTTGCCGATTGTGGGCGGATCGATTTTAAGCCATGACCATTTTCAGGGCGGAAATTATACCTTCGCAATGGCGAGGGCGGAGTATGAATATCATTTCACGCTTCCGGATTATCCGGAAGTAAAGGCGGGAATTATCAAATGGCCGATGTCGGTGATACGGTTGAGAAGCAAAAACCGGCAGCAGACGGAGGATGCGTCAGATTATATTTTAAACCGCTGGAGAGAGTATTCGGATCCCTCGGTCGGAATTCTGAATTATACTTTCACGGAAAATGACGGGCCGAGGATTTTACACAATACCGTGACACCGATTGTGAGAATGCGGGACGGAGAATACGAAATCGACCTGGTTCTACGGAACAACCGGACAGATGGGGAACATCCGTGGGGGATTTTTCATCCGACGGCGGAGCTTCATCATATCAAAAAAGAGAATATCGGCTTAATCGAAGTGATGGGATTTGCGATTCTGCCGGCGAGACTGAAGAAGGAACTGGCTGAGACGGAGAGAATCATTACGGAAGGAAATGACGTCATCGCAGCACTGAAAGAAAACGAACTGACCGAAAAGCATGCCGACTGGGTATCCGGATGGATTGCGGATTATGATGCATCGCAGCTTGACGGGGAACATATTCACAAGGTTATGCAGGATGAAGTCGGCAGGGTATTTGTTAAAGTTCTGGAATGTGCCGGCGTATATAAAAGAGACGAAAAAGGACAGGCAGCATTCAGACGATTTACGGAGGGCCTGTAAGGAACCGGTGCAGGGTTGGTGCCTGACCCCATTACGAAATTGTTACGGGAGAAATAAATGTGTAATGGTGCCTGACCCCATTACGAATTTATGAAGGGAGAATGGGTATGGAGAGACTGTATTTAAACAATGACTGGTATTTCAACGATACCTTTGCGGAGGGAATGGAGAAGACGGATTACAATTTCGAGGAAGGGGAAAAAGTTCGCATTCCCCATACGACAGCAGAAACCCCGCTTCACTATTTTGATGAAAGTATCTATCAGAAAATCGCGGCATATCATAAGACCTTTAATGTACCGGCTTCCTGGATGGGGAAGGATGTGTTTTTAACGTTCGAGGGAGTCGGACATTCTTTTGTGGTGTATATCAACGGAAAAATCGCGGGCGAGCATTTTTGCGGATATACGGCGCTGACGATGAATGTTAAGGAACTGCTTGATTACGGACACAACAATCTGATTATGGTTAAGGTCAACAGCCGTGAGGACCAGAACATCCCGCCCTTCGGTTTTGTTATCGACTACATGACCTACGGCGGAATTTACCGTGACGTTTATGTGGAGGTAAAGGAACCGGCACATATCGAGGATGCCTATGTATCGGGCGATAAGGACGGAAACATCCGCCTGGAAATCAGCGCTTCGAAAGAGGCAGCAGGAAGGAAACTCGTGGTTTCGCTGGGGGAACTGGAACTCGGAACGGAACTGCTTGCAAATTCCGATGAAAGCAGCAAAGCGGAAGGCGAAAACGATAAAGGAGGCATTCTCCGGAAACTGTTAAACTATGCGGTTTCGGGTCCGCTTCTCTGGTCTCCCGAAGTGCCGAATCTTTATACCTTAAAGCTTTCCCTGCAGGATGAATTCGGTGTGGTGGAAGATGAAAAGGAAATTCGTTTCGGTTTCAGGACCGCGGAATTCAAAGAAGACGGTTTTTATTTAAACGGTGAAAAATACAAGATCCGCGGACTCAACCGCCATCAGAGTTATCCTTATGTGGGATATGCAATGCCGAAGAATCCGCAGAGAAACGATGTCTATATTCTGAAAAAAGAACTCGGTCTGAATGCGGTCAGGACATCGCATTATCCGCAGTCCCACCATTTCCTGGAGGCATGCGACGAAATCGGACTTCTGGTATTTACGGAAATTCCGGGCTGGCAGCATATCGGAGACGAAAGCTGGAAACTGAAGGCAATCAAAAATACCGAGGATATGGTATTACAGTACCGCAATCATACGTCCATTATTCTCTGGGGTGTAAGGATCAATGAATCCGTGGACGACGATGATTTTTATAAAAGAACGAATGAGGCGGCGCACAGACTCGATCCCGTGCGTCAGACCGGCGGAGTCAGGTGCTACAAGAAATCAAACCTTCTGGAAGATGTTTATACTTACAACGATTTCGTACACTGCGGCGATAACCAGGGCGTTGACAAAAAGAGCGACGTGACCTCGAATCCCGCGAAGGGATATCTGGTCACCGAGTACATGGGCCACATGTTCCCGACCAAGGCATTTGACTGGGAGGAAAAGCGGCTGGAAGATGCCATCCGTCATGCGAGGGTTTTAAACGACGTTGAAAAAAATACCGACATTGCCGGATCGTTCGGCTGGTGTATGTTTGATTACAACACCCATAAGGACTTCGGTTCGGGTGACAGAATCTGTTATCACGGGGTACTGGATATGTTCCGTAATCCCAAAATGGCTGCGTATGTTTACGCTGAAATGCAGGATGCGGTTCCGGTGCTTTGGATTTCCTCCACGATGGACATCGGAGAGCATCCGGGATGCAACAGGAACGAGACATATATTTTTACCAACGCTGATTCCGTTAAGATGTATAAGGGCGATACGCTGATTAAAGAATATGTCCATGATTCCAAACAGTTCCCGAATTTAAAGAATCCGCCGATTAAGATTGACGATTATATCGGAGATGCCTTGAAAGCCGAGAAAATGACTCCGGCACAGGAAAGAGACACGAAGGCGATTTTAAACGAAGTTGCCAAATTCGGACTCTACCAGATGACGACCGGCTCGAAATTAAAGGCTGCAAAACTGATGGCATTCCATCATATGAAAATGACCGATGCGGTGGAATTATACAACAAGTACATCGGGGACTGGGGCGGAGAGTCCGTGACTTACCGGTTTGAGGCGATTAAGGACGGAAAGATTGTAAAGGAATTGAAAATCGCTCCGATGAAGAAAGTTTCCTTTGAGATGGAATGTGACAGAAACGTTCTGAAGGAAATCGAGTCCTATGACGTTGCGTGCGTCAGAATTCGTGCGGTGGATGAAAACAACAACACGCTCTGCTATTATAACGATCCGGTTGTGCTGGAAATCGAAGGCGCAGCGGAACTGATCGGACCGAAGATTACGGCGCTTTCGGGCGGTATGGGCGGAACTTATGTGAAGTCCGTCGGAAAAGCCGGGAAGGCAACGCTTACCGTAAAGGATGCGTACGGAAACGAAATGGCGGAACTTGAGTTTAAGATTCAACTGGAGCCGTAATGGTGCCTGACCCCATTACGAAATTGTTACACGGGAGGTTAATGATATGAAACTGGGATTTAAGGAAAAAGCAGCCTACGGAATCGGCGCTGTCGGAAAGGACATGGTCTATATGCTTTCCGCAAGTTACGTTCTGTATTATTATCAGGACATTATGGGCGTGTCGGCATGGGTGATGGGAATCATCCTGATGATTGCGCGTGTATTCGATGCATTTAACGATCCCTTAATGGGTGCGATTGTGGCGGGTACGAAAACCAAATGGGGAAAATTCCGTCCCTGGCTTTTCATCGGAACCCTGACCAATGCAATCGTTTTGTTCTTTATGTTTGCGGCACCGCCTGCACTGAACGGAAAGGGAATGGCGGCTTATGCGGCGATATTTTACATCCTCTGGGGCGTGACCTATACGATGATGGATATTCCGTACTGGTCGATGGTTCCTGCATTTACCGAAGGCGGCAAGGACAGAGAGGCAATGAGTGCCCTGGGGCGTACCTGTGCGGGTGTAGGCTCGGCAATTATCACGATTGTGACGATTCTTTCCGTCAATGCAATCGGTCATGCGGCAGTCGGCAGAAATTCCGACAATGT
Source organism: Lachnospiraceae bacterium (assembly GCA_024681795.1). Taxonomy (GTDB): domain Bacteria; phylum Bacillota; class Clostridia; order Lachnospirales; family Lachnospiraceae; genus UBA3766. The sequence goes on along the minus strand of JAILAD010000064.1, from coordinate 44,328 downwards.
GGATTTCAACCCGACGAATCTTACTGTTTATGCAGTGGAGCTGGATGAAGCGGATACCCCGACCGGTAACGTGAAAACCCTGAACGGAACGCAGGTGATTACGCTCACGGCCGATAAGAAACAGTTTGAGAAGGAAACCTCCTTTAACCAGAGTAACAGTGAATTCCGCCTGAAATTCGGTGCGTTTACGGCAATGCCCGAATTTACGGAAGAAGATTACAACGAAGGCAGCACGAGACTTGACATAGCCGTAGATTCCGTTAGTAACAAAGGAATTCTTGCCGTATATCTTCCCGCGGACAAATATGCGGCGGTTTCCGAGAGCGACGGCGTCGCACTTGACCTTTCTTCCACAAAGGAAGTGGAACGTCTGGGCTTCAAGTATTTTACCCTGATTGTGGCAGTTTTATTCTTTGTGTTTATCCTGATTACCTGCATTTTTATCAAGGAAAAATCCACCGTGGACGTAAAGAGTGCAAAAATCGGAGATATGTTCAAAGCGCTGCTTCAAAACGATCAGGCGATGGCAATGGTTGTGACGATCGTGCTTGTGAACTCCGCGATTTACATTACTTCAAACCTTTTGATTTACTTCTTTAAATACGATCTCGGCGGAACGAACTGGCAGGGAGACTACACGCTGTTTAATACGTTCGGCGGCGGAATGCAGATTTTTGCAATGTGCCTGTTCTTCCCGCTGCTTCGCAAGTTCTTCAATACAATTAAGATTTTTTACATTTCCGTATTTTCCGCAATCGGCGGATATGTGGTTTTGCTGATTATGGCATTGACCGGTGTGCATTCGGTATACCCGTTCCTGATCCCCGGATTCTTCATCTTTGCGGCAGTCGGTATTCTGAATGTGCTTGTTACCGTATTCCTTGCAAATACGGTTGATTACGGTGAGATAAAAAATAACCGCCGTGACGAGTCCGTGATTTTCTCCATGCAGACTTTCGTTGTAAAGCTTGCTTCCGGTATTGCGGCACTTGTTGCAGCAGGCAGCCTTTCGATTTTTTCCATCAGCTCTTCGGATGCAACCTATGAAGCGGTGAACGGTTCGTTAACGGAAGGCCTGAAAATGTATATCGATGGTATTGTTGCAAACGGAGCAACCGTGGTTTCCAACTCCTCGGTAATCGGACTTCGTTTTGTGATGACCGTATTGCCGGTGGTTGTACTGGCAGTCGGATTCCTGGTATTTAAGAGCAGATACATCCTGACGGATGAGAAAATTGCCGAAATTTCCGAACAGATTAAGGAAAGAAGGGCAGCCGGACAGGATTCATAAAAATTCGCTTATTCGATGCGGGGGAGAAAATATGATTACGGCAAAAGACGGCAAATTTGTATTGAGTACAAAAGAAACCACATATGCGTTTGAAATCCGGGAAACCGGTCATGCGGAGCATCTGTATTACGGGGAAAAAATCCGCTTTGATGAAGATTTGAATTCCTTCGGTGCCCTCCGGCAGAAGCGTGAGTTTCCGCTCGGAAATTCGATTGTGTACAGCCAGGATAACCAGGCGCTGACGATGGAGGATACGCTTTTAGAGGTATCCGGCTACGGAAAAGGAGACCTGCGGTCTCCGATGCTGAATCTTGTTTTCCCGGACGGCAGCAGGACAATTGACTTTGTTTACAATACGCACGAGGTATTAAAAGAAATCCCGAAACGTCTGACACTTCCCGGCTCCTATGACGAAGCAAAGGAAGCGGAGGTTCTTAAGGTATCCTTTGTGGAACGTGAGGGAATCATCGAAAAAAATTACAGACTCCGTCTGAATCTTTATTATGTCGTTTATGAAAACGAAAACATCATTACCCGGTTTGCGGATTTAATCAACCAGGGGGACGGGGACGTAATCATCGAGCGGTTTCTGTCGATGCAGCTCGATCTGCCCGACAGGGGCTATCACGGCATTTTCTTTGACGGTGCGTGGGCAAGGGAGATGCACAGTTATCACGTGTCCCTGGGGCACGGGATGCACGTAAGCCGATCCAACTGCGGGACAAGTTCAAACCGCGCCAACCCGTTTTTTATGATGGCGAAGGGCGATACCAACGAAGACGACGGGGAGTGTTTCGGTTTTAATTTAATCTACAGCGGCAATCATATGGAAATTGCCGATTCCAATACTTACGGAAAAATCAGGATTCTTACGGGAATCAATGACGAGGGATTCCGTTATGTCTTAAAGCCGGGCGAGACCTTTGAAGCGCCCGAGGCGGTCATGACATATTCCGAAAAAGGCTTCAATCATTTATCCCACAATATGCATTCTTTCATTCGCGAGCATATTATCAGGGGCGAATGGAAAAATCAAAGCCGGCCGATTCTTTTGAACAGCTGGGAGGCTGCCTATTTTAAGTTCGATGAGGCAAAACTTCTGCGTCTTGCAAAACGCGCGGCGGATGTCGGAATCGAGTTGTTCGTGATGGACGACGGCTGGTTCGGGGAACGGGATGATGACACGAAGGCGCTCGGCGATTGGGAAGTAAATCCCAAAAAACTTCCGGGCGGTTTAAAGGGACTTGCCGATAAAATCAATAAGATCGGGCTTTCCTTCGGAATCTGGGTGGAGCCGGAGATGGTCAACGTAAACAGTAAACTCTACAAAGAACATCCCGACTGGTGCCTGGTGAACCCGAGAAGGGAACATTCGGAAGGAAGAAACCAGAGAGTTCTGGATTTAAGCAGGAAGGAAGTCAGGGATTTTATCATCGAATCCATGAGCCGTGTTTTTTCCTCTGCAAATATCGCCTATGTAAAGTGGGACATGAACAGGGTATTCTCGGATGTATTTTCGGTCGGAAGTCCGGAGATTACACACACGATTTCGGCGGATGAAGACGGAAAGGAAATTACCGTAACCGATAAGAAAGTTCTAAAGGAAAGTGAGCTTGCGGCACTTCAGGGAGAAGTTGCGCATCGCTATATCCTCGGACTTTATGAAATCATGGATGTGCTCACGAATAAATTCCCGCATATTCTGTTTGAAGGCTGTGCCTCCGGCGGAAACCGGTTCGATCTCGGGATCCTTTCCTATTTTCCTCAAATCTGGGCATCGGACGATACGGACCCGATCTGCAGGGCGGAAATCCAGCAGGGCTACAGTTACGGATATCCGATGGAATGTATGGGTGCGCATGTTTCCGCAAGTCCGAACCATCAGACGCTCCGACGTACTCCGATGAAGACAAGGTTTGCGGTTGCCGGTTTCGGAACGCTTGGGTACGAGTGCAATTTTAACGATTTTCCGAAGGAACTGATTGACGAAGTGAAAACGGAAATCGCGTTGTATAAAGAGTACCGTGACCTGATGCAGCACGGAATGTTCTACCGCGGCGGGTACGGGCCGCTGGCAGATATGCATGTCGGACAGGATGCCACTTCGGTTCTTTACAATCAGACGGGTTATGGTAATATAATTACGTGGACCATGGCATCCCCGTACGGAGTCCGGGCAGTAGGTATGATGCTTAAGAAATTCGTATTACCGAATACGCAGAATATCACCTATTTCCCGAAAGGGCTGGACGAAGACACCCTTTATCATTTTTCGAACAGGGAATTAAAATACGATATCCGCGATTTCGGAGATCTGGTAAATACCGTGGCACCGGTGCATATCAGGCAGGATTCCCTTCTTCTGGATTTTATTGCAAAAAGAGTGAAACTGCCGCCCGAAAAAGAGGATTATTATGCATACGGAAGTCTTCTGATGAATGCCGGTGTTGCCTTAAAACAGAATTTCTCCGGAACGGGATACAATGAAAATGTACGTTATGTACAGGATCTGTCTGCTAAGATTTTTGTGATGGAGCAGGCGGAAGAGGATACGGACGAAGAAAAAGGAGACTGAAATGAGCAATTCGTTTTTTCTGCCGAAAGGAACCGAAGGACGTAAGAAGAATATTATGATTCTTCATATTCAGGGACTGATTCTGATTGTTGTCTTGATTATGGCACTTATGTCTTCCCTCGGAATTCTCGGAAGAACAATTCTGACGGAAATCGTATTCAGAACGGGACTAATAGATACCGGGATAGATTTAATGTCCGTTATGCAGTCCGGGAATTTTTTCGATGCCGCGACCCTTACTCCGCAGTATTCTCCTTCCGCAAAACTTTTCCTGACCGGTATGAAAATCTGGGGCGTAGTCGGATACATTACGGCATTTGCGGCGCTCGGGGCTGTGATTTTTCTGGTTATCCAGATGAAAAAAAGAATTGCAATGATTGTGGAGGATCCCTATCAGATGGAAAATCCGATAAGGGTAAAAAAGAGTGCGTTTGTCTGGCTCGGTTTTCTTCTCGGTGCATACGGCGGCCATCTTTTTGCACTGAAAAAGAAAAAAGCGTGGATTTATCTGGGGCTCGGTATCGTGGGAATGTGGATTCCGGTTTTTTTCCTGTATACTTCCGGAATCAGTTTTGCGGATGCATTTCTTGCCTGCTTTATCGAGAAGGATGCGAACGGATATATCGAGATGGAAGATTATCCGTACTGGCTGTAAGGATATGCTAATATATTGTTAATTCGAGGCGTTTCGCCTCACTATATTTTTAATTTGGAATCCTGTGGGTATGCACTCTGAAAAGCCGAGTAAAATAAGGCTTTCAGAGTGTTTTTTTGTTATTTTTTCGGGTGGGGGGTAGTTGTATTTTACGGATAAATTTGATAACATAGTATTATCTGGGGATTAACGATATTTTGGGGTGGGAATATGTCAGAAAAGGTTATCTGCTATATTGCGGCAGATTTAAATGATACGGCATCTCTTCGTAAGCTTCGCAAATTCACAACGCGTGCTACGGAGAAGGGCTTTTGCGTATGCGCATTCTGGCCGGGCTATGCCTGGTATGCGGAAGGCGGAGAGTGGAAGCTGGACTTCTTCCGGATTTTCCGCAAGGAAGATTTCTGTGCAGTCGTGATTGACTGCGAATTCGGATTTGAGGCGGATAAACTTGCCGAGCAGGCGAAAATAATGCGTCAGCTGAACATTCCGTTTATTGTTCTGGATCTTGAAGTGCCCGGAGCAAACTGTGTCGTATTTGATGACGAAGTCACTTTCGAAAAAATACTGGAGCATCTTGTGACAAAGCACGGTGCGAAAGATATTATCTATGCCGGGGATGCCGGCTATCCGAACAAGAGCAGAAAATATCTGAATGTCTATCGGGAATTCCTGAAAAAAGAAAATATTCCGTATGATGAGAGCAGGGTTTGTGAAACGGATACCGTATACGGAATCAATATGGAGAATGTTATCCGGACGATAAAAATGAAAAAGCCGGATGCCGTTGTCTGCGCATCTTCCAATCTCGGAATCGGATTGAATGCCTCGCTCGATGCCTGCGGATATTCCGTTCCGACGGATTTTGTCACGGCAGGAATCAATGCGCTTTACAAGCGACGTGCCGGTATTCCGGATCTTTCTGCCGGTACGAGGAATTTTACCCTTATGGCGGATGAGTGCCTTAAGATGATTGAACGGTTACTGTCGGATGTAACGGTGCCTGGCACCATTACGGATGTAACGGTACCTGACACCGTTAAGATTCCGATGGAACTGAAATTCTCCGAATCCTGCGGATGCAACAGGGCGGAGCAGGGAAAAAATGACGACCTTGTCCGGGATGTTTTACTGCAGAGAAGTCTTGCGGTATCCCAGGAAAGAAAGCAGTCCCTGTCATTCGCAAAGATGATTGATACCAAGGATTTATCGGAGGTGAAAGAAACTCTCCGTTCCATTCTTCCGGTAAACAGTTTTTTCTGTGTCCGGGATTCCTTTGCAAATGCGGTTCGAGGTGCGGAGAATGAGGCCGGTCCGGAAGAAAAATTTCATGTTTACGTTTCTTATGACCGTGAGCTGGAAGGCAAAGGCTTTGACCACTATTATCTGCACGAATTGTGTGCGAAGCAGAGAAGAAACGTTGCGCCGCTCATTTTTTATCCCATCTTTGTCCACAGGGAATTTTACGGATTTGTCGTTTCCGATTCTCCGAAATTTATGGAACTTCAGCTGATGATGGGACGCTTCGTTCTTGCTCTTTGCAGGTCACTTTCATTCTTCAGCAGAAATCTAGAAATCGAAAAGAATAATGCAAAATTAAAGAAAATGAATACAGACCTGCGCAATGCACAGGTTCGTGACCCGATGACGGGACTCTTTAATATTTCCGGCCTGATTTACGAACTTGAAAAAGTGAAGAAACAGTGTGTTGAAAAGGGTGAGAGGCTGAATTATGTCTGCGTCGATCTGGATCATCTTTCCAACATAAACGATATTTACGGACATAACGAAGGCGATTGTGCAATTATCGATACAGCCGAAATTCTCAAGGAAACCATGCTTCGTAACGATATCTGTGCGCATCTCGGAAGTGATGAATTCATTATTTTCCTGCGTGCAAACGAAGATGAGAGCGAAAGAAACATGGAATCCTTCCTGCTTCATCTTCAGGCAAATTTCGACAATTACAACCGTTCTTCCGACAAGGAATACACGCTGAACATCAATACCAGCAGCGGCATGGCGGTCGTATACGAAGATACGGATATGTCAAAGGTAATTGACGATGCCCTTGCGGATAAGAGATTACTCAAAAATAACCGCCGCGGGACTTACACGGCCGGCGCAACGGAATTAAGCACGGATGAAATCAAACAGCAGGATGCCATAAAGGAAGTAATCGATCAAAACCTTTTCCATTATGCATACCAGCCGATTGTAAATGCCCGGGACGGTTCGATTTTCGGATACGAAGCGCTGATGAGACCCGATTCGGAAGTACAGATTTCACCTCTTACCATAATTAAATACGCGACCATCCAAAAACGTCTTTATGATATTGAACGCGCGACATTTTTCAATGTGTTTAAGGATATAACCGAGAAGAAGGCAGTCTTGAAAGACAGGAAAGTGTTCTTAAACAGTATTCCCGGTTTCCAGCTTGACAAAACGGATTTCGGGACACTGAAAAAAACATATCCCGGTATTTTCAAAAATCTGTTTATCGAGGTTACGGAGCAGACGGAACAAAACGATGACGAACTTCGTCTGCTCACGGAGAGAAGCGTGGAGGAGGGATTTTCCATTGCAATCGATGATTACGGCTGCGGTTATGCAAATACCACCTCACTTCTTCGTTATACTCCGAACTGTGTAAAAATCGACAGGCTGTTAATTACGAATCTCCATTCGGATCCCAGAAAACAGCATTTTGTAAAGAACATCATCGAGTTTGCGCATGACAATAATTTCTATGCTCTTGCAGAGGGTGTGGAAACGGCGGACGAACTGAAGGCATCCATTGCCCTCGGTGTGGATCTGATTCAGGGATTTTACCTTGCAAAGCCGAACTCTGAGATTTTAAGCATTCTTCCGGATCATCTGGTCAAAGAAATCGAATACTGCAATCAGCAGTCGGAAGTGAAGCATTTTACGAAACTTTACGTGGTTAGTAAAGAACGTGAACTGTTGCTTACCAGAATTGCGCTGGAATTATATACGGAAATTCTGCTCTCCGGACAGAAAGTAACGTTAATCGGAAACAACGATTATCCGGCAGCGGTAAAGATTCGTGTGAAGGAAAATACGGATACCACGCTGACGATTAAGAATATCATTCTGGAAAACGATTCGTCCGACATCGGAATCGAAATCGGAGAAAATGCGACCCTGACGCTTATTATTGAAGGTGACAATTATATCAATTCAAACGGAATCAGGGTTCCGGAAAACTCTCTTCTGAAACTGAAGGGAAAAGGAAATCTGCATATTGCCACCAAGTGTCAGGGAGCATTCGGAATCGGAAACGATCTTCTGCATTCGTTCGGTAATATTATGATGGATATCTCCGGAGAACTGGTGATTGACGTTAACGGAGAAAGAGCCGTCGGTATCGGAGGAAATCTGCCGGGGCCGGGTGCAAGGATACTGCTGAAGGGCGGAAATAACCTGATTAAATCCCAGTCCACGGCGTTTGTCGGAATCGGTGCATTTGCCGGGGAAGTCAGTGCGGAGGTTTCCGAGACGCATTTTGTCATTGATTATAACTGCGTAAGCGGTGTTGCAATCGGAACCCCTTCGGGTAAGAGCAATATCCGTTTATCCAATCTGTTCCTGGAAGTAAAGGCCGGCGGAAAGAGCATTACGGGAATCGGATCTGCTTCCAAGGGTGATAATTACCTGGAAATCGTGTCTGCACAGGTACTGATGAATATGAATTCTCCGCGTGTCATAATGATCGGATGTCCGTTCGGACGCAACAGGGTTTATATCGAGCATTCCAAGGTGGAACTGTTCGGAAGCGGCGGAAGAGTGCTTGGTATCGGCTGTGCGGATATGGGCGGCGAGCTGATTTTAAGGAGTGTGGGATTAAAGATTTCCCTGCATTCGCAGAAAGCACTTCCTCTTGGAGTGAAAGAAGATAATCGTGATTTCGGAAAGGCTGTGCCTGAAATCGAAGTGATTAATGACGGAGATGATGCGGAAGGTGAAGAAATTGATTTATCGTCTGTCGGAGGACCGCCTCCGGGAGTGACGGGCTTCGGACCGCCTCCGGGAGTGATGCCGGGAGCGGGACAGCCGGATAATCAGGGCTGAGAAATCGGGAGAACATCCGTTACGGTCAGAGTTTCCGATTTTACTTTAAAACGAATATTGAATCCGGAATAGGAAACACCGTAGATTCTTTCCGGATCGTCCTGATAAGAAGGGCGGGGATCATCGGCAAGAATTGCCAGGATTCCCGTTCTTTTTTCTTCCGGGAAGCGGGAAAGAAGAGAATCCGGAATATCCACTTCAAGGCGATGGTTAAGAGACTCTTTTGCGAAGCCTTCCCTTGCTTCCGGATGGGAATCATAGGACGGAAGATAGGGCTTGATGTCGTAGATTTCCGTTCCGTCTTTCATGTCAACACCCGATACTTTGAGGACCGGCCCGTCAGGGGTATATTCAACGGAGTCCAGACGGACACACGATAAGCCGATGGGATTCGGACGGAAAGGGGAACGGGTTGCAAAAACGCCCATGCGAATATTGCCGCCGAGTCTCGGTGGTCTCACGGTTGCGGTAAAATTTGCTTTTTCGGGAACGTCGAATTTCCACAGAAGCCAAAGATAATCAAAACCGTCAAGCCCTTTTACTGCATCGGGATTCCGGTATTCGGGAGAAAAAACGATTTCCCCCTTTAAGTCGTAGATGCGGCTGCTCTGTCTCGGAATTCCGAATTTTTCCGGGAAATCGGTTTTGATACGGGCGATTGTTTTCATGTTGATTCCTTAAACGGATAAAATTTATTAAAATTACTGATAATCCACACTCATCAGGCAAAGCCCGCATGCGGGAGCGGTGGGACCGGCCTCCCGGCGGTCTTTCTTTTCGAGAAGCGTCAGAATGCTTTCCGGGGTTCTTTTTTCGAATCCGACCTCTAAAAGCGTACCGACCAGTATTCTTACCATGTGCTGAAGGAAACCGCTTCCGTGGAAAGTAAAGGTTAAAAGATCGCCGCTTACCGCAATCTCAATCCGGTCCACGGTACGTACGGTGGATTTTTTCATTTTCGGGTTTGAACAAAATGCCGCAAAATCATGCTCGCCCGTCAGATATGCCGCTGCGGATTTCATCCGGTCGACATTCGGGCGGCCTTCCGGTATAAAGACATATTTGCGGTTGAAAACAGGTTTGCTGTCACCGATATAGCAGGTGTAACAGTAGGTTTTGCCGATTGCGTTGTAGCGTGCATGGAATCTCGGACCTGCTATGGCGACTTTGGTGATACAGATGTCTTCCGGAAGATAACGGTTTAAATAATCCCTGATTTCTTCTTCGGTAAGTTCGGTTGAAAGCATACAGTTTGCCACCATGGCCTTTGCATGTACTCCGGCATCCGTTCTTCCGGCACCGAGCACTTCGACGTCTTCTCCCGTCATGCGGGCGAGGACGGCTTCGATTTTACCCTGTATTGTCATATCGGTATTCGGCTGGTGCTCCCAGCCGAAATACCGTGTTCCGTCATATTGAATTGTAAGCCGGTAATTGTTTTTCATACGTTTCATCAGTGTAAAAGCATTGAGACGGCATTCTGCCAGCCTTCCAGACGTGCGTTTCTGGTTTCCTCGTTAAGAGAAGGGGCAAATACCGTGTCTTTTGCGGCATTTTTCTTAATATCTTCTTCGTCCTTCCAAAAGCCCGTTGCAAGCCCCGCAAGGTAAGCGGCGCCGAGAGCGGTACTTTCCACGCACTCGGGGCGGATGACACTTACGTTGCTGATGTCTGCCTGAGTCTGCATCAGATAGTTATTGATGCTGGCACCGCCGTCGACACGGATGGCCGAAACCGGACTGCCGGCATCTTTTTCCATGGCATTGACGATATCATTGACCTGGTAAACGATGGAATCGAGGGCTGCGCGGACGATATGGAAACGGTTGACACCACGGGTGAGTCCTGCAATGGTTCCTTTCGCTTCGGGTTTCCAATAGGGTGCCCCGAGCCCCGTAAAGGCGGGTACGATGTAGCAGCCGTTGGTATCTTCGACTTTTTTTGCAATTTCTTCGGTTTCGGGTGCGCTGTTAATCAGACAGAGCTCGTCGCGGAGCCATTGGATTACGGCACCGCCCATGAATACGGACCCTTCGAGGGCATAAGTGATTTCGCCTTTTTTGCCCCAGCCGATCGTGGTAACGAGTCCGTTTTTGGAAAGAATCGGATCACGGCCGGTGTTCATAAGCAGGAAACAACCTGTGCCGTAAGTATTCTTGATATCACCTTTTTCAAAACACTTCTGTCCGAAAAGTGCTGCCTGCTGGTCGCCTGCCGCACCTGCGATTTTTATGGGCCCGCCGAGGTATTCAACGGCACTTTCCGCATATACCGAGGAATTCTCAACCGGAGTCGGAAGCATACACATGGGGATGTCCAGCAAATCACAGATTTCCCTGTCCCAGGTAAGTGTATGGATGTTAAAAAGCATGGTTCGGGAAGCATTGCTTAAGTCGGTGATATGCTTGGCGCCTTTGGTCAGTTTCCAGATCAGCCAGCTCTCCACGGTACCGAAGAGGAGCTGACCGGAATAGGCTTTGTGCCTGGCACCTTCCACGTTATCCAGAATCCATTTGATTTTGGTGGCGGAAAAATACGGATCCAGAACCAGTCCTGTTTTTTCGCGAATCATGTCACTGTAAGGTTTCAGCTCCTCGCAGATATCCCTGGTTCTACGGCACTGCCAGACAATTCCGTTGTAGACCGGATGGCCGGTATTTTTATCCCAGACGATGGTTGTCTCGCGCTGGTTGGTGATGCCGATTGCATCAATGTCGGAAGCCTCGATTCCGGCTAAAGACATAGCTTCCACCGCGACGGAAAGCTGCGTTGCCCAGAGTTCGTTCGGATCGTGTTCCACCCAGCCGGCCTGAGGATAGTACTGTGTAAATTCCTTTTGGGCCACGCTTACGATGCGGCTTTTTTTGTCAAAAACAATTGCACGCTCGGAGGTTGTTCCGGCGTCCAGTGATAAAATGTAATCTCCCATTTTTTATACCCCGGTTTATAAAATCTTACAAAATCTGATGAATGAAAATTATTCGTTGATAAACGCCAGAATGTCATCGTATACCTTCTGATGCTCCGGCTCGTTCAGAATTTCATGACGCATGTTGTAATACATTTTTCCTTCGACATCCGTATAACCCTGTTTCTTTAAAAATTCAACCGCGTCCGAAAAAGCTTTGGTACTGACGGCACAGGGGTCGTCCGCACCTGAGAAAAAGCGGATCGGAAGATTCGGATTGTCCATATTGTGACCGCCGTCCTTATAGGTTAACATGGTGAGTTTTACGAGATTCTCGAAGCCGTTTAAAGTAAAACAGTAGTTACAGTAAGGGTCGGCATTGTACTGTCTTACCGCTTCGGGATCGGAATTGACCCAGGAATGCGGGATGCCTTCTTTTTTGAATTTTTTCTCGTATCCGCCCATTACAAGTCCTGCAATCAGGGGCATGCGGGCTCTGTCTCCTTTGAATTTTTCGAAAGCACGGATTGCAAGAAGCCCGGCCTTGGCAGCAGGCTGGTTCGAAGGGGAACCGATGACGCAGAGTTTGTCAATCTCGGAGTCAAACTTGCGGATGTAACAGCGAACGGCCATCGAACCCATGCTGTGTCCGAGTAAAATGAAAGGGAGATTGTTTTTCCCCGTGATTCTCTCTGCATAGGTTTTGGCAACGGTTGTAATTTCATGGATATCGCGGACGATGCCGATGTATCCTTTTCCGTACATGTAACCCAGATCGTCCGGATTTTTGACGGAATGACCGTGACCGCGGTGGTCGTGGATGATGGTAAGGTATCCGTTTGATGCAAGAAAATTCATGAAATCACGATAACGCTCTTTATATTCGTTCATACCGTGCACGAGCTGGACAATTCCTTTGATATCCGCAGGATTTGCAGGCTCGATTCTCATCACGGACAGTGTGAGTTCGTCGGATTCGGACAGATGACCGAAAGTAGTTTCTTTTATTTCCATATGCATCCCTCCCGTAATGGGGTCAGGCACTATTACGTTTCCTGCCCCGCTTAATGGGGTCAGGCACCATTACATTTCCCGACCCATAGTTTTCAAGTATATACCTGTCAATATCTGTATAAAATCTGTATAAAATTTGTAACTACATCATAACATATTTGATAGTAAATTGATAATATATATGATATAATCGAAAGGGTATTTTTTTACTACTTTGATATATGTTTGATAATTGTTGGGAGGTCAAAATGGCAAAGTTTGAATGCAGTGTTTGCGGTTACATCTTTGATGAGCAGCAGGCAGGAATTAAATTCAGTGAAATCATGGAATGTCCGATTTGTGCGGAATCCAGGGACAAATTCAACAGATTGAATGAAGGGGAGATGGGAACTACCACCGCAACCCTGAAAAAGGAAGAAGAAAAGAAAGAAGAGCCTTCCGACAAAGCCGGTCAGGCAGAAGGCAACCCTGAGAAAAAATCAGACGAATCCGCTGACGGAAAGAAACCGGAAGAAAATGCATCTTCGGATGGGACAAAGACTTCCGAAGAGAAAGATGCCGAAAAAGAATCCGGTGACAATAAAGGTTTTGTCATTGAAAAGCGTCAGGAATTCTGGCTCAATGAGAAAGATAAAGAGGACGGGGAAGTCGACAGGAGCAATATCCAGACATATTATGACGGCGTAAAACCCGTGAAATCCCAGGAAGAACTGGACAGGGAAGCGAAAGAGAAAGAAGAGAGAGAACGTCCGAGACTGGATCCGATTGAAGGAAACGGTGCGGTTCACACGGTAATAGACGGAGGTGACCGCTCAAGTGACGGGAGTGATTCAGAAGTGGTGGTGGTAGAAGAAACTGCTTCTGACGTCGACACGGGCGACGACGAGAAAAGCGTTTCGGAAGAGAATACCGTAACGGAAGAAAATAATATAACGGAAGAAAACAATGCCGCAGAAAACGTAACGGATGAAAAGGAAGCTGTGGAGGAAAACAGCATCACGGAAGAGAATGCGGTTTTTGAAGAGGACGATTTTGTCTTTGAAGAAAATACGATTGAATCGACTGAACCGTTGGAGACACAAGAGATTCCGGCAGTATTCGGCGCTGGGATGAGTGTAGGCGGTGATTTCTTTACGGGTGTTGACAGTAATCCGAATCTCGGCGACAAGGTCAGAACAGAGGAATTTTTCTTTGATGACGAAGAACCGGTCGGAGAGGTTGTTGAAATAGAAACGGCAGCGGAAGAGGCGGTTGAGGAAACTGCGGAAGAAGTTGCTGAAGAGGCTGCGGAAGAAGTTGCTGAAGAGGCTGTTGAAGAAGTTGCAGAAGAAGCTGCGGAAGAAGTTGCAGATGAAGCTGCAGAAGAGGCAGCGGAAGAAACAATTGAGGAAACTGCGGAAGAAGTTGCAGAAGAGCCTGCCGAAGAGACGGAAGAGAAAGTAACGGAAGAAGCGGCAGAGAAGACTGATGAGGAAAAAGCGGAAACTGCAGCAGCTGTTGCAGCGGCCACGTTAATTGCGGAAACATTACTGAATACCACTATCGGTGAAGAATCCGAAGAGGAGGATACTGCAGAAGAAACGGTTGAGGAAACCGTGGTAGAAGCAGCAGAAGAAACCGCAGAAGAAACGGTGGAGGAAGCTGCGGAAGAAGTAGCGGAAGAGGCTGCAGAAGAGGTTGCAGAAGAAACTGCAGAAGAGGTTGCAGAAGAAACTGCAGAAGAGGTTGAAGAAGAAACAGCAGAAGAAACAGTTGAGGAAACCGTGGAAGAAGCGGTTGAGGAAGTTGCGGAAGAAACAGCTGAAGAGGTTGCAGAAGAAACTGCAGAAGAAACTGCAGAAGAGACTGCGGGAAAAACGGTTGAGGGAACCGCAGAAGAAGCGGTTGAGGAAACTGCAGAAGAAACCGCGGAAGAAGCAGCCGAGGAAGTCGGCACCGGATTTGTACTGGATAAAAAGTACAGCCTTCTTGCTGATGCCGAAACAAAGAGCCTGTATGTGCTGACCGGAGTAGGGCCTGCATCCAACGGCCTGGAAGGAATTATTCTGTTACCTGCCCAGCTGGATCCGATGCCGATGAGCAGAGAAGAAGAAATCAACGCGGGAACGATACTCGGAAAAGGAACCAATTTCCCGTTGAAGCTTGACCGGCCGTTTGGAAGTACCGATTTATTCCTTTGGGGCGAATATATTCCGGGAAGTAACAATACGGACGAATTATCCGATTCTTCACTTGTTCTTGTACGCGGAAAGAACAGCCATATTCCCAACGTGTCCGGAAAAGAAGAATTGCGTAAGGAAGTCGCGAAAGCAAAAGAAATTACAGGCGGTACACCGATCGGAATCAGCCTTGTAATCGGAAGAATTGAGCAGGATCTTGCGGCATGTGTATATGCCGGTGTTGACTTTGTTGTATTAAATGATGTATCATCCGGAATGTTGCCGTATGCACTGCGTCGTGCAAAGAATTATTTGAATCACGTGAATTCGGAGATTGAATTAATTGTCAGCATCAATGATGTGAATGATGCAAAAGAACTGGCAAAACTGGTAGCATTGGGTGCCGATTTCATTTTGCTGGAACGTGAGTATGACGAAATTACAACAGAGCATATTACCGATGAATTAAAGGAAATTGCTAGAAATACCGGTCATAAGAATGTTCATGATTTAAATATGCTTGATATTTGTACAATTGACAGCGATTTGGCCAAGAATACGGACATTGCGCATTTTTAAGCCGGTACTGAAACAGTAATAAAACAGTAATAAAGCAGGAAAGTGTAAAAGTTTTTTGGAGGAATTTGGAATTGGACGATTTTAACAATATGGGAGCAGATTCCGGTCTCAAAGCGGATATCAATGTTGTGGATGCTCCCACAGCTCAGAATGTGGTAATGGATGCGCCGGAATCCGTTCCGGAAGCGTTTCCCGGATCCGGTTCGGAAGTAATTCCGGAGACTGTTTCGGAACCGGAAGTGCAGCCTTCTCCGGAGGCAGTTTCGGAGCCGGTTACGGAAAGTGTATCACAAACTTCCGGATTCAGCGTGCAGTCACAGGAAGATTATTTTGCAAGTGCTTTTAACTACGGAGGAACAGGAAATTCGAATGATTCCTACGCAGCTGCAACGGGATACGATGCACAGAATTCCTACGGCGGCACGGATGGCTACGGTACACAAAGCACCTACGGAAACGCAACAGGATACGGTACACAAAACACTTACACTTACGGGAATGCAGGAGAATACGGTACACAAAGCACCTACGGAAATGCAGGAGGATACGATACACAGGGTACCTACGGAAGTGCAGGCGGTTACGGTGCACAGAATACTTACGGAAGTGCAGGCGGTTACGGCGCACAGAATACTTACGGAAATGCCGGCGGTTACGGGACGAATGCCTATGGTACGGGCAATTCCTACAGCGCTCCGAACAGTGCATATGCGGGTTATAATTCCGGTTATCCTTCCAATCAGGAATACTCGGGGCCGGATTATTACGGAAGCAACGTATATGCCAATGATGCATTTGCTTCCTATTATGAAGATGAACCGGAACGCAAGAGTAACGGTCTGGCAATCGGAGCACTGGTATGCGGAATCGTTTCTCTTTCCCTTACCTGCAGCGGATTCGGATTGATTCCCGGTATTATTGCAATTATTCTCGGTGTTCGCGGCTCCAAAGAATGTGAAAAGGTAAGAATGGCTAATATCGGTATGATTTTGGGAATCATCGGATGCCTGGTTAATCTGATCAGATTCATCGGATTAATTCTTCAACTTGTACCGGAAATAATGGAGTTGTTTTAGATTGTTTTAGATATGGAAAAAACAGTAAGAGAATTTAAGGATGACTCGACGGAGGCATGGTATGTCGTCGGGAAAATATTTATTGCCCTTTTCGCCATAGCAGCGATTGTATTTTGGTTTTTCGGAGAAAAAATCACGCACGGCCGGATCGCATGTACGATGCTTTTACTGCTTCATATGTATTGCCCGGGCTGCGGATGTACGAGAGCATTTAATCACCTGGTACACCTCAGGATTTGGGAGAGTTTTCTCAGCAATCCGTTTGTTCTTTCGAGCCTGGCAATGTACGTGGTATTTATGGTAAACACATTTCTTTGCCACCATACGAAAAAAATCGGATTTACCGGATTTCCGGTCACCAGACTGGTGTATGCGGATTTAATTATTTTGATGATTCAGTGGGTGATCCGGAATGTATTATATGTGGGATTCGGATTAACCGTCCTTTAGAGTTTTCTTTAATTTGCAAATGAAAAGAGAATCGTTCCGGCGATTCTCTTTTTTTATTCTGCATGCTGCTTTTGCCTGTATGAATTTTTAATCCGAACCTTTATACCATCTTCCGCTTGCACCGCAGGGAAGAACCAGATGATCGTCACTGACGGGCAGACCGATTTCGGAAGATTCCACATTTCCGCCGAATTTCGGAACAATCGCCGTGTTAATCATATAGGAAAGAACGGCAGGCTGAAGCCCCGTAGTGTAGGAATTGATTAACAGGAAAGTGCTGTTATCGTCGAGTAACTGTGAGGTCAGTTCGAGAAAAGGAAAGATGCTTTCCTCGATTTTCCAGATTTCCCCTTTGGGACCGCGGCCGTAGGAGGGCGGATCCATGATGATTCCGTCGTATTTGTTTCCACGTCGTATTTCGCGTTCCACGAATTTGACGCAGTCATCAACGAGCCATCTGACGGGTGCTTCGGAAAGACCGGAGACGGCGGCATTTTCTTTTGCCCACTGAACCATACCTTTGGATGCATCCACATGGGTAACAGCCGCACCCGCTTTGGCGGCGGAAAGAGTGGCTCCTCCGGTATAGGCGAAAAGATTCAGTACTTTAAACTGTTTTCCGGGATTATCGGACAGTTTCTTCCTTATAACAGAGGAACACCAGTCCCAGTTTACGGCCTGCTCCGGAAAGAGCCCCGTGTGCTTGAAACTGAACGGCTTCAGGCGGAAGGTCAGTTCTTTATAGGAAATATCCCATTCCTCAGGGAGGGATTTGAATTCCCATTCCCCGCCTCCTTTTGAGGAACGGTGATAATGCCCGTTGAAATTTTTCCAGCCCTTATTGGGTTTCGGTGTATTCCATATGACCTGGGGGTCAGGGCGGACAAGCACGTATTCTCCCCAGCGCTCCAATTTTTCACCACCGGAGGTGGCGAGAACTTCATAATCTTTCCAGTTGTCGGCAATCCACATAATATTCCTTTCGGGCATCGCCGTTTTGTTTTATCCGGCGGACGCCTGCAAATCAGTCACATTAAATAAACGGCGTAATCATATCGCAATTCATTATCCGTTATTATCATAAACAAAAAAAACGGGATGTACAAGTCGGAGTAATTCGTAAAAAACGGTTTTGTAAATATCTCTTGCCAAATTATGAAAAAAATATTAAAATAAACTTCAGCGGTTTAATAAACTGAATCGCTGACATACTAAATATCATTCTTATTATTATATTATATGGAGGAAGTGGAAATGGAAGAAAAGAAAAACATTAAAGCGTTGCTTTCGTTTATTTTCGGTATTGTAGGATGTGTACTGGCATTCTGCTGCGGCGGCGGTTTTCCTTTCGGTGTAGCTGCACTTGTTTTGGGAATTCTTGCTAAGAAGGACGATCCGGAAAATAAGCAGGCAAAGATTGGTTTTATTCTCGGTATTGTCAGCCTGGTTCTCTGCGTTGTTGCAAGTATCATCACGACGGCATCCGGAGTTTTATCAACAGTATTACAGAATGCAAACTTTTAATATCCGGTAAGGAAAAAGAATCGCAGGGAAGACAATGTCTTCCCTGTTTTTCATTTTACGGGGTATGGGAATCCGAACGCCCGCGATTGAATATTCTCTCTGCGTAACCCGTAAAGGCATGATGCGGGCCGCCCGGACGGTATTTTTCCGAATTGTACGGATGGATTCAAGGTGCACTATATATGGTAGTTTGTGATTTTATACAACACCAATTTGAAAATTTTATGAAAAATCCCGAAAAAAATACTTGCAATGTACGGGAAATTGCGATAGAATAGCAAATGCTGTGGCATGATAGTGATGATCCGCAAGGTTGCTGTGGGTTTCACCCGCAGGTTTTTGCGAGGAGCGAATGTCAAGTCAAGATACTGGCGACAAGTCACTGTACAAAACATTTTAGTCTGCGAAATGCAGAAACGACGTGCAAGACCTGAACTGATACGAGGTCGGATTAATTCTTAAGTAACGTATCGATTTGGGACACACACGGGAGAGTGTACAGTCACCGCTTGTCTCACTTGAATTTTAAAAGTGCGAAAAGGAGGCGACTTTTTTTATGGCAAAAAATCAGGTTATGAGAATCACACTCAAGGCTTATGATCACAAAACGGTAGATGCATCTGCAAAGAAGATCATCGACCTTGCAAAGAAGAACGGTGCAAAGGTGAGCGGACCGGTTCCCCTTCCTACCAAAAAGGAAGTAGTTACCATTATCCGTGCCGTACATAAGTACAAAGATTCCAGAGAGCAGTTCGAACAGAGAACTCACAAGAGACTCATCGACATCTTCGATCCGAATGAGAGCGTGATGGAAGCTATGAAAAACAATGAAATGCCCGCAGGCGTTTTCATTAATGTAAAAATGATGTAATCAGTCACTATAAATAATTACCTTCTACAACTAGTATGCATCCGACTTTACTTAAGATGCCGCTGTAGTAGAAATAAGGAGGGAAAGAAATGAAGAAAGCGATTTTAGCTACAAAGGTTGGAATGACTCAGATCTTCGCTGAAGACGGAACACTCATTCCCGTAACGGTACTTCAGGCCGGCCCCTGCGTAGTAACCCAGACCAAGACGGTTGAGAATGACGGTTACGAAGCAATCCAGGTTGGTTTTGTAGACAAGAAGGACAGAATCACAAACAAGGATGCAAAAGGAAGCAAGGAAGTAATCCATGTGCACGGCGTAGGAAAGGCTATGCAGGGACACTTCAAGAAAGCAAACACCACATCCAAGAGATATGTTCGTGAATTCAGATTTGAGAACAGCTCCGAATATGAACTCGGACAGGAAATCAAAGCAGACATTTTCGAGCAGGGCGACAAGATTGATGCAACTGCAATCACCAAAGGAAAAGGATTCCAGGGTGCGATTAAGAGACTTGGTCAGCACAGAGGACCGATGAAACATGGTTCCAAATTCCATCGTCATCAGGGTTCCAACGGTGCATGTTCATCCCCGAGCCGAGTATTCAAAGGAAAAGGAATGCCCGGACAGATGGGTGGCAAGAAAGCTACCGTAAGAAATCTTGAGGTTGTAAGAGTAGATGCTGAAAAGAATCTTCTTTTAGTAAAGGGTGCAGTACCCGGACCTAAGAAAGCCTTAGTTACCATCAAAGAGACAACAAAGGCAGAAGCATAATCGCAAGGAAGGAGGAACATACAGATGGCACAGGTATCTGTTTATAATATGGAAGGCAAGGAAGTTGGCAAGCTTGACTTAAACGATGCGATTTTCGGCATTGAAGTAAACGAGCATCTTGTTCACTTGGCTGTTGTACAGCACCTTGCAAATATGCGTCAGGGCACACAGAAAGCAAAAACCAGAGCAGAGGTGTCCGGCGGCGGAAGAAAGCCTTGGAGACAGAAAGGAACCGGTCATGCAAGACAGGGTTCAACGAGATCCCCTCAGTGGACACACGGTGGTGTGGTTTTTGCTCCCACTCCGAGAGAATATTCCTTTAAATTAAACAAGAAAGAAAAGAGAATCGCACTTAAGTCCGCTCTTACGAGCAAGGTAGCCGACGGAAAACTGGTAGTACTTGATGAACTTAAGCTTGACGAAATCAAAACAAAGAAATTTGCCGAAGTGCTTACAAATTTAAAAGCTACAAAGGCATATGTGGTTATTAACGAGAATGACAAGAACGTTGTTCTTTCCGCAAGAAACATTCCCGATGCAAAAACTGCTGTATGCACAAACATCAATGTATATGACATTATGAATGCAAACACCGTAGTTCTTACAAAGGATGCTGTTTCCAAGATCGAGGAGGTGTACGCATAATGGCAGACATTCAATACTATGACGTAATCCTTAAGCCGGTAGTTACCGAAAAGAGTATGGCCGGAATGGGAGAGAAGAAATACACATTCTTAGTTAGCAAACAGTCCAGCAAGACTCAGATTAAAGATGCGGTAGAGAAGATGTTCCCGGGAACAATCGTAAAGAAAGTAAACACCATGAACTGCGAAGGCAAGAACAAACGCCGCGGCAATGTTTACGGAAAAACCGCAGAGACGAAGAAAGCAATTGTTACTTTAACGGAAGACAGCAAGGATATCGAGCTGTTCTCCGGAATCTAAAGGATTCAAAGAACGTCTCAACTATATGCAATGAAGCATGATGATAAATAAAGTTAAGAAAAGGAGATAGAACAATGGGTATTAAATCATATAATCCCTATACACCGTCCAGAAGAAATATGACGGGTTCCGACTTCTCTGAAATTACCAAGAAGACTCCCGAGAAATCTTTGGTCGTTTCACTCGCAAAGAATGCCGGACGTAACAATCAGGGTAAAATCACTGTAAGACATCGCGGTGGCGGAAACAGAAAGAAATACAGAATCGTAGATTTCAAGAGATATAAAGACGGTATTCCTGCAGTAGTAAGCGGTATCGAATATGATCCGAACAGAACCGCAAATATCGCACTTATCACTTATGCAGACGGCGAGAAGGCATACATCCTTGCTCCCGAAGGTCTTAAGGACGGAATGAAAGTTATGAACGGACCGGAAGCCGAAGTAAGAATCGGTAACTGCCTTCCTCTTGAACTGATTCCCGTAGGTACTCAGGTACACAACATTGAGCTCCATTTGGGAAAAGGCGGACAGCTTGTTCGTTCCGCAGGAAACTCTGCACAGCTTATGGCAAAGGAAGGAAAGTATGCAACACTTCGTCTTCCTTCCGGAGAAATGAGAATGGTTCCTTTAGGATGCAGAGCTACGATCGGTGTAGTAGGGAACGTTGATCACAACCTGATCAATATCGGAAAAGCAGGTCGTAAGCGCCATATGGGTATCAGACCTACAGTCCGCGGTTCCGTAATGAACCCCAACGACCATCCTCACGGTGGTGGTGAAGGAAAAGCAGGTATCGGACGTCCCGGTCCTTGCACACCTTGGGGCAAACCCGCTTTGGGCTTGAAGACACGTAAGAAGAAAAAACAGTCTAACAAGCTCATCGTAAGAAGAAGAGACGGACGCGGTATTAAGTAGGATTAGGAGGAAAAAAACAAATGGCTAGATCATTGAAAAAAGGACCTTTTGCAGATGCATCCCTTCTTAAGAAGGTTGACGAAATGAATGCAGCTGGAAATAAGCAGGTTATCAAGACTTGGTCCCGCAGATCCACAATCTTTCCTTCCTTTGTAGGACATACGATTGCGGTTCATGACGGAAGAAAGCATGTGCCTGTATATGTAACAGAAGATATGGTTGGACATAAGCTCGGCGAGTTCGTTGCCACAAGAACCTTCAGAGGACACGGCAAAGACGAGAAGAAGTCCAAAGTGAAATAAGATAACTTGAAAGGAGGTTTTCCAAATGGAAGTAAATGAAAAGCAGTTAAGCAGATCCAAATACAAACGTGAGAGAAATGCAAGCCAGAAGGAAACAAGACCCAGTGCTAAGTTATCTTATGCAAGAGTTTCTGTTCAGAAAGCATGCTTTGTATTGGATGCAATCAGAGGAAAAGACGTGCAGACCGCACTTGCAATCCTTGAGTACAATCCCAGATATGCTTCAAGCATTATCAAAAAATTATTGCAGTCCGCAATTGCGAATGCAGAGAACAACAACGGTATGAGCGCTGACAAGCTTTACGTTGCAGCCTGCTACGCAGATAAGGGACCGACAATGAAGAGAATCAGACCGAGGGCACAGGGTAGAGCTTACAGAATCGAGAAGAGAATGAGCAACATTACCATCGTGCTTGACGAGAGATAGGAGGAAAATATGGGACAGAAAGTTAATCCTCATGGAATAAGAGTAGGCGTGATCAAGGATTGGAGTTCTACCTGGTATGCAGATTCTGATTTCGCAGACAATTTAGTTGAAGACTACAACATCAGAAAATATTTAAAGAAGAAATTATTTCAGGCCGGTGTAAGCGACATCACAATTGAGAGATCTTCCAATAAGGTGAAAGTTAAAGTTTACACTGCAAAGCCCGGTGTAGTAATCGGTAAGGGCGGTGCAGACGTTGAAGTTACCAAGAAGGAACTTCAGAAAATGACCGGCAAGAACGTAACCGTTGACGTGGAAGAGATTAAGAAACCGGATAAGGATGCTCAGCTTGTAGCAGAGAACATTGCAGCACAGCTTGAGAACCGTGTATCCTTCCGTAGAGCAATGAAGTCCTGCATGGGCAGAACCATGAAGAGCGGTGCACTCGGAATCAAAACTTCCGTTTCCGGACGTTTGGGCGGTGCCGATATGGCTCGTTCCGAAACATACAGCGACGGAACCATTCCTCTTCAGACACTTCGTGCCGACATTGATTACGGTTTTGCGGAAGCAGATACCACCTACGGAAAACTTGGTGTTAAGGTATGGATTTACAAAGGTGAAATCCTTCCTACCAAAGAAGAAAAGGAAGGGGGAGATAAATAATGTTAATGCCGAAAAGAGTAAAGCGTCGTAAACAGTTCCGCGGTACCATGACCGGAAAGGCGCTTCGTGGAAATACCATCAGTTACGGTGAATTCGGACTTGTAGCAACAGAACCCTGCTGGATTAAGTCCAATCAAATTGAGGCAGCCCGTGTTGCAATGACCCGTTATATTAAGCGTGGCGGTCAGGTTTGGATCAAGATCTTCCCTGATAAGCCCATCACTACGAAACCTGCTGAAACACGTATGGGTTCCGGTAAAGGAACCGTTGAGTACTGGGTAGCGGTTGTAAAACCCGGACGCGTAATGTTTGAAATCTCCGGTGTAAGCGAAGAGATTGCAAAGGAAGCATTACGTCTTGCATCCCACAAACTTCCTTGCAAGTGCAAGATTGTTTCTAAGGCTGATTTGGAAGGCGGTGTAAAGAATGAAGACTAATAAGTATGTTGAAGATTTAAAAGCGAAATCCACTGAAGATTTAAATCAGGCTTTAGTTGATGCAAAGAAAGAACTTTTCAATTTGAGATTTCAGAATGCTACCAATCAGTTGGATAACACTTCCAGAATTAAAGAAGTAAGAAAGAATATCGCAAGAATTCAGACCGTTATCACAGAGAAGGCAAAAGAAGCCTAAGACGCATTCGTCAAATTGAGAAAGGAGCAAAACTGTGGAAAGAAATTTAAGAAAAGTACGTACCGGTAAGGTCGTAAGCAATAAAATGGATAAAACAATCGTTGTTGCAGTAGAAAACCATGTTAAGCATCCTCTCTACGGAAAAATCGTAAAGAGAACTTACAAGTTAAAAGCTCATGACGAGAAGAACGAATGCAACATTGGCGATACCGTACGTGTAGTAGAAACAAGACCGCTCTCCAAGGATAAGAGATGGAGACTTACAGAAATCATTGAAAGAGCAAAATAATATTTGCCCAACGATTGGAAGGAGATTACCATGGTTCAACAGGAAACTAGGTTGAAGGTCGCTGACAATACCGGTGCAAAAGAATTACTTTGCATTCGTGTCGTAGGCGGATCTACAAGAAGATATGCAAACATTGGTGACGTAATCATCGCTTCTGTTAAAGATGCAACACCCGGCGGTGTTGTAAAGAAGGGTGACGTCGTAAAGGCCGTTGTGGTTCGTTCCGTAAAAGGTGCTCGTCGTAAAGACGGTTCTTACATCAAATTTGATGAGAACGCAGCCGTTATTATCAAAGATGATAAGACCCCGAGAGGAACCCGTATTTTTGGGCCTGTAGCAAGAGAGCTTCGTGAGAAACAGTATATGAAGATTGTTTCCCTGGCTCCCGAAGTATTATAGGAGGTACGTCAAGATGGCTATGATGAAAATTAAAAGAGGCGATACCGTTAAGGTAATTGCCGGAGCAGATAACGGAAAGCAGGGTAAAGTGCTTGAAGTAAGCCACAAAGACGGCAAGGTAAAGGTAGAAGGCGTGAATGTCGTTAAGAAACATTCCAAACCCTCTGCAGGAAACCCGAACGGTGGCATTATTGAGAAAGAAGCTTTCATTGATGCATCCAACGTTATGCTTGTTGTAAAAGGCAAGACCACCAGGGTTGGATTCCGTATGGAAGGTGACAAAAAGGTTCGCTTCGCAAAGGCAACCGGAGAAAAGATTGATTAATTAAGTGAAGGAGAACACAAACGTGAGTAGACTGAAAGATTTATATAAAGACGAAATCGCTGATGCTATGCAGAAGAAGTTTGGTTACAAGAACGTAATGGAAATTCCTAAGCTTGATAAGATTGTAATCAATATGGGTGTCGGTGAAGCAAAAGAAAATGCAAAGGCTTTGGAGTCCGCTGTTAAGGATCTTGAGACCATTACCGGTCAGAAAGCAGTTCTTACCAAGGCGAAAGGTTCCATCGCGAACTTCAAAATCAGAGAAGGAATGAACATTGGATGCAAGGTTACCTTAAGAGGTGACAAGATGTATGAATTTTTAGATCGTCTTGTAAACCTGGCATTGCCTCGTGTACGTGACTTCAGAGGCGTAAATCCCAATGCGTTTGACGGAAGAGGAAATTATGCACTTGGTATCAAAGAGCAGTTAATTTTCCCTGAAATCGAGTATGACAAAGTAGACAAAGTTAGAGGTATGGATGTTATCTTCGTAACCACCGCTAAGACCGATGAGGAAGCACGTGAGTTACTCAGACTTTTCAACATGCCGTTTGCAAAGTAAACAGGGACATTAATAAGGAGGTAATATTTCATGGCTAAAACGTCTATGAAGATCAAACAGAAACGCACCCCGAAGTTTTCTGTAAGAGAGTACAATCGTTGCAGAATCTGCGGACGTCCTCATGCATACTTAAGAAAATACGGTATCTGCCGTATCTGTTTCAGAGAACTTGCATACAAGGGCGAGATTCCCGGCGTTAAGAAATCCAGTTGGTAGAATAGAAGGATTTACGTAGATTATTAAGGAGGCAAAATCAATGACAATGAGCGATCCTATTGCAGATATGCTTACAAGAATCCGTAACGCTAACTCTGCAAAGCATGATACAGTGGATGTGTCTTCTTCCAAGATGAAACTTGCAATCGCAAAGATTCTTCTGGATGAAGGATATATCAAAGCATACGAACTTGTTGATAACGGCAGTTTCAAGGACATTCACATCACATTAAAGTACGGTGCTGATAAGAATGACAAGATCATTACCGGTATCAAGAGAATTTCCAAACCCGGTCTTCGCGTTTATGCGAGCAAGGATGAACTTCCTAAGGTTTTGGGAGGACTCGGTGTTGCTATCATTTCCACAAACCAGGGCGTTATCACCGATAAGGAAGCAAGAAAGCTGAATGTCGGCGGTGAAGTACTTGCATTTGTATGGTAGTAATTTTTCCTTAAATTAGGTAACTGTAAAACAAACAAAACATATATTAGGAGGTACGGGCATGTCACGTATAGGAAGAATGCCAATCGCGATTCCTGCAGGTGTTACCGTGGAAGTCGCAGAAAATAACAAAGTGACTGTAAAAGGTCCTAAGGGAACACTCGAGCGTGTTCTCCCTTCCGAGATGGAAATCAAGGTGGAAGGCGCAGAAGTAGTTGTTTCCAGACCCAATGATTTAAAGAAGATGAAGTCCTTACACGGACTTACCAGAACTTTGATTCGCAACATGGTAGTCGGAGTAACCGAAGGATTCGAGAAGAAACTTGAAGTAAACGGTGTCGGCTACAAAGCATCCAAGTCCGGAAAGAAGCTTACTTTAAACTTAGGTTATTCTCATCCGGTTGAGATGGAAGATCCCGAAGGTATTGAGACCGTTGTAGACGGTAACAACATCACCGTTAAGGGTATTGACAAAGAAAAGGTTGGCCAGTTCGCAGCTGAAATCAGAGATAAGAGAAGACCTGAACCTTACAAGGGCAAGGGTATCAAATATGCTGATGAAACTATCAGACGTAAAGTCGGCAAGACCGGTAAGAAGTAAGATAAGGAGAGTGTAAAAAATGGTTAGTAAAGAGTCCAGACAGGAAATTCGTGTTAAGAAACACAGAAAAATTCGTAACCGTTTTCACGGTACGCCCGAAAGACCCCGCTTGGCAGTTTTTCGCAGCAATAATCATATGTATGCTCAGATTATCGACGATACCGTTGGAAACACTTTAGTTTCCGCATCCACCCTTGACAAGGATGTGAAGGCAGAACTTGAGAAGACCAATAACGTTGAAGCAGCAGCATATCTTGGAAAGGTAATTGCAAAGAAAGCAATCGACAAGGGAATTACCACCGTAGTATTTGACAGAGGCGGCTTTATATATCAGGGTAAGATCGCAGCTTTGGCAGACGCAGCCAGAGAAGCCGGTCTTGAGTTTTAAGGAAAGGGAGGAAAATAATAATGCAGCGTAATATTATCGATCCTTCTCAGTTAGGAGAAATTAAGGATAAAGTCGTTACGATCAAGCGTGTAACGAAAACCGTTAAAGGTGGACGTAACATGAGATTTACGGCACTTGTTGTTGTAGGCGACGGAAACGGACATGTCGGTGCAGGTCTCGGAAAGGCAGTTGAAATTCCCGAAGCAATCCGTAAGGGAAAAGAAGACGCAATGAAACACATTGTATCCGTTGCGCTTGATGAGAATGCTTCCGTAACACATGACTATATCGGAAAATACGGTTCAGCAAACGTGCTGCTTAAGAGAGCTCCCGGTGGTACCGGTATCATCGCAGGCGGTCCTGCCCGTGTTGTATGCGAGCTTGCCGGAATCAAGAATATTCGTACCAAATCCCTGGGTTCCAACAACAAACAGAACGTTGTTATGGCTACCATCGAAGGCTTAAGCCAGGTAAAGAATCCGGAAGATGTTGCAAGAAAACGCGGTAAGTCAGTTGAAGAAGTTATGGCTTAAACCGGTTTTGAACATTGGATAACGAAAGGAGTCATAAAATGGCAGACAAGACATTAAAAATTGAATTGGTAAAGTCTCCCATCGGTGCAGTTCCGAAGCACAAAAAGACTTTGGAAGCAATGGGACTTACCAAACTTCATAAAGTAGTTGAGTTACCTGACAATGCAGCCACCAGAGGACAGATTCAGCAGGTAGGTTACATGTTAAAGGTTACGGAATAATTTTCCGAATCAAAAACCGATTGGTAATTTGAAAAATGCGAGTCCGGAAACCTGTCCGTTTATTTTAAGCGGCGGGTTCAACGGGCGATTTATAGCAAAGAAAGGAGATCCAAAATGGATTTATCGAATTTAAGCCCCGCTGAAGGCTCTAAGCACAGCAATAATTTCAGACGCGGACGTGGACATGCTTCCGGAAACGGAAAGACCGCAGGTAAGGGACATAAGGGTCAGAAGGCTCGTTCCGGTGCTCCCAGAATCGGCTTTGAAGGTGGTCAGATGCCCCTTTACAGACGTCTTCCCAAGAGAGGATTTAAGAACAGAAATACCAAGGAAATCATTGCAATCAATGTTTCCGTTCTGGACAAGAACTTTGAAAACGGTGATACCGTTACAATCGAGAACCTGATTGAAAAAGGAATCATCAAAAATATCAATACCGGAATTCAGACGGTAGAAGGCGTTAAGATTTTGGGTAACGGAGAAATTTCCAAGAAACTTACCGTAAAAGTTAACGCATTTTCGGAAACTGCAAAGGAGAAAATTGAGGCCGTAGGCGGAACAGCAGAGGTGATCTAGTGTTTAAAACATTTATTAATGCTTTTAAAATCAAGGAAATCCGAAAAAAGTTGTTATATACTTTGCTGATGATGGTCATTATTCGTATCGGAAGCCAGATTCCTATTCCGGGAGTTGACCCTACCCAGATTAAAGCCTTAATGGATCAGATTCTGGGCGGCGGTGACGGCGGTATTCTGATGGCGATTACCGGTGGTTCATTGGAAAGAATGTCCGTCCTGGCACTCGGTATTACACCGTACATTACTTCCTCGATTGTTATGCAGCTTCTTACGATTGCAATTCCTCCTTTAGAGGAAATGCAGCGTGACGGGGAAGACGGAAGAAAGAAAATTGCCGCAATTACAAGATATCTTACCGTAGCACTTGCTTTAATCGAGTCGGGTGCAATGGCAATCGGTTATAAAGGTCTTTTAATGGAGAACTACCGGAATGCACTCGGTATCATCTGTGTGATTGCAGCCATGACAGCCGGATCGGCTTTCCTTATGTGGTTAGGCGAACGTATTACGGAAAACGGAGTTGGAAACGGTATTTCCATCGTCCTTGTAATTAACATTATTTCCACGTTCCCTCAGGATGCGATAAACCTGTTTGAGAAATTCGTAAAAGGTAAATCAGTTCCTTCAGCAATTTTAAATTCCGTAATAATTATTATTGCGGTTTTGGGACTTATCGTACTGGTTATTCTTTTAAGTGATGCGGTACGTAAGATACCCATTCAGTATGCAAAGAAAATTCAGGGTAATAAAATGATGGGCGGAAATTCCACGAACATCCCGGTAAAGGTTAACACTGCCGGAGTTATTCCCGTCATCTTTGCGGCAAGCTTGTTACAGTTCCCGATTATTATTTCCAACATGGTGGGCTACAAAGGAACAGGCTGGTGGTCGGAAGCATTGAAATATATGAATTCATCTCATTGGTTCAATCTTTCCGATATGAGATATACACTCGGTATACTGGTATATGTGGCATTGGTTGTATTCTTTGCTTACTTCTATACGTCCATTACCTTCAATCCGGTGGAAATTGCGAACAATTTAAAGAAAGCAGGAGGCTTTGTTCCGGGTATTCGTCCCGGTAAACCGACCAGCGAGTACTTAAACACCGCATTGAATTACATCATTTTCATCGGCGCGGTAGGACTTACCATCGTAGCGATTATTCCTTACATCTTCAGCGGATTGTTCGGACTTAACTTATCCTTCGGCGGAACCAGTATCATCATCGTTGTCAGCGTAGTCATTGAAACGGCACAGCAGGTTGAATCCCAGATGCTTGTTCGTAACTACAAAGGTTTCTTAAACGATTAATTTAAAATGAATTGTTAATCAGCGGACACACCGCCAAAGGCGGTGTGTCTGTTAGTCGCTTAAACAGACAAAGACAAAGTACGGCAAAAAACTTATAAGTATAAAAGAGGAGATTACGGAATGAAGATTATTATGTTAGGAGCACCCGGAGCGGGCAAAGGAACGCAGGCAAAAATGATTGCCGAGAAATATTCGATTCCCCATGTCTCTACCGGTGATATTTTCAGGGCAAACATCAAGGGACAGACCCATCTTGGAATGGAAGCAAAAAAATACATGGATGAAGGAAAGCTTGTTCCCGATGAGCTGACCGTTAAAATCCTTCTTGACAGAGTTGCAAACGAAGACTGCAAAGACGGATACGTTTTGGACGGCTTTCCCCGTACCATTCCCCAGGCAGAGGTTTTAACCGAGGCACTTGAAAAAATGGGAGACAAAATCGATTATGCAATCGATGTTGCGGTTCCGGATGAAAATATCGTAAACAGAATGTCCGGAAGAAGAGCGTGTGTAAATTGCGGAGCTACGTATCATATCGTACATATTCCGCCTAAGACTGAAAACATCTGCGACAAATGCGGATCCGAACTCATCCTTCGTGATGACGACAAACCGGAAACCGTATTGAACCGCTTAAAAATATATCATGAGCAGACACAGCCGTTAATTGATTACTATACCGAAAAGGGAGTACTTAAAACCGTTGACGGTACCAAAGACATGAAGGACGTGTTTGCCGACATCGTTTCCATTTTGGGATAAGCAGTATTTGCGTTTATTACAATATAATATAATAAGAAATAATAAAAAATGCTTTTCAAAGCGCCGGAAGGTGCAGCGGTAAGAAACCGCAGAAAGGACAGAAAAATGTCAGTTACAATTAAGTCCCCGAGAGAGATTGAACTTATGCGTCATTCCTGCAAGGTACTTGCGGAGATTCACGAAAGACTGAAGGAAGAAGTAAAGCCGGGAATCAGTACTCTGGAGCTGGATATTATGGCAGAGAGGCTGATCAGGGAAAACAAATGTATTCCGAATTTCTTACATTATAACGGTTTTCCTGCTTCCATCTGTGCATCGGTAAATGAGGAAATCGTTCACGGAATTCCGAGAAAGGACAAAATCCTGAAAGAAGGAGATATCATTTCCATCGACTGCGGATGTATCTACGAGGGTTACCACTCCGATGCCGCAAGAACGCATGCAGTCGGAAAAATCTCACCGGAACTAGAAAAACTGATTCGGGAAACCGAGAATTCGTTCTATGCGGGTATTAAGAAAGCCGTTGCCGGAAATCATTTAAATGATATCTGTACGGCGATTGAAGATTATATTACCCCGTTCGGATACGGAATCGTGGAGGAACTGACCGGACACGGAATCGGAACGCATATGCACGAGGATCCGTCCATTCCGAACTTTGCAATGAACAGAAGAGGAGTAAAGCTTCGTCCCGGAATGACGTTTGCAATTGAACCGATGATCAATTTGGGACGTGCTGACGTGATTTTCCATGACGACGGCTGGACGACCACCACGGCGGACGGACTGCCGAGCGCACATTACGAAAACACGATTTTAATAACCGAAGAGGGTGAGCCTGAAATTCTGACTCTCTTATAAGGATATGATTTATTAAAGAACACTTTTATTTTTACAAAGAACAACGAGGTAAATTTGTATGTCAAAATCAGATGTAATTGAAATTGAAGGAACGGTAACGGAGAAACTTCCCAATACCATGTTTAAGGTACAGTTGGAAAACGGACATGAAGTGTTGGCGCACATCAGCGGTAAACTTCGTCAGAACTTTATCCGTATTCTTCCCGGAGACAAAGTTACACTGGAACTTTCTCCCTATGATCTGACCAAAGGAAGGATTATCTGGAGAGATAAATAAAATTGGTTTTTTGATGCAAAGCGGCTTTTTTAAATTTTATGAAAAGTGCCAAAAAATTTTGTGAAATAAGACGAAATTTTTCTTGCATCTTGAAATATTTGATGATACAATGGTAAACGGTCACTTTTTGAAAGGAGGTTTTAACATGAAAGTAAGATCATCTGTAAAACCGATTTGCGAGAAATGCAAAATCATTAAAAGAAAAGGGAAAATCATGGTAATCTGTGAGAATCCCAAGCACAAACAGAGACAGGGATAAAACAAAAAAATGTTCTTAACGGAACATTTTTTCGCTGTCTTATTTGCGCGTTTTATTGCGGCTGAGGCAAGGATTTTTCCGTCAAAAAATTTTTGCCGAAAAATGTGAGGACGCCATCCTGTAGCGATCCGTGCATTTACTTTTTGATACCGAGACAATGTTTTTCAGTATCGGAAAGACCGGAAGGAATCCGGTTGGGTCGAATTCCCGGCCCCAATCAATTAGTAACTGTTAATTCTGTATGAAGAGACACTGTTTATAAACAGGAACGTAAACAGAGGGTCGTCATACAAAAAGGAAATGGAGGAATATTAACATGGCTCGTATTGCTGGTGTTGATTTACCAAGAGACAAACGTGTGGAGATCGGTTTGACAAGCATCTACGGAATCGGAAGAGTAAGCTCAAACAAGATCCTTGCAGCAGCAGGTGTTGATCCGAATACCCGTTGCAGAGACTTAACCGATGATGAGGTTAAGAAGATCGGTGAAATTATTGCCGATACCATGGTAGTAGAAGGTGATTTAAAGAGAGAAGTAGCTTTAAACATTAAGAGACTTCAGGAAATCGGATGCTACCGCGGAATTCGTCACAGAAAAGGACTTCCGGTTCGCGGACAGAAGACGAAAACCAATGCAAGAACACGTAAAGGCCCCAAGAGAACTGTTGCAAATAAGAAGAAATAAATTCGTTAATTTTTTCGTATTAAACGCAACATCCGGTTTTAAGGAAAGCCGGAAAAAGATTGATTATAAGAAAGTAGGTTAGTTTTTATGGCAAAACAAGCAACTAAGAAAGTAGTAAAGAAGCGTGTCAAGAAAAACGTTGAACATGGACAGGCACATATCCAGTCTTCCTTTAATAATACCATCGTAACCTTAACGGATGATGATGGAAATGCACTTAGCTGGGCATCTGCCGGTGGTCTTGGATTTAGAGGTTCAAAGAAATCTACTCCGTATGCAGCTCAGATGGCTGCAGAAACCGCAACAAAAGCAGCACTCATTCACGGTTTGAAAACGGTAGATGTATTCGTAAAAGGACCCGGTTCAGGACGTGAAGCAGCAATCCGTGCACTTCAGGCTAACGGACTTAACGTAGCAAGTATTACAGACTGCACACCCGTTCCTCATAACGGATGCCGTCCGCCGAAGCGCAGAAGAGTGTGATGATAGTATATTGGCATAGTCACTTTCTATATGATATGAAGTGATTCTAATACTAGGAGGTAGAAAAATGGCAGTAAACAGAGTGCCTGTGATTAAAAGATGTAGAGCACTTGGCATTGAACCCGGCGTAATGGGTTATGACAAGAAGTCTAACAGAAAGTCCGCACGCGAAGGAAAGAAAGTCAGTGAGTACGGACTTCAGTTAAGAGAAAAACAGAAAGCAAAATTCATCTACGGCGTACTTGAGAAGCCTTTCCGTAATTACTATGAGAAGGCTGACCGCATGAAAGGTATGGCCGGTGAGAATCTTATGATTATGCTGGAGAGCAGACTTGACAACGTGGTATTCCGCGCAGGTTTTGCAAGAACCAGAAGAGAAGCAAGACAGATGGTTGATCACAAATTCTTTACCGTAAACGGAAAGAAGATCAACATTCCTTCTTATTTAATCAAAGCCGGAGATGTGGTTGAAATTGTTGAAGGAGCACGTTCCACTCAGAGAATCAAGGATATTTTCGAAGTAACCGGAGGAAGACTTGTTCCCGGATGGATGGCAGCCGATCAGGATGCTTTCAAGGTAGAGATTAAAAATCTTCCTACCAGAGAAGAGATTGATGTGCCTGTAAACGAGATGTTAATTGTCGAGTTGTATTCCAAGTAAATTTAACCAAACATAAGTAAGGAGGGTTCTTGATATGTTAGCATTTGATTTTGACAGCCCCAACATTGAAATCGCTGAAGTATCCCCGGACGGAAAATACGGTAAATTCGTAGTTGAGCCGCTTGAGCGTGGCTACGGAATCACTTTGGGAAATTCCCTTCGCCGTATTATGCTTGCATCTTTACCCGGAGCAGCAGTAAGTCAGGTTAGAATTGAAGGCGTTCTGCATGAGTTTTCTTCCATCCCCGGAGTAAAAGAGGATGTTACGGAAATCATCATGAACGTAAAGAATCTTGCTATTAAGGACAACAGTGATTCCGACGATCCCAAGAGAGCTTATATCGAGTTTGAAGGGGAAGGTGTTGTTAAGGCATCTGATATCCATGTTGATTCGGACGTTGAAATTATGAATCCCGATCAGGTAATTGCTACATTAAGCGGTGGAAAAAACACCAGATTTTATATGGACATGCTGATTACCAAGGGCAGAGGTTATGTAAGTGCCGACCGTAACAAGGATAAAGAAAAGAAATCCGAGAGCGCATCTGTCGGATTAATCGCAGTTGATTCCATTTATACACCGGTTGAGCGTGTAAACATGAATGTTGAGAATACCCGTGTCGGCCAGATGACAGATTATGACAAGCTTACATTGGAAGTATATACCAATGCAACCATCAGCCCGGAAGAGGCTGTAAGCCTTGCAGCTAAGGTTTTGAGTGAGCATCTGAAACTGTTCATCAACCTTTCCGAATGCGGAAAGGAAGCAGTTGTAATGAATGAGAAGGAAGACGACGAGAAGGAAAAAGTACTCGTTATGAACATCGACGAACTTGAATTATCCGTTCGTTCCTTCAACTGCTTAAAGAGAGCAAACATCAATACCGTTGAGGAATTAATTTCCAAGACACAGGATGATATGATGAAAGTACGTAACCTTGGACGTAAGTCTTTGGATGAGGTTGTGGCAAAACTGAACGAGTTGGGCCTTTCCTTCAAAGCCAGCGACGAAGTTTAAGGAAACAGAAGGTGATGCGGTAAGACCGAACGGCACGCAGATCCTGCAATTACATGCCTATGATCCGGGGTAAGACCGTGGGCGCCCGGATCTGAATTTTAAAAGGAGGACAATACTATGGCAATGTACAGAAAATTAGGAAGAACTTCCAGCCAGAGAAAAGCATTACTTCGTAACCAGATTACGGCACTGCTTTACAGAGGAAGAATTACCACTACGGAAGCAAAGGCAAAAGAAATCCGCAGAGGTGCTGAGAGTTTAATCACTCTTGCAAAGAAAGAAAAGGATAATTACGAAACCGTTACCGTAACCGCTAAGGTTGCCCGCAAGGACAAAGACGGTAAGAGAGTTAAAGAAGTAAAAGACGGCAAGAAAGTAACCGTATACGATGAAGTAAACAAGGAAATCAAGAAAGACCTTCCTTCCAGACTTCATGCAAGACGTCAGATGATGAAAGTATTCAACCCCGTTGTGGAAGTACCTGATGCAAATGCAGGAAAGAAACGCGGAACCAAAAAGGTTGATATGGTTGCAAAAATGTTTGACGAAATTGCACCGAAGTATGCAGAGCGTAACGGCGGTTATACCAGAATCGTAAAAATCGGACCCCGTAAGGGTGACGGTGCAATGATGGTAATCATCGAGCTGGTATAGTTTTTGGGGTTTTTACCCAAAGAAATGCCGAAACGTATGGCAGAATTGCATAATTGATAAAAATATTAAAAAAAATCTCCTATTTTCTATGAAAATGAATTATAATAGAGAATAGGAGTTTTTTATTGAGAAAAAGCCAAATTAAAAAGGGGAGGTTCATATAATGAATTTTGAAGAATTGGTTGCTTATGCCAAAGAAAGAAGCTGCTCCGATATTCATATTACAGTCGGAACGAACATCGCAATCAGACGTTACGGTACACTGGAAATCCTGGATCCCGCACCTACCGCGGAAGAGTCCAGAAACATGATTTTCTCCGTACTTGAGCAGAGCGAAGTAGACGAGGTAATGGCCGGAAAGGATATCGATGTCGGCGTTATGCTTCGTGACGAAACCCGTATCCGTGTAAATGTTTATCATCAGAGAAATAACATTGCAGCCAGCATTCGTATTCTGAATCAGGTAATTCCTACATTTGAAGAGCTGGGACTTCCTCCGGTAATCGAGGATATCGCAATGAAGCCCCGCGGACTTGTTCTGGTAACAGGACCTACCGGTTCCGGTAAATCTACCACACTGGCTTCCATGGTGGAATATATCAACAATAAATTCCCCTGCCATATTATGACAATCGAGGATCCAATCGAGTACGTATATCCTCATAAGAAGGCAATGATCCATCAGCGTGAGGTCGGACGTGACGTTGAGAGTTTCCATACCGCACTTCGTTCCGTACTTCGTGAAGACCCGGATATCATTCTCGTAGGAGAAATGAGAGACTATGAGACCATTTCCGCAGCGATTACCGCGGCTGAAACCGGTCACCTGGTTCTTTCCACACTTCATACAACATCCGCAGCACAGACCGTTGAACGTATCATTGATGCCTGCCCTGCGGATACCCAGGAACAGATTCGTGCACAGTTCGTAAACGTAATCCAGGCAGTATTCTCCCAGCAGTTGCTTCCTCTGGCAAACGGACAGGGACGTGTTGTTGCAACCGAGACCATGATTGCAAACTATGCAATTAAGAACCTGATTGCAGAGCAGAAGACCAACCAGATTAACTCCGCAATCCAGTCCGGTCGTGCACAGGGTATGAAGACCATGAATGATGACCTTGCTTCACTTGTCAGAAGAGGACTGATCGAAAGAGCAGATGCTCTGGCTGTTTCTCCCGATCCCGTATCCCTTTCCAAGGCTCTGTAATCGGTTATTACAGGTTGTTGAAAGCGGCTTTAAAGGGCTTATTTCAGAGAACGGTTATTGTTTCGAATTAAAATTGAAAAAACATTCAAAAGGACTTCCGGGATATCGGGAGTCCTTTTTTGCGGTGAATGTGACGTTTGGCATCCGGCGGGTTGTTTTTTGGATTCTTTAAGTGTAAGATATAATAGATTTTTTATGTGGATAAAACGGAAAAAACAATCCGGCCGAAGCAATCCGGCAGCAGATTGTTACAGGACTTATTTGAAACGGAATGCAGATAAAGGGAATTGACCGTACGGTAATAAAATGGATAGCGATGATCAGCATGTTAATCGATCATATCGGTTACGGGCTGATTCCGGATACAACCCCGTGGCTTAAGGCACTGGGGATTGTCTGCAATGTCATCGGAAGGAGTGCTTTTCCGCTCTTTTTGTTTTTGCTTGCGGATGGATTTATGAGAACCCGGTCCAAACCGAAATTTTTCATCCGGCTGTTAAGTCTTGCGATTATTTCGGAAGTGCCGTTTGATCTGGTATGTTACCATACATTTATGTCAATCATCAGACAGAACGTTTTCTGGACACTTCTGTTTTTCTTTGCGTATATGTGGGTCAGTGATGTCTGCATTCAGTCCGCAAAGGCACACGGGCTGGAAGCGACAAATAAATGGACAATCCTGGTGCATGTGGTGGCGGGAATCATGGCGGTTTGCGCCGCAACAATTTTTCGTACGGATTATAACGGTGTCGGGGTACTTGCAGGAATCGTGATGTACCACTTCCTTGCTTTTTCCGGGGAACACCCGATTCTTCACGACATTCCGGTATATATCATGGGGTACACAATCGGTTTGGGAATCCTGACGTTTTTCTTCGGAAATACGCTTTATGCATTCCCTACGATTCTGTTAATCTGGAATTACCGTGGAAGATGCGAAATCAAAATGCCGAAATGGATCGGATATGCCTTTTATCCCGCGCATCTTGCAGTAATCGCACTTGTGCTTTTCCTGCAGGGAAGATTGTTTTAGCGGAACCGTTTGTAAAACGATGTTTTGAAAACAGGAATTTGATATGGAACAGACGATTGTTAAAATGGATCGAATTTCATATACCTATACCCGGGAGGAGGACGACGGGGAGACGGGTGTTACCACGGCGCTCAACGGCGTTGATCTTTTGGTGAAGGCGGGGGATTTTATAACGATTCTCGGACATAACGGGTCCGGAAAATCAACACTCGCCAAGCATATCAATGCACTGCTGTTTCCTACGGAGGGCTGCGTGATTGTGGACGGTTACGATACGTCCGATGAAAAAAATACCCTTGCGGTAAGACAGTGTGCGGGTATGATTTTTCAAAATCCGGACAACCAGATTATCGGTACTGTGGTAGAGGAGGACGTCGGATTCGGCCCTGAAAATATGGGCGTGGAAAGCGGCGAAATCTGGAAAAGAGTGGAGGAAAGCCTGAAAACGGTCGGAATGTATGAGTACCGTAAAGCTTCTCCGAATAAACTTTCCGGCGGACAGAAACAGCGTATCTCGATTGCGGGAGTACTTGCGATGCACCCGAAATGCATCATTCTGGATGAGCCGACCGCTATGCTCGATCCGAAAGGCCGGAAGGAAGTGATTCAGGCCGTCCGTGATCTGAACAAATCAGAGGGTATTACAATTATTCTGATTACGCATTACATGGAGGAAGCCGTATATTCGGACCGGATTTTTGTGATGGACCGGGGCGAAATTGTAATGCAGGGAACTCCGAAGGAGATTTTCTCGCAGGAAGAGAAGTTAAAAAAACATCACATGACGCTTCCGGTGGTGACGCAGATTGCTTTAAGGTTAAAGGAAGCAGGAGCCGGTATCCCTGACGGAATATTAAGCCTTAAGGAACTGGAGGAGTATATTTTATCGGCCAAGGCCGGCCTTTTCCCCGAAACGGAGGACACCGTAACCGGGGAAACGGCAGAAAACGTTAGGAATACGGAACCCAGAAATGCGGAAGCGATACTCGAAGCAAAAGAATTGTCCTATGAATACGAAGCCAACACAAGCATGAGCGTGAAAGCACTGGACGGGATTGATTTAAAAATTCCCGCCGGGCAGTTTGCGGGAATTGCGGGACATACGGGAAGCGGAAAAACCACGCTTGTCCAGTTGCTGGACAAACTGCTTACGCCGTCTTCCGGAACGGTTTATTTAAACGGAGAGGATATTTTTGACAGAAAATACGACACGAAGAAACTTCGCCGTAGTGTAGGAATTGTTTTCCAGTATCCGGAATATCAGCTGTTTGAAGAAACGGTTTTGAAAGATGTTTCTTTCGGCCCCGGGAACCTCGGGTTATCCGAAAAAGAAGCGGAGGAAGCAGCCCGGAAGGCGCTTGGGCAGGTCGGAATGAAGGAGAAGGATTTTTCGGTTTCGCCGTTTGAACTCTCCGGCGGACAGAAAAGAAGAGTTGCTATTGCCGGGGTTTTGGCAATGAATCCGGAGGTGTTAATTCTGGATGAGCCGACTGCCGGACTGGATCCGGAGGGACGGGATGAGATTTTTTCTCTTCTGAAAACCCTTCAGAAAAACGGAATGACCGTGATTCTGGTTTCCCACAGTATGGAGGATATTGCAAAATACGTGGACCGGATGATTGTGATGGACAACGGAAAAATACGCTTTGACGGGAAACCGGAAGAGGTATTTGCCCGGGTCGGAGAACTTGAAAAAATCGGGCTGGCTGCACCGGAAGTTACGTATCTTTTAAGAGATTTAAGGGCATCGGGCCTTCCCGTTAACGAAAATATAATCACGGCTGAGGCCGCGGTTAAGGAGATTCTGAACGCTTTACAAAGCGGAAGATAAAAATATGCTGAAGGATATTACACTGGGCCAGTATTATCAGGCAGATTCCGTCCTGCACCGCCTCGATCCGCGGACAAAAATCGTCGGAACCCTGATTTACATGGTTTCCCTCTTTGTCTTCAACAATCTCATATGCTATATGTTTGCGGGAATATTCCTGCTTACGGTAATTGCGCTGTCCAAAATCCCCGTGAAATTCATGATGCGGGGAATGCGATCGGTTATTTTTCCGATGCTTTTCACCATGATTTACAATATCTTCCTGGGGAAAGGCACGGTTATAGCGGAGCTGGGCATATTTGCAATTACGTATGAGGGAATCCATATGGCGGTCTGTATGTTTATAAGGCTTTTGTTTCTGGTGATGGGTTCTGCGGTCCTGACGCTTACCACAACGCCGAGCCGGCTGACGGACGGCCTGGAAAGTCTGTTAAAGCCCCTGAAACTCTTCCGCGTGCCGGTTCATGAAATAGCCATGATGATGTCCATTGCGCTTCGCTTTATTCCGATTCTGATGGAGGAAGCGGACAGAATCATGAAGGCACAAAAGGCCAGAGGTGCTGATTTTGAGGCGAAAAATCCGATCAAAAGGGTGAAAAGTCTGATTCCGGTGCTGGTTCCCCTGTTTGTTTCGGCATTCAGAAGAGCCGGTGATCTGGCGCTTGCGATGGAAGCAAGATGCTATCACGGCGGAGACGGCCGGACACGTATGAAAGTGATGAAATATAAGGCGGCAGATATCGTTTCGTTTGTGATTTTTCTTATGTATCTGGGAGCCGTTATCTCAACGGGAATCCTTTTCAGG
Organism: Lachnospiraceae bacterium; assembly: GCA_024681795.1. Classification (GTDB taxonomy): domain Bacteria; phylum Bacillota; class Clostridia; order Lachnospirales; family Lachnospiraceae; genus UBA3766. The sequence goes on along the minus strand of JAILAD010000064.1, from coordinate 4,062 downwards.
GATCTGCTTCCTTTTGTAATCGGAATTCTGGCACAGAGATTTACCGCATTTTCATTTTGAGCCATATAATAAACAGAATGTAACGGATTGGTATGAAAAGAGTTTTTTTGAAAGTAGCATATGACGGTACGGATTTTCACGGATGGCAGCTTCAGCCGGAAGTGCGGACCGTGGAAGGAGAACTGAACAGGGCGATTAAGGAACTGACAGGGGAAACCGTAAATGTAATCGGGGCAAGCCGTACGGATGCGGGAGTGCACGCCCTTGGGAATGTTGCGGTTTTTGATACAGATTCCGCGATTCCCCCGGAACGGTTTTCCTATGCGCTGAATACACATCTGCCCGATGACGTAAAAGTGGTGGAGTCCTTTGAGGTTCCGCCCGGCTTTCATCCGAGAAAAACGGAAGTGGAAAAGACCTACGAATACAAAATCGATCTTTCCGCAATTCCGAACCCTTTACGACGCAGGGACAGCTGGAACTGTCCGTATGCCCTGGATGTTGAAAAAATGCGGGAAGCGGCGGTATATCTGACAGGTGAACATGATTTTGTATCGTTCTGCAGCGTTCATACCCAGGCAGAGAGTACCGTCAGATGCATTTATTCCGTTGATGTGCTGAAGACGACTGATACGGAACTGAAAATAGTTGTCAAAGGGAACGGTTTTTTATACAATATGATACGGATTATCGCGGGAACGCTTGCGGAAGTCGGAAGAGGAAGCAGGGAACCCGCCTGGGTGAAAGAAGCACTGGAAGGCAAGGACAGAACCCTTGCCGGACCGACGGCTCCGCCCGAAGGTCTGTGTCTTAAGGAAATCGTGTTTAAAGAACCTGCTGTACAAAACATTAAAGAAAAATCAGGAGAATGAAAAAGTGGAACAGTTTGTGGAAATCGTGACTTCGGTAAATGATAAAATCAACAGCTTTGTCTGGGTGACAATCGGACTCTGGCTTTTGATTCTGACCGGCATTATCATGAGTTTTGTGACCGGATTTTTCCAGGTGACGCATATCGGTCACTGGATGAAAAAAACCATCGGAGGGGTCTTTCATAAATCGGCCCACAATAAAAAGGAAAAGGGAAGCGTTTCCCAGTTTCAGGCTCTTTGTACCGCACTTGCGGCGACCATCGGTACCGGTAATATTGCCGGTGTGGCAGCGGCAATCGTAATCGGGGGACCGGGTGCGGTTTTCTGGATGTGGGTTGCGGCATTCTTCGGAATGATGACAAACTATTCCGAAAACATTCTCGGAATCTTTTTCCGTCGTAAAAACAAAGACGGCGAGTGGTCCGGCGGTGCAATGTACTATCTTCAGGACGGACTCGGCGGAAAAAACAGGTCGAAACCGCTTCAGGTAATCGGAAGAATTCTGGCAATTCTGTTTGCCGTCTGCGCATTTCTTGCTGCATTCGGAATCGGAAACATGGGTCAGGTAAATAAAATCACGCTGAATATCCAGTCCGCATTTTTCGGCAATATGCAGATTGAGCCGATTTTCGGAGTCATCCCGACAATTCCTTTTATTATCGGGATCGGAATCATGATTATCGGTGCGTTAATCATTATCGGGGGACTTAAGAGAATAGCGGCGGTTGCGGAAAAAGTGGTTCCTTTTATGGCAATCCTTTACGTTATCGGCGCCCTGGTTATTATTCTTTACCATATACAGAGTGTGGGACCGGCATTTTTATCCATTTTTAAATTTGCATTCGGCGCAAAAGCAATTGCCGGAGGTACGGCAGGCGCCATGTTCAAACTGGCGATTACACAGGGATGCAAAAGAGGTGTTTTCTCCAATGAAGCAGGACTCGGCTCATCCGTTATGGTACATTCCAATTCCGATGTAAAGGAACCGGTAAAGCAGGGACTCTGGGGAATTTTCGAGGTATTTGCCGATACGTTTGTGATTTGTTCCATGACGGCGCTGGTGGTACTGACTTCCGGATATATTGACCTTGAGACCGGAAATTTTGCGGCGGAACTTGCGGCAGCAAACAACGTTTCCGATGCGAACCTGGTTGCGAAGGCATTCGGCGGCGTATTCGGTGCTCCGGGAGAGTGGTTTATCGCGGTTGCGATTTTCCTCTTTGCCTTTACAACGGTGCTTGGCTGGTCTCATTACGGCAGCAAGGCCGTGGAATATCTGATTAACGAAAAAGCGGTCATTGTTTTCCGTATTGTATTTGTATTGTTCATGGTAGTCGGTGCTCTGGCAACGTCCTCTCTTGCATGGGATATTTCCGATACTTTTAACGGTATGATGATGATTCCGAACTTAATCGGTGTTCTTTCCCTGGCTCCGCTGGTATATAAACTGACGCATAATTACATACAGCGTAAAATAAAAGGCAAAACGGATGTGGAGCCCATGCTCAGCTTCGATCCGGAAATCCAGAAAGAGCATGCCGAAAAGGTGGCACAGGGAGCGGAGTAAAATCGGGAACACCCGGAAAAAGACTTGTAAATTAAGGTTGACAGAGGGAAAATCCTGTAATATACTATTTTGTGCGGCTTTATGCAACGAAAGCCCCGTTTCGGAGCCCGAAGATGCGCTTTTCATTGTATGGAGAATGGAAACGGCATCATGAAAGCAGGAGGAATACGGCCCGGACATCCGTATTGTGAATGCGTTCCGGCTGTGATTTTCAAATGGAAGGAAATCCCGGCTTTGCAGTTTGAACCAAGTGAATATTTGGAGGATAGGAAAATGAAATCTTATATGGCAAATCCTGCTACCATTGAGAGAAAATGGTACGTAGTTGATGCAGAAGGCAAAACACTCGGCCGCCTTGCATCCGAAGTTGCAAAAGTTTTAAGAGGAAAGAATAAACCCGAGTTTACTCCTCACGAAGATACCGGTGATTATGTAATCGTAATCAATGCCGAGAAGATCAAAGTAACCGGAAAGAAGATGGAACAGAAGACTTACTTCTCCCATTCCGATTATGTAGGCGGAGATAAGGAAATTACTTTAAAGGAGAAACTTGCAAAGCATCCCGAAGAAGTAATCGAGCATGCAGTAAAGGGTATGCTTCCCAAAGGACCTTTAGGAAGTCAGATGTACAAGAAATTGTTTGTTTACGCAGGACCGGAGCACAAACATGCTGCTCAGAAGCCTGAGGAACTGAACTTTTAAGGGTCGATAAGGAGGAAATAATAAAATGGCAAAGAAAGCAGCAAATGTGTTCTACGGAACAGGAAGAAGAAAATCATCCATTGCCAGAGTATATGTTAAACCCGGCAAAGGAACCATTACTATCAATAAAAGAGAGCTTGATGATTATTTCGGACTTGAGACCTTAAAGGTAGTTGTTCGTCAGCCCCTCGTAGCAATCGAAGGTCTTGACAAGTACGATGTTACCGTTACCGTAAAGGGCGGCGGAACAACAGGTCAGGCAGGTGCAATCCGTCACGGTATTGCAAGAGCTCTTTGCAGAGCGGATGAGGAATTCAGACCGGTTCTCAAGAAAGCAGGATACTTAACCAGAGATCCTCGTATGAAAGAGAGAAAGAAATACGGTCTCAAAGCTGCAAGACGCGCACCTCAGTTCAGCAAGCGTTAACAAAGAGATAATCAGTCGCGAACTTACTTTTTTATCAAAAACAACGAAAAACCTCGTATACACTGTGTTTGCGAGGTTTTCTTTTTGCCTGAAAAACATGCTGAGAACTGCTCAAAAACTGACGGTAGCACCCGTACAGCACCCACTATTATCTGAAGCTCGGTCAGCATTTCCTTGAAATTCTTCCGAAGATTTGCCCATCCGAACAGATATAACAAAATGCCTCCGAGCCGATGTGGTTCAGAGGCGTTACTGCGTTTATAAGGTCAATCCATAACTACGACTATCTTTCCGTCTACACCTTTTTCCTGCGCTTTGATGGCCTGCTTTATGTCTGAAAACTTAAAGGCGGCTCCTATAAAAGGTGTAATGTTGTGCTCGTCGATAAAAGCAAAAATCTTGTCTATTGTTGCTTGAGTGGGATAGTTCGAGAAAAATCCTGTGAGATAACATCCGTTCGGTATTTCCTTTATCGGATCAAATCCGTTCAAATA